>NZ_CP034450.1:5415000-5739851 GCF_003952505.1 Mesorhizobium sp. M4B.F.Ca.ET.058.02.1.1 | reverse complement strand
AGGATGCCGCCCTTCAGGTGGAACACAGCCTCGAAGCCGAGCGATTTCACATAGGCCGTCGCCTTCTCGCAGCGTATGCCGCCGGTGCAGAACATCGCCACCTTGCGCCCTTCGAGTTGGTCGCGATGCCGCTCGACCCAGGCCGGGAATTCGCGAAAGCTCGCGGTCGCCGGATCGACCGCGCCCTTGAAGGTGCCGATTGACACCTCATAGGCATTGCGCGTGTCGATGACGATGGTGTTCTCGTCCGAGATCAGCGTGTTCCAGTCGGCCGGCGCGACATAGGTGCCGGCGCTGCTTGCCGGATCGAGGTCCTCGACGCCCATGGTGACGATCTCGCGCTTCAGCCGCACCTTCATGCGGTGGAACGGCATCTCGGCGGCGGCGCTGTATCTGACCTCGAGGCCGGCCAGGCCTTCGATGAAGTTCAGATGGTCGATCAGCGCGGCGATGTCGGCCTCGCTGCCGGCAACGGTGCCGTTGATGCCCTCATGTGCAAGCAGCAGCGTGCCCTTGATGCCGCGCCCGCAGCAGAAGGCTGCGAGCGGCGCGCGCAGCGCCTCGAAGCCGTCGAGCCGGGCAAATTTGTACAGCGCGGCGACGCGCACAGAATTGGTTCGGGTGGAAATTGTCATCGCCATGCCACTAAACCGTGGTGAAAGCCGATTCAAGGCGGAGCGGACCAGCCGCCTTCCGGGAAAGCGGCTGACACTCGTCGCCGGTGCGTGACATCGCGACACGCCTCGTTTCGTGGACTCGGGATACCCCTTCTGCTAATCGGTTGAAATCGATCGATACCGGAGAGAGCAAGCGAATGCCCAGCAAGACCGAGAAGCTCCTGTCGCTCCTCAATGGCCAGCCGGTCATCCCGGTGCTCAAGATCGCCAATGTCGCCGACGCGGTACCGCTTGCCCGCGCGCTCGCCCGCGGCGGCCTGCCGGCGATCGAGATCACGCTCAGGACCGCCGATGCGCTGGAAGCGATCCGGCGCGTCGCCGGCGAGGTCGAGGACGCCATCGTCGGCGCCGGCACCATCCTCGACGCCGGGCAGTTCGATGAAGCAGCCCGCGCCGGCTCGAGATTCATCGTCAGCCCCGGCATCACCAGCCAGCTCCTGGCCGCGGCCAGTGACAGCGATGTGCCGCTGCTGCCCGGCGCCATCACGCCCGGCGAGATCATGGCCGCCCGCGAGGCCGGCTTGCGCTTCCTGAAATTCTTCCCTGCCGAGCAGTCCGGCGGCATTGCCTCGCTGAAGGCCTTCGCCTCACCGCTCGCTGACGTGAAGTTCTGCCCGACCGGCGGCATCAGTGCCAGGAACGCCGCCGACTATCTTGCTCTGCCCAACGTCATCTGCGTCGGCGGATCCTGGGTGGCGCCCGACGACATGGTCAAGGCCGGCAAGTGGGACGAGATCGAAGCCCTGGCGCGCGCGGCGAGCCAGCTCACGAAGTAGCGTCCTGGACACGAAAAGCCCGGCCGGCTCGAGCCGACCGGACCAGTTGCTGGAATGCAATCAGCTGCAGAGCTTCTCGACGACCTTCTTGTGGTGAACCCAATGCTTGACGTGATCCGCAGGCCCGAGCCCATTGCTGACAGGTCGGCAAGCGCTGGTTCCCGCTCATGGATTCGAACCACGATTCACGCCTTCAAAGGGCGCTGTCCTACCATTAGACGAAGCGGGAGAGCAGGCGCTTGTCGTTAGCATCCCGGCACGGTCGAAGCCAGAGCCGAGCGGACGGTTCCGCGGGCGTTGCCCGCCAAAAAGCAAAAAGCCGCGCGGGTCGCCCGGCGCGGCTTTTGCGATTGTCTGGCCTGTCGCCTACTTGGTCTGGAAACGGGCGACCGAGAGGAACTTCACGGCGTTGCCGGTGAACCGGTTGGCATCCGCCAACTGGTTGTCGGCCTGGAAGCCTGCCGTATAGACCTCGCTCGGCGGCGTATGCACGATGTTGTAGGCATAGCGCGGCGCCGTCGTCGCGCTGGAGACCGTGGCGACGTATTCGCCGCTGTTCAGTGCCCAGCGCGCGGCCTGCGGCGCGGCGGCAACCACCATTGCCTTCGGCCCGGGCTTGAGGTCGCGGGCGCTGGCCCTGGCTTCCTTGCGCGTCGTCTTCACGCCGGCACCGATTGCCAGCGCCGGATCGGAACCGGCCGGGCGGCTGGCGATGGCGTCGCGCGGGGAGGCCGCATCGACGCCGGACGGATCGTTGAATGCCGAGCGCGGCTCGAGCGAGGCGACCTGATAGTCGCCACTGGCGACACTGGCCTCGGTCGTGGCGTTGGCCTCGTCGAGAACGGCCTTGACTTCATCCGGCTTGACTTCATCCGGCTTGACTTCGTCCGCCTTGGCCTCATCCGGACGCGCGCTGGGCAGGACCGAGAACGCATCGGTCGCGGTCTTGTTGTGCTGGGCGGTGTCGGCCAGCGCCAGCAGCACGCTCTTGTCCTGCGCCGCGAGATCGGCCGGAAGCGAACGGTCGGGTCGCCAGGTCGGCAGCGGAACGTTGTTGTTGACCGCCGCCTGCGCTGGATCGGCATCGGCGCCGGCCGGATTGGCCATGCCGAAGGGCACGTTGACCGGCGCATGCGCCGTCGCCACCGACTGCTCGGTGGTCGCCGAGGCGTCGGCCACGCCGAATGGCACGTTCTCAGGCGTCTGCTGGCCGACATCGGTCTTCGGTCGCGGCGCGAAGTCCGGCAGCGGGACCTCCTTTGGCGGCAGCGCCGCGATGATCGTCTCCGGCGTGTCCTGCTCAGGTTCCGAATCGGCCGAATTGTCGTCGGCGATCTGTGGAATGTTGGCGCGCTGCGCGTCCTGGGGTGACACGATCGCGATGCCAGGCGGGTTGCTGCGCTTGGCGGCCGCCGCCGGCTTCACGCTCTTCGGCTTGGGCGCAGGCGCGGCAGTCGCGACATCGGCGCTGTCGTCGGCCTCGTCATCGCCGCCGCCAAACCAGGCAGCAAGCAGCCCGCCGGACCGCTTGGTCGAACCGCCGGCGCTGGCCAGTTCAATGTTGGGGGTACCGGCGCCCTTGCGGGCTTTGTAGGCGGCCAAAGCCTGTTCATAGCCCGGCAGCGGCCTGCCGTCGCTCGGAACGTGCAGGGTCTTGCCGTTCGGGAACACCCCGACCAGTTCCTGGCGGCTGATGCCAGGCCAGTGGCGCACATTGCCGACATCCATATGCACGAACGGTGAGCCCGACGAGGGATAGTAGCCGACGCCGCCGCCCTGCATCTTGAGACCGATGTTGCGCAGCTTCTTCAGCGGCACGCCGGGGATATAGAAGTCCATCGCCTTGCCGAGCATATGCTGGCTCTTCTCGGCGACACCCCGGCTGCGGCTGCGCAGCATCGAGTTTGTCGCCGGCGAGCGGTAGCCGCAGACGACCTGGATGTAGTCGGTGGCGCCGCTCTGCCGGTAGGCCTCCCAGACGAGGTCGAGCAGCCGCGGATCCATCTTGGTCGGTTCGTTGCGGCGCCAGTCGCGCAGGATGATGTTGATCTTGCGCAGGCCCTCGGGATCGTAGCGCCCATTGCGCTTGTAGACGATCTCGGCCTTTTCGTGCGTGTGGAGATGATAGAGCTTCAGCGAACGAACTTCGGCGCTGGCGCCGGTCGCGGCAAGGAAACCAAGCGCAAAAACCACCGCTGCCAGCCATCTCGGCCAGACGCTCATGTGATAATGCCGCCCGTCTGTATGTCGTTCGACTTGGTTCAAATCAAATGGCCTTGCAGGCTGCCGTTTGTCCCCGGATTTGCCCAAACGGATGTGTTGTTCTCACATCCGAATATCGATCCTAATGGTTAATCATCGCTTATTGAAGCCGAAATGCGGTAACACCGTGGCGATATCCCGTCAAAAATATTGCACTGCGTTTCTTGGTAAATTGCTGGTTTAGATCATTTTTCCGCCTTTGGCCGAAACACGATCTGTTACCGCCGGCCTTAATTGCGTGATCGCAGCCATAATCGAGTCGTTGCGGCGCCGCCGGCGCCGCGATCAATGCCGAGCGGGCCCGCACCAGGGGACGGAACTGGTCCGGAGCTTGCGAAAAGGGCTCGGCGGGTCAGGAAGCAAGGCGCTCGATGCGGCCGCTTTCCGGGTCGATGCCGTATTCCTTGAGCTTCCTGTAGAGGGTCGAACGGCCGATGCCGAGACGGCGCGCGACCTCGCTCATCTGGCCATTGTAATGGTCGATGGCGAGCTTGATCATTTCCAGTTCGACTTCGGCCAGCGCGCGCACATTGCCGCGCTCGTCCAGTGCCCGCAACGTCCCGAAGCGCGGCTGCAGCCTTGCCGGCGGATCGGGCTCGGCCACGACCACCCCCGGCTCGCCGGCCACGTCGTCGTCACCGCTCAGCTCAGGCGCTGGCGCGCCAATTTCGACATCGAGCTTGACGGTGCCTTCCAGCTGCGCGCGGATCTGCGGAAACTCCTCTTCCGTCAGCAGCTCGCTTTCGGCCAGCACGGAAGCCCTGAAGACGGCGTTCTCCAACTGCCTGATGTTGCCCGGCCAGTCATAGGCCTGCAGCATGGCGAGCGCCCTGGCCGAGATGCCTTGCGGACGGTGACGGGGATCGGCAGGCGCCACCTTCTCCATGAAATGCCTGACCAGATAGGGAATGTCGTCGCGGCGGTCGCGCAGCGGCGGCACGAAGATCGGATAGACGTTAAGACGGTAGAACAGATCCTCGCGGAAACGGCCGTCCTTGACCTGCTGCAGGAGATTGCGGTGCGTCGCCGAGATCAGCCTGATGTCGACCTTGACCGTCGAACGGCCTCCGACCGGATCGACCTCGCCCTCTTGCACCGCGCGCAACAGCTTGACCTGGACGTCGAGCGGCAGGTCGCCGATCTCGTCGAGGAACAGCGTGCCCGAATGCGCCTCGACGAATTTGCCGGTGTGCTTGTCGGTGGCGCCGGTGAACGAGCCCTTCTCGTGGCCGAACAGGATCGATTCGACGAGGTTGTCGGGGATGGCGCCGCAATTGACGGTGACGAACGGTTTCGAGCGGCGGTCGCCGCTGCCCTGGATGGCGCGCGCCACCAGCTCCTTGCCGACGCCCGATTCGCCCTCGATCAGGATCGGGATGTTGGACGCCGCCGCCTTCTGGCCGAGCCGGATCACCCGGTCCATCGCCGGGCTGTGCGTGATCAGGTCCTTGAAGGTCAGGTGGCCGCCGCGCCGCCTGGACGTGCGCTTCATCTCGTCTTCGACCGCCTCGACCTTCAGCGCGTTGGAGATCGCCGTCTGCAGCCTGTCGGGCGAGGCCGGCTTGACGACGAAATCGAAGGCGCCGTGGCGCATCGCCGATACGACGGTCTCGATGCCGCCCTGCGCGGTCTGCACGATGACCGGAACGTGGATACCGCGCTCGCGCATCGCCTTCAAGACGCCGATGCCGTCGAGCCCAGGCATGACGAGGTCGAGGATCATCACCGACACGTCGCGCGCATTGGGTCCGTCGAGAACGCCAAGTCCCGCCTCGCCGCCATCGGCCACGATCGCCCCGTGGCCGAATTTCGTCACCGCCGCCTCGAGCAGCCTGCGCTGCACGGGATCGTCATCGACTATGAGTATGGAACCTGTCATGACTGTGTAATTGCCCGGCCCGAGAAATCCCCGTGGATCATCTTGGCACAGGGTTCTAAATAAGGTTTCAAAAAACCCGGTGAACGAATTCCTTAGGATTTGACCGGCCTCTGCTTTCTCCCTTGTTCTGGAAGGTATTTTTGATGCGCATGATTCCTGATCGGCGGCTTTCGGCGACTGCGTCCGGTCACGGCGCCGCGGAGCTTGGCGACCTGCCGGAATGGAACCTCGCCGATCTCTATTCCGGCATGGAAGCGCCCGAGCTGAAGCGCGACATTGCCAGGGCCGCGCAGGATGCTGTTGGCTTCGAGACCCGCTGGAAGGGCACGCTTGCCGCCGAGGCCGAGCGCGGCGTCGCCGGCCGTCTGGGCGAAGCCTTGCAGGCCTATGAGGCGCTGGAGGAGCTGATCGGCCGCATCGTCTCCTATGCCGGGCTGATCTACGCCGGCAACACCGCCGATCCGCAGCGCGCCAAGCTCTATGGCGACATCCAGGAAAAGATGACGGACGCCAGCGCGCATCTCCTGTTTTTCGCGCTGGAGCTCAACCTGATCGACGACGCCGTGATCGAAAGCGCGCTCGCCGCCGACCCAACCTTTGGCCACTACCGGCCCTGGGTGCTCGACCTCAGGAAGGACAAGCCCTACCAGCTCGAGGATAGGGTCGAGCAGCTTTTCCACGAAAAGTCGATCACCGGGCGCGGCGCCTGGAACCGGCTGTTCGACGAGACGATGACCGATCTGCGCTTCGACCTCGGCGGCGAGGAGCTGGCGTTGGAGCCGGCGCTGAACCGCCTGCAGGACGCCGATGGCGAAGTGCGCCGCCAGGCGTCAGAGGCGCTGGCCGCGACCTTCCGCAAGAATCTGCGCACCTTCACGCTGATCACCAACACGCTGGCCAAGGACAAGGAGATTTCCGACCGCTGGCGTGGCTTCGAGGACATCGCCGATTCACGGCACCTCGCCAACCGCGTCGAGCGCGGCGTGGTCGACGCGCTGGCGGCCGCCGTGCGCGAGGCCTATCCGCGCCTGTCGCACCGCTACTATGCGATGAAGGCGCGCTGGCTCGGCATGGCGGTGATGAACCACTGGGACCGCAACGCGCCCTTGCCGGAGACCCCGCAGGCGATCATCCGCTGGAACGACGCCAGGGACACGGTGCTGTCGGCCTATCAGCGCTTTTCGCCCGACATGGCCGAAATCGCCCGCACCTTCTTCGACCGCAACTGGATCGACGCGCCGGTCAGGCCCGGCAAGTCGCCCGGCGCCTTCGCCCATCCGACGGTGCCGTCGGCGCATCCCTATGTGCTGCTCAATTATATGGGCAAGCCGCGCGATGTGATGACGCTGGCGCATGAGCTCGGCCATGGCGTCCACCAGGTGCTGGCCGGAGGCCAGGGCGCGCTGATGGCCTCGACGCCGCTGACGCTCGCCGAGACGGCCTCCGTCTTCGGCGAGATGCTGACCTTCCGCTCGCTGCTCGACCAGACCACCGACCGGCGCGAGCGCAAGGCCATGCTCGCCCAGAAGGTCGAGGACATGATCAACACGGTGGTGCGCCAGATCGCCTTCTACGAGTTCGAGCGCAAGGTGCATGCCGAGCGCAAGAACGGCGAGTTGACCTCCGACAGGCTCGGCCAGTTCTGGCTCGAGGTGCAGGCCGAAAGCCTGGGGCCGGCGATCCGGCTGCGCGACGGCTATGAAGTGTTCTGGACCTATATCCCACACTTCATCCATTCGCCCTTCTACGTTTATGCCTATGCCTTCGGCGATTGCCTGGTGAACTCGCTCTACGCGGTCTATCAGAATGCCGAGCGCGGCTTTCAGGAGAAGTATTTCGAGATGCTGCGCGCCGGCGGCACCAAGCATCATTCCGAGCTGCTGGCTCCGTTCGGTCTTGATGCCACCAACCCCGCCTTCTGGCAGATCGGGCTTGGCGTGATCGGCGGCCTGATCGACGAGCTGGAAGCGCTGGATAAGTGACGCGCGACTTCGACCTCGGTCCGCGCCAGAATAGTTTAGCCGGAACACATGTTGGGATGGGCTCTACTCTTGGCATAAATATCTGTTCTTGAAGAACTCTCCGGGAATTTTTTCCGTTAGCTTTCCGCAAGTCATATGGTAGCGTCCCGCCTCAAGCTCAGCCGGACGCAAAGCCCAGGCCAGGGGACGAGCTTCGGCCGGTGGCGACATTTGGCGAATGCGATGCGGCCGTTGGCCATGGGCGAAGAGCCGAGCGCCGACAGCTCTGTTGAAGCCAGCTGTTCCGCAAGCGCGGAACCATTGAATGGTCCTTTCGCCGAGGTCGTCATTCCAGGCCGCGGCGGATGGATCGGACTGGAGAGAGGGAATGAGCACTTTTTTCTACGTTCTCCTGGCGTTCATTGTGGGTGTGTCGGTTGGCTGGTTCATCTGGGGTCGGCTGCGCGGCGAGCTCGACAGCCTGCGCGGTGATCTGGACCGCACGCGCGGCGAGCGCGACAGGCTCCGCGCTGATACCGACAGGCTGACCGCCGAGCTCGAAGCATGCGGCCACACACGTGCCGACCTCGAACGCCGGCTGCGCGAGGCGCCGGCCGCATCCGGCGCGGCAAAGGCCTCCGCTCCCGCGCCGGCGGCGCTCGTCTCGACACCCGCACCGGCCAAATCGGCTTCTGCCAAGCCTGCCGCTGCCAAGCCTGCCGCTGCCAAGCCTGCCGCTGCCAAGCCTGCCGCCGCCAAGTCGCCCGCCGCCAAGCCTGCCGCCGCCAAGTCGCCCGCCGCCAAGCCTGCCGCCGCCAAGCCTGCCGCGGCAAAGCCGGCATCGGCCAAGCCAGCGGCAACCAGGTCGGCCGCCGCGCCGAAGCCGGCCGCGCCCAAAGCAGCGGCGCCCAAGGCTGCAGCGAAGAAGGCCGCACCGGCTTCGACCAAGGCGGCGACGGGCAAGGCCGATAATCTGCGCCGCCTCATCGGCATCGGCCCGGTCAACGAAAAGCTGCTCAAGGGCCTTGGGGTTACAAGCTATGCCCAGATTGCCGCCTGGACAGCAGCCGACGTCAAGCGGATCGAGGACGTGCTGAACTTCGATGGTCGTATCGCGCGCGAGCAATGGATCGAGCAGGCGAAGTTGCTCGCCGCCGGCGATGAGAAGGAATTCGCCCGCCGCTTCCCGACCGCGGGAACCGCCAGCAACACCTGATCCCGCTTCGCCTTCGGGCATGTGACAGCGCCGGTGCCAGTCCTGGGCACCGCCGCCTTCCTTTGCTCCAGCCGCCTTTGCGTCCCAGGACGCCGCTCCCTCGATTGCGCGCCACCAAGACCCCATATAGAGCGATCGCTGGCGCCACCGACCGAACACCCGAGCAATGTCCCTGCCCTCCGCTATTTTCCGCAACGACGAGAGCGGCCGCCAGTTGGTCTTCGACCAACCGGCCGAGATCATCGTGGCGCGCGACGCGGACGATTTCCTGCCGGCGCTCGAAGCCGCGCAGGCGGCAGCCGACGCCGGCAAATGGCTGGCAGGATACCTCTCCTACGAGGCTGGCTACCTGCTCGAGCCAAAACTGGTGCCATTGCTTCCTGAGGGTCGGCGCGCGCCGCTGGTGTGCTTCGGCGTCTTCGATGCTCCCGTCGAGCAGGCGGTGCCACGCCGCGCCGGTCCGGCGACCAACGGCCCGATCTTCGACGCCCGGGCGGCCTGGTCGGCGCAGGACTATGCGAAGCGCTTTGCGCGGTTGCACGACCACATCCGCAGGGGTGACTGCTACCAGGGCAATCTGACCTTCCCCGTGCGCGCGCAGTGGTCCGGCGATCCGCTCGCCGCCTTCGACTCGCTCACCGAACGCCAGCCGGTGAAATACGGCGCGCTGATTTCGCTCGGCGATCCGGTGGTGCTCTCGCGATCGCCCGAGCTCTTCTTCGAGATCGACGCCGAAGGGATGATCGAGACGCATCCGATGAAGGGCACGGCGCCGCGCGGCGCGACCAGGGCCGAGGACGCGCGGCTGAAATCGTTCCTGCGCAAGGACGAGAAGAACCAGGCCGAGAACCGCATGATCGTCGACCTGCTGCGCAACGACATCTCGCTGATCAGCGAGGTTGGCACACTGGAGGTGCCGGAACTGTTCCGCATAGAGACCTATCCGACCGTGCACCAGATGGTGAGCCGCGTGCGGGCCCGGCTGTTGCCGGACGTCGGCATCCGCCGCATCCTCGCGGCGCTGTTCCCCTGCGGCTCGATCACCGGCGCGCCGAAAATCCGCGCCATGGAGATACTGCACGATCTCGAGGGCACACCGCGCGACGTCTATTGCGGCGCCATCGGCTGGATCGCACCCGGCGGCACAATGCGCTTTTCCGTGGCGATCCGCACCATTTCGCTCTTTTCCAGCGGCGAGGCCGTCTACAATGTCGGCGGCGGCGTCGTCTTCGATTCCACCGCCGAGGAGGAGTATCAGGAGTGTCTCTTGAAAGCCCGCTTCGCGACAGGGACCGTGCCGATTTCGAGCTGATCGAGACCATGCGTTGGGAGCCGGGCCCCGGCTTCCTGCGCTTCGATCGTCACCTTGCGCGGCTCTATGCTTCGGCGGCCGAGCTGGGCTTTGCCTGTGAACCGCAACGGGTCGGCGAAGTGCTGACGGACACGGTTGGCCGGCAAACGATCGCCTTGCGCACCCGTCTGGTCCTGGCGCGCAATGGCGAGGTGACGGCTGCCGCGCAGCGCTATGAGCCGCTCGCCGCCGACAAGGTCTGGCGCCTGCAACTGGCGCGGGTCCGGCTCGATTCCGGCGACACTTTGCTTCGCCACAAGACCAGCCGCCGCGACACCTACCAGCGGGCGCGCGCCGAATATCTCGCCAGCCGCGCGGACGAGGTGCTGCTCGCCAACGAACGCGGCGAACTCTGCGAGGGTACGATCACCAATCTCTTCGCCGATTTCGGCGACGGCGTGCTGGCAACGCCCCGGCTCGACTGCGGTCTCTTGCCTGGCGTATTGCGCGGCGAGCTTCTGGATGAAGGCCGCGCCCGCGAAGCGATCTACACCCTAGACGATCTGAAGTCGGCGAAGGCGATCTTCGTCGGCAATTCGCTGCGCGGCCTTATCCCCGCACGGTTGGCCTGACGCAGGTCTGGAGAGAATGATGTTCGTCGTGTCGCTGAACTACAAGGTGCCGCTTACCGAGATCGATCGGCTGCAAGCTGCACATGTCGAGTGGCTGAAAGCATGCTATGCGGAGGGTATCTTCGTCATCTCCGGTCCAAAGCGGCCAAGAACCGGCGGCATCATCATAGCGCGCGGCCCGCGCGACGTGTTGGACGCCAAGCTGGCCGCCGATCCCTTCGCCCAAGCCGGCGCCGCCGACTATGACATCACTGAATTCACGGCGAGAATGACCGCCGCTCAACTCGACGCGTTCAAGGAAGCATGAACGGGCCCGCCCATACGCCCTATGACGGTTCGTCGAAACCCTTCACCATCGGGCTGAAGCCGCTCGGCCTCGACGAGTGGATCGATGTCGACGAATGTCTCTTGCCTCATCTCGCCGAGAAGCGCCGGCTCTACGCGGAGATTCCCGAAAAGGTCTTCGTCGAGGAGGATGGCACACGCGAGGCCCAGCGAGAGGTGCTCGATCTCCTCGCAGCCTATCTCGCGGCGAAACACCCCGGGACCCATCGCGATGGCGGCTCCGGCGCCGCCGTGATCGGCGACGAGAACGGTGGCGGACCGACTGCGGCCCTGCGCGCGGCGCCGCTCGTTCAGGCATCCCTGCTCGTCCAGGAGGATCTGATCCTGATGCGCCGGGATGAAAGCGGCTGGCGCCTGGCCGCCGGCTCGCTCTGCTTTCCTTCGTCCTGGTCGCTCCTGGAAAAATTCGGCAAGCCGCTGCAGCAGATCCATGCGCCGGTGCCGGGGTTCGGGCCCGGCACGCGTCCGGCAGAATTGATCAACCGCATGTTCGACGGTCTTCAGGGTCAGGCGGTGGAGCGCTACAACTGGTCGATCCAGGCCGGCGACGCCCTCTACCATCCGCTCTCCAACCTCCAGCGCATCGACCGCGCCACCAACCGCCCCACACGCTTCGCCGACGGCGATATCGACGCCCATGCCTTCATCCGCGTCGAGCGCCAGACGTTGCGCAAACTGCCCGTCTCGCGCGACATCCTGTTCACCATCCGCATCCATCTCGACCCGCTCAAGGTGCTGGCACGCCATCCCGACAGGGCGACGCTCGCGGCATCCTTCGCCGCACATCTGGAGGCGCTCGACGAGGCCCAGCTCGACTACAAGGGACTGACCGCCGACCGCGACCGGCTGGTCGCCTTCCTCGCCGACATGGCCACGGCAGCTTAACCACGCCATCAGGCGAGCCGGACCAGTGGTTGGCGCTTTTCACTGGTTTATGACAATGATCTGTGGTGTAGCGCTTGGCCGTCCGGCAGAAACGCCCGGCTTTTGCCCTGTTTAACGGAGTGTCTGAAAAAATGGCGAATGAAAACTGGCCCGTTTACGGTGAAATCACCGGTCCCGTCGTGATGATCGGCTTCGGCTCGATCGGACGGGGAACGCTGCCGCTGATCGAACGCCATTTCAAGTTCGACAAATCGCGCATGACGGTCATCGACCCGCGCGATAGCGACCGCAAGCTGCTCGACGAGCGCGGCATCACCTTCATGCAGGAAGCCGTGACAAAGAAGAACTACAAGAAGCTGCTGACGCCGCTTCTGACCAATGGCGGCGGCCAGGGCTTCTGCGTCAACCTGTCGGTCGACACCTCCTCGCTCGAACTGATGAAACTCTGCCGCAAGCTCGGCGTGCTCTATGTCGACACGGTGGTCGAGCCCTGGCTCGGCTTCTACTTCGACGACAAGGCGGATAACGCCGCGCGCACCAACTACGCGCTGCGCGAAAGCGTGCGCGAGGAAATCGCCAGGAACCCCGGCGGCAGCACCGCGATCTCCTGCTGCGGCGCCAATCCGGGCATGGTCTCGTGGTTCGTCAAGCAGGCGCTGGTCCACCTCGCCACCGATCTTGGGCTGGAGTTTGCCGAGCCGGCCGCGAGTGACCGCGAGGGCTGGGCGAAACTGATGAAGAAGGCCGGCGTCAAGGGCATTCACATTGCCGAGCGCGACACGCAGCGCACCAAGAAGCCGAAGCCGATGGACGTGTTCTGGAACACCTGGTCGGTCGAAGGCTTCGTCTCCGAGGGCATGCAGCCTGCCGAACTCGGCTGGGGCACGCATGAGACCTGGATGCCGAAGAACGCCAGGAAGCACAAGAACGGCTCGCAGGCGGCGATCTATCTGGAGCAGGCCGGCGCCAACACCCGCGTGCGCTCGTGGTGCCCGACGCCCGGCGCGCAATATGGCTTCCTGGTGACCCACAACGAAGCGATCTCGATCTCCGACTTCTTCACCTTGCGCGGCAAGAAGGGTAAGGTCCACTACCGCCCGACCTGCCACTATGCCTACCATCCGTGCAATGACGCGGTGCTGTCGCTGCACGAGATGTTCGGCGCGGCTGGCAAGGCGCAACCTGTCCATCACGTGCTTGACGAGAACGAGTTGGTCGACGGTATCGACGAGCTCGGGGTGCTGCTCTACGGCCACGACAAGAACGCCTACTGGTACGGTTCGCAGCTGTCGCTGGCCGAGGCGCGTAAGCTCGCTCCCTACCAGAACGCCACCGGCCTGCAGGTCACCTCGGCGGTGCTTGCCGGCATGGTCTGGGCGCTGGAAAACCCGCAAGCCGGCATCGTCGAGGCCGACGAGATGGACTACAAGCGCTGCCTGGAAGTGCAGTTCCCCTATCTCGGGCCGGTCAAGGGCTATTATACCGACTGGACTCCGCTCGATCACCGGCCGGGGCTTTTCCTCGAGGATCTCGACAAGAACGACCCGTGGCAATTCCGCAACATCCTGGTGCGATAGCGGGTTGCAGCGCGCGCGCTCCTTCGGACCTGCAAGAGGGCTTTAAGCCATTGAAATTGCGTGCATCACGCCTTCCGAAGATCGATCTTCGATTTTCGGGCCGATGCGGCGCCGGCATGCCGCGATGCCTTGCAATCGCCCGGAAATCGGGCGATTGAAGGGGTGCGGCCTGGAGCGACGTGCATCCATTGGAAAGTACGCTCCAGCACTTTGATGTACGCCTCGTGCCTTCCGAAAATCGAAAGCGGTTTTCCGGCCGATGCGAGAGGAGAGGATTTCAAATGACCATTGCGCGCAAATTGCTTTCGGCAGTTGCGGCGGCAAGTCTGCTCGCCGCTTCTGCCTGCACCACCGTCGGCCCTTCCGAGCCACCGATCGCAGCCGGACCGAAAGGCGTCGAGGGTTCCTGGATCGACGCCAAGGGCACCGGCCTGTCGAGCTTCACCGCCGGCACCTTCACCACCGTCGCCACGGACACCGGCCAGAAGCTCGCCGAAGGCAGCTACACCATGACCGGGGCGACTTCGGTCGAGATCCACGGCACCTCGCTGATCCGCCAGACACCGATCAGCTTCAACTGCCTGATGATCTCCACCAGCCAGCTCAATTGCACCAGCGCGTCGGGCCAGAACTTCGTGCTGACGCGGCGCGCCTGAAGCCGGTACATCCTTCGCTTTTCGGAAGACGGCGGCCGGCGACCCGCCGTTTTTTGCTCCCGGCAATGCTGGCCCGATTCCGCTTGCATCGATGAAAACGCGATGGGAACATGGTCGGGATCTGGCTGCTATGTCCCGTTCAGTGCAAGGGCGTTAAGCGCCTCTGGTTCAAGGTCATCCGGGAGACGAGAATGAAGAAGATCGCCGCCATTGCCGCTCTTTCAGCATCCGCGCTTGGCCTGTCCGCCGGATCATCCTTTGCCGACTACACATTGAACATCCTGCATTTTAATGATTGGCACAGCCGCATTGAAGGCAACAACAAATACGAGTCGACATGCTCCGCCGAGGAAGAAACCAAAGGCGAATGCATTGGCGGCGCCGGCCGGCTGGTTACCGCGATCGCGCAGGAACGCAAGAAGCTCGACGGTCAGAACGTGCTACTGCTCAATGCGGGCGACAGCTTCCAGGGCTCGCTCTTCTACATCACCTACAAGGGTGCCGCGGAGGAGGAATTCCTCAACCAGATCAAGCCCGACGCGGTGACGCTCGGCAACCACGAATTCGACGACGGCGAGAGCGCGCTGGTGCCTTACCTGGACAAGGCGAAGTTCCCGATCATCAGCGCCAATGTCGTGCCCAACGACAAGTCGGGCGCCGCGGGCAAGATCAAACCGTCGGTCGTGCTTGAGGTCGGCGGCCAGAAGATCGGCATTGTCGGCGCGGTCACCAATGATACGCCGGAGCTTGCCTCGCCCGGCCCCAACATCGCCATCGAAGACGACGTCAAGTCGATCACGGCCGAGGTCGAGAAGCTGAAGGCGCAAGGCGTCAACAAGATCATCGCGGTGACCCATATCGGCTACAACCGCGAGCGCGATGTCATCGCGAAAATCCCCGGCATCGACGTGGTGGTCGGCGGCCACAGCCACACGCTTCTGTCGAACACCGACCCGAAGGCGGCCGGCCCCTATCCGACGATGGTCGACAACCCCGATGGCTACAAGGTGCCGGTGGTGCAGGCGGCGTCCTATTCGAAATATCTCGGCGAGTTCAAGGTCGTGTTCGACGACAACGGCGTCGTCAAGCAAGCGAGCGGCGACCCGATCTTCCTCGACAAGTCGATCACGCCCGATCCGGCCGTGCTCGCCCGCATCAAGGAGCTCGGCGCCCCGATCGAGGAATTGAAGAACAAGGAAGTGGCTGAGACCACTAAGGCCATCGACGGCAGCCGCGACAACTGCCGCGCCCGCGAATGCGAGATGGGCAACCTCGTCTCCGATGCCATCCTCGACCGCGTCAAGGGCCAGGGCGTCGAGATCGTCATCTCGAATGGCGGCGGCCTGCGCGCCTCGATCGACCAAGGCACCGTGACCATGGGCGAGGTGCTGACCGTGCTGCCGTTCCAGAACACGCTGGCGACCTTCCAGATCTCGGGTAAGGACCTCGTCGCCGGGCTCGAAAGCGGCCTCAGCCAGATCGAGGACGGCGCCGGGCGCTTCCCGCAGGTCGCCGGCCTGAAATATTCCTTCGACAAATCGGTCGCGCCCAACGCCGGACGCGTCAAGTCGGTCGAGGTGATGGAGAACGGCGCCTGGGCGCCGATCAATCCCGACAAGGACTATCTGGTCGCCACCAACAACTATGTCCGCCAGGGCGGCGACGGCTACAAGGTCTTCGCCGAGAAGGCCAAGAACGCCTATGACTACGGCCCGGGCCTGGAGCAGGTCGTCGCCGACTATCTCGGCGCGCATCGGCCCTATACACCGAAGCTCGACGGCCGCATCACCGAGATCGCCGCGACCGTCGCGGCGGCGCCCGCCGAGATGCCCGCCTTGCCTGCCAATTCGGGCGACATCGCCACGACACCGCCGACGGTTCCGGCGGAAACGGCCCCTGCCGCGCCTGCGGCGGAACCCGCCAAGCCCGCGGAAGCGGCCCCTGCCCCGGCTGCCGAGCCGGCAAAGCCGGCCGAGGCGACGCCTGCAGAAGCCAGCCATGTCATCGTCGCCGGCGACACCTTCTGGGATTTGGCGAAGAAGGCCTATGGCGACGCCACCAAGTGGAAGCTGATCTCGGGCGCCAACAAGGATTACGAGCCGCATCGGCTGCCGATCGGCGGGACGCTCACCATCCCGCCCGCGGCGAAATAGCTCCTGCCGCGGCAGGTCGGAGACCCGCCCGGGCAACGGACGGGCTTCTGCTTTCGGGCCAGGGCGCCGCGAGGTGCGGCCAGACGCAGCATTGAAAACCGCCGCCGCATCGTTAGTTTCGCCGCGCCACCCGCCGGTTTCGCGGTTCCCGGAGATCCTGATGACGCTGTCCAGCCCACTCGACCCCAAAGCCGCGAAGACCGCCGGCCCGCTGCCGGCGGGTTCCGTGCGGGTCAAGGCCGGCAAGGTCGGCGTCATGCTGATCAATCTCGGCACGCCCGACGGCACCGAGTTCAACCCGATGTGGCGCTACCTCAGGGAATTCCTCTCCGACCCGCGCGTCATCGAGCTCAATAAGGCGATCTGGTATCCGATCCTCTACGGGCTGGTGCTGACGACACGGCCGAAGAAATCGGGCGCCAACTACGCCAGGATCTGGAACCGGGAGAAGAACGAGTCGCCGCTGCGCACCTTTACGCGCGCCCAGGCGGAGAAGCTCGCCAAGGCGCTTGGCGACCTGCCGGATGTCATGGTCGACTGGGCGATGCGCTACGGCAACCCCTCGACCGCGAGCGTCGCCCGAGGACTGGTCGAGCAGGGCTGCGACCGCATCCTTTCCTTTCCGCTCTACCCGCAATATTCGGCGACAACCACCGCGACCGCCAACGATCAACTGTTCCGCGCGCTGATGAAGATCAGGCGCGCGCCGGCGATCCGCAGCGTGCCGCCCTACTATGACGAGCCCGTCTACATCGAGGCCCTTGCCCGCTCGATCGAACGGCATCTGGCGAGCCTCGACTTCGAGCCGGAAGTGGTCATCGCCTCTTATCACGGCATCCCGAAACCCTATTCCGACAAGGGCGATCCCTATCGGGCCCATTGCCTGGAGACGACGAGGCTGCTGCGCGAGAAGCTTAGCTGGGACGAGAAGAAGCTGATCACCACCTTCCAGTCGCGCTTCGGCGCGCAGGAATGGCTGCAGCCCTACACCGATGTGACGGTCGAGAAGCTCGCCAGGGAGGGCGTCAAGTCGATCGCCATCGTCAATCCCGGCTTTTCTGTCGACTGTATCGAGACGCTGGACGAGATCGGCCGCGAGGCAGCCGAAACCTTCCACCATGCCGGCGGCAGGAACTTCGCCCACATCCCCTGCCTCAACGACAGCGACGAGGGCATGGCCGTGATCGAGGCGATGGTGCGGCGCGAGCTGTCCGGCTGGGTGTGACCCGCCTCGCCGCCACAGCTTGAAACCGGTGCGCAAAAGCCTCCGCCATTCAATATTCGTGATCACCTGATTGTAACGCTGCGGAAACACACTTAAGTGATTTCGTGAAGTCGGCGCCTATTGAGGGAGAAAACGAAATGGGCTTCAGCGGTTTCGATATTGCCATCATTGTTCTTGTCTTCCTGGTCATCATCCTTCTTTTCAAAGGCATCAGGACGGTGCCGCAGGGTTACAACTACACGGTGGAGCGTTTCGGCCGTTACACCAAGACACTGACGCCGGGTCTCAACATCATCAACCCCATCTTCGAGCGCATCGGTGCCAAGATGAACATGATGGAGCAGGTGCTTGATGTCCCCACGCAGGAGATCATCACCCGCGACAACGCCATCGTCGGCGTCGACGGCGTCGCCTTCTACCAGGTCCTCAACGCCCCGCAGGCGGCCTATCAGGTCGCCGGGCTGCAGAACGCCATCCTCAACCTGACGATGACCAACATCCGCACCGTCATGGGCTCGATGGACCTCGACGAATTGCTGTCCAACCGCGACGCCATCAACGAGCGCCTGCTGCGCGTCGTCGACGAGGCGGCGCATCCCTGGGGCATCAAGATCACCCGTGTCGAGATCAAGGACATCAACCCGCCAGCCAACCTGGTTGAATCGATGGGCCGCCAGATGATGGCCGAGCGCGACAAGCGCGCCCAGATCCTGGCCGCCGAGGGCCTCAAGCAGTCGCAGATCCTCGAGGCGGAGGGCCGCAAGGAAGCAGCCTTCCGCGATGCCGAGGCGCGCGAGCGTTCGGCCGAGGCCGAAGCCAAGGCGACCCAGGTCGTGTCCGAAGCCATCTCCAAGGGCGACGTGCAGGCGCTCAACTACTTTGTCGCCCAGAAATACACTGAGGCCTTGACCAGGATCGGTTCGGCCTCGAACAGCAAGATCGTGCTGATGCCGCTGGAGGCGTCGTCGCTGATCGGCACGCTGGGCGGCATCGGCGAGATCGCCAGGGAAGTCTTCAAGGCAGACGGCCCGTCCGGTACGCAGCGAGGCTCGCGGCCGCCGGTCGTGCGCCCCGGCGACAATTGATGGTCTCCACGATTTGATGTCTCCGCTCTGGGAGAGCGCACATGATTGATCGCATCATTTCCGAACTCGGCCCTTGGAACTGGATGGTCCTGGGCTTCGTGCTGCTGGTGATGGAAGTCGTCGCGCCCGGCGTCTTCATGCTGTGGATCGGCATCGCCGCCCTGATCGTCGGCGCGGTGTCGCTGCTCATCTGGGACGCCGCCTTCTGGACCTGGCAGCTCCAGGTTCTGGTCTTCCTGGTCCTGTCGCTGATCTCGGCCTTCGTCGGCAAGAAACTGGTCGGCGGTCGTCATGACGACGCCGATCAGCCGCTGCTCAACCGCCGCGGCGCGCAGATGGTCGGCCGCACCGCGACGCTGGCCGAGCCGATCAAGAACGGCCGCGGCCGCATCCGGCTGGGCGACACCCTGTGGCGCGTCTCCGGCCCGGATCTACCGGTCGGCACGCAAGTGCGCGTCACCGGCGCGGCCGATACCGATCTGGAACTGACCGTCGAGGCGATCTGAGGCGAGACCCTGGTCAGGGCGTGTTGAGATTCAGGTCAGGCCGAGTCGGGAACGCCAACTTCGGAGAACCGGAGCGGAGCGTACTCGAAAGCCGGCCTGCGACGCGGACGTCCTGCGCTTCCGGTGCTCATCGCCTGTATATCGACATACCCCTAAGCCGCGCCGATACGCAGCAGATCATGCAGGTGGACGAGCCCGACGGGGCGTCCGCCCTCCACCACCATCAGGCTTGTGATAGCGGAGGCGTTGATTGTCTGCAGGGCAGTCGCCACCAGCGTGTCCGGCGTCGCCGTCTTCGGTTTCTTGGTCATCACCTGATCGACGCTCATTGCCAGAAGGTCGTTGGCGATATGACGGCGGATATCGCCGTCGGTGATGATGCCGATCAGCGCACCATCGGTGCCGGTGATCGCCACGCAGCCGAAGCCCTTGCGCGAGAGTTCGACGATCGCCTCGCTCATGCCGGTGCCCGACGGCACCAGCGGCAGACGCTCGCCGACATGCATGATCTCGCGCAGCTGCGTAAGATTGGCGCCGAGCTGTCCGCCCGGGTGGAAGGTGCGGAAATGGTCTGGTGTGAAGCCCCGCGCCTCGAGCAGCGCAATGGCCAGCGCATCGCCCGTTACCAGTTGCAGCAGCGCCGATGTCGTCGGCGCAAGCCCGTGCGGACAGGCCTCCGGCGCGGGCGGCAAAAGCAGCACCACGTCGGCTGCGCGCGCCAGCGCCGAGGTCTCGCCGGACGTGATGGCGATAAGCGGGATCGCAAATCGCTTTGCATAGGCGACGATGCCCATCAATTCCTTGCTCTCGCCCGACCACGACATGGCGATGATGGCATCATCCTTGGCGATCATGCCGAGATCGCCATGATTGGCTTCCGCCGGATGGACGAAGAAGGCGGGCGTGCCGGTCGAGGCGAGCGTGGCGGCGATCTTGGAGCCGATATGGCCGCTTTTGCCGACGCCGGTGACGATGACGCGGCCCTCGATGCCCGAAATCAGCTCGACGGCGCGCGCGAATGGCGCGGCCAGCCCGTTCTCGAGCGCGGCGGCAAAAGCAGCCATGCCAGCCTGCTCGGTCGCCACGGTTCTCAGCGCCGAATCGATCGAAGCCTGCCTGTCCGGGCGCTTCTTTTCTGGGGACCCCGCATGCATGGCTGATGCGCTTAGCGCTTTGCCGCCCGCCTGTCCAACAGAAATGGCACCTGATGCAGGTCGCCCAAAAGTGGGCGGCGGTTTTGGGAAACATGCATAAAGCAAAAAACCTGAAGCGCGTCGCCTGAATCCGTTTCCACTCGCCGCGCTTTAGGTTCGATCCCGGTCTTTGCCCGTGGCCCAATATCCAATGGCGCCAGCCCCGAAATCCAGGACACCGCATGCGTGAGAGAACCGCCCGCCTCAACCCTCCGTTAACCATCCCCATTTACGGTTCGGTAAGTATGGCGCGCCTGCGCCGCGCTAGCAGTGGTGACGATGACTGGGGCCCAGCCTGAAACGAAAAGAGGTCGAACGGGCAAGGCCGTCAGCACGCTGCTGCTGGCGGCGAGCGTTCTTGCCTTGCTGCGGCCGATGCCGCTCCAGGCCCAGGAAACCGAACTGCGCGGCGAGGTTTCGGAATCAGCGATCCTGTCGGACCAGCAGCGCAAGGTCAGGCAGATGAGCAGGGCTCGCGCCCAGGATCAGGACACGCCGCAGACTGCGACCGCCGACGCCCCGGCCGACGCCTATTCGCCGGCAAGTTCCGGCGCGGTGCCGGACGATACTGATGCGGCAGCCGCCGACGAAAGCATCTTCGAGCAGCCTGCCGCCACCGACGATCCGTTCGCCGACAACCCAGCTCCGCCCAAGCCGCGCCGGACCCCGACCGCCAGGCAGCGCGCCGACGCCACGGGCAAGAAGGCGGACGACAAGGATACGGCTAAAAAGAACAAGACAAACGCCGCCGACAAGAAGAAGACCAAGCAGCAGACCGACGCAACGACGACCAGGGCCACTGCCGACGACACCGGCCTCACCGCAGAGGACCAGGACGGCGCCAACCGCCGCGCGGTCACCGTCGACAGCGTCGACAGGCAGAAGCTCGATCCGGGCGCGGAGCGCACCGCATCGATCGAAGGCCAGAAAATCAAGCCCGAGGACGACCCCTTCGCCGCCACAGGCATCAAGGTCGGCACCTTCGTGTTCAAGCCGACGCTCGAGCAGGGCCTCACCGCGACGTCCAACGCCGATGCCAGTAGCGGCGGCAAATCGGCGCTGCTGTCGGAGACGGCGCTGCGCTTCACCGCTGCGTCCGACTGGCGCGAGAACTCGGCCACAATCGACGGCTACGGCATTTTCCGCAACACGGTCTCGGGCCAGAAGATCAACGATGCGCAAGGCCGCATCGAAGGCCAGCTCAACGTCGACCTCGACAACGAGCTGCGCGCCATCGCCAAGCTCGGCTACGAGGCGGTGCCTGAATCAGCCTCCTCGCCGGATGCCATCGCCGGCGTCACCTCGCAGCCGCTGCGACAGACCGTCGACGGCAGCCTCGCCATCGAGAAGGATGCCGGCAAGATGCGCTACGCGCTGACTGGCGCGATCACGCATGACTTCTTCGGCGACGCCAACCTTTCGGACGGCACCACGCTGTCGCAGAGGGACCGCGATTCGACGCTCTACAGCGCTACCTTGCGTACCGGCTACGAGGTTTCACCGGCCATCACGCCTTTTGTCGAGGTGGAGGCCGGGCGACGGATATATGATCTGCGCCTCGACAGCAACTTGTACGAACGCTCCTCGACCAGGCTCGGCGCGCGCGCCGGCCTCGAACTCGACATGGACGACAAGCTGTCGGGCGAATTCTCCGTCGGCTGGCTGCGCGAAGCGATCGATGACGACCGTCTGCCGGCCAACGCGGGACCGTACGTCAACGCCGATCTCAAATGGTCGCCCGAGCGCGGCACCATCGTCGGGCTCACGGGCAGGACCACCATCGAGAGCACGACGACGGCTGGGGAAAGTGGCGATGTCCTCTACTCGGGCCGGCTTACCGGTGAGCGGCGGATCCGCGCCAATCTGACGGCGAATTCAGCGCTTGGCCTCGACTGGCGCGACTATACCGGATCCGACGGCCATGACCTGATCTTGAGCGCCGAGGCCGGGCTGACATGGTGGCTCAACCGCTATGCCGGCCTCACCACAAGGGTCAGGACGGAGAAGTTGACCAGCAACCTGCCCGGCCGCGACTATGTCGCCAACAGCGTCTTCCTGGGGCTGAAGGTGCAGCGCTGAGGACGTGCCGGAATTCAGGCCAGGCCGGCCTGAATATCGATACGCCCTAGAATGCGGCGCCGCGCCGCGCCGACGGCTGCACCTCATCCAGCAGCGTGCGGATGACGCCGGCCATGCTGGCATTCATGTCGTTGCGCCACAGCGCGAAGGCGACATTGGCCTCGACGAAGCCTTCCGGCGAGCCGCAATCGAAGGTTCGGCCCCGGTAGTGGTAGCCGTAGAAGGGCTGCCGCTTCTCCAACCTCAGCATCGCGTCGGTGAGCTGGATCTCGTTGCCGGCGCCGCGTTCCTGGCCTTCGAGGATGCCGAAAATCTCCGGCTGCAGGATATAGCGGCCGTTGATGAACAGGTTCGAGGGCGCGGTGCCCGCCTTCGGCTTCTCGACCATGCCGGTGATGCGGAAGCCGTGATGCGTGTCCTCGCCGCGGCCGACGATGCCGTATTTATGCGCTTCGGCCGGATCGCACTCCTGCACCGCGATGATGTTGTTGCCGGTCTCGGCATAGAGCTCGACCATGTCCTTCATGCAGCTCTTTTCCGACTGCATGATCATGTCGGGCAGGAGGAGCGCAAACGGTTCGTCGCCGACCAGTTCGCGCGCGCACCAGACGGCATGGCCAAGCCCCATCGGTACCTGCTGGCGAGTGAAGCTGGTCTGGCCCGGCGCCGGCTGCAGCCGCTGCAGTCGGGCAAGCTGGTCGTCCTTGCCGCGTTGGGCAAGCGTGTCGTAGAGCTCGAACTGGACGTCGAAATGGTCTTCGATGACCGCCTTGTTGCGGCCGGTGACGAAAATGAAATGCTCAATGCCGGCATCCCGGGCTTCATCGACCACATACTGGATGACCGGCCGGTCGACGACCGTCAGCATTTCCTTGGGAATTGCCTTGGTGGCGGGAAGGAACCGCGTGCCGAGACCAGCGACCGGGAAGACTGCCTTGCGAACTCTCTTCATGCTGCCAATTATCCGTTTGATTGCCTGCTCCGCAATCCCGTTCTGAGACATTTTCGCGCCGGAATCGAGACGTAAAGAACACCGGGTTACAAAACTTGCAGTGCGTAAAGCATCGTCGCGTCTTTTCGTTCCCGACCCCACCTATGGTAAACTAAATACTAACCGGGTTCGGCGATGAATGATCTTCCTGACATGAAGAAGGAGGAACAGATGTCCGTTCGCAGCACCGCAAAGCGCCTCGCAAGCGTCGTGACGGCGGCCAGCCTGTCGCTTACCCTGCTGATGCCCGCGGGACCTGCTTTCGCCGATGCCGGATTCCGGCAATGGGTTGCCAGCTTCCGCGCCACGGCGGTGCAGAGCGGCGTCTCCGGTGCGATCTACGACCAGGCCTTCAGGAACATCACCGATGTCGATCCGGTGGTGCTGGAAAAGGCCCGCACCCAGCCCGAGTTCACGGCACCCGCCTGGGACTATTTCGACAACCGCGTGCACGACCAGTCGGTCGCCGTCGGCCAGCAGATGGCCAGGAAATGGAAGCCGTGGCTGGACAGGATCGAGGCGCGGTTCGGCGTCGACCGCAACATCCTGCTCGCCATCTGGTCGATGGAATCGAACTATGGCGAGATCCTCAAGCGCAACGACATCATGCGCAATGTCATCCGCTCGCTGGCGACACTTGGCTATGCCGACCCGCGGCGTTCGAAATTCGCCCGCACCCAGCTGATCGCGGCGTTGAAGATCCTGCAGAGCGGCGACATCGACGAAAGCCATCTCAGCGGCTCGTGGGCCGGCGCCATGGGCCACACCCAGTTCATCCCGACCAGCTACCAGCATTATGCCGTCGACATGGACGGCAACGGCAAGCGCGACATCTGGAACTCGATCCCCGATGCGCTGGCGACGGCCGCCAATCTGCTGAGGAAGAACGGCTGGCAGGCCGGCAAGACCTGGGGCTACGAGGTCGTCCTGCCGGCCGGCAAGCTTCCCGCCGGCTCGAAGACGCTGGCGCAATGGCAGGCGCTTGGCGTCGTCAGGGCCAACGGCAAGCCGTTCAAGAACGGCTCCGACAAGGCGACGCTGAAAGTGCCCGACGGCCGCGGTGGGCCAGCCTTCCTGATGATCAAGAATTTCTCGGTCATCAAGGCCTACAACAACGCCGACAAATACGCGCTCGCCGTGGGCCTTCTTGCCGACGAGATCGCTGGTGGCAGCGGCCTGGTGCAGGACTGGAAACGGCCCTTCACCAAGCTGAGCTTCGAGGAGCGGCAGGAACTGCAGCAACGGCTTTCCGAGCACGGCTACTATGACGGCAAGTTCGACGGCAAGATCGGCGAGGGATCGAAAGCCGCCATCATGGCCTTCCAGGCGAAGGCCGGCTTGACCCAGGATGGCTATCCGAGCATGGAAGTGCTCAAATGGCTCCGCAAGAAATAGGACCGCTTCAGGGACGGAGGAAGTGATTGGTTTCGGCTGGGCGCATACGGGCGATCGTTCGTCGCACGCCGATCCTGATCCTGGCCCTTGGCGTCCTGATGGTGGCCGCGGCCAGCGCCTTCCACACGCCCGCCATGGCGCAGGAGGAGCAGAGCCGCGGCTGGTCGCTGCGTGACTTGCTGTTCCCGCGCCGCAGCGAGCGCATCGAGCCGCCGCTCGACATCCAGAAGGCAAGGCCGAAGGCAAAGACCAGGAAATCCAAGCCGCGCCTCCCGGCAGTGCCACAGACGCCGATCGTCGAGAAGACGCCGGATGCCCGCGTCGTGCTTGTGGTCGGCGATTTCATGGCGAGCGGTCTCGGCGAGGGCCTGGACACCGCCTTCGCCGAAAACGCCGGCGTCAGGATCGCGGTGCGCAGCAACGGCTCTTCCGGCTTCGTGCGCGATGATTTCTACAACTGGCCAGAACAGATCAAAACGCTGATCGAGACCGAGAAACCATCGGTCGTCGTCGTCATGCTCGGCTCCAACGACCGCCAGCAGATGAAGGTCGGCGACGTGCGCGAACAGCCGCGATCCGAGAACTGGACCAAGGAATATGAGCGCCGCACCGATGCGCTGGGCAAGGCCATTGCGGAGGCCAAGGTGCCGTTCCTGTGGGTCGGCATGCCGGCCTTCCGGTTGCCGAAGATGACTTCGGACATGCTGGCCTTCAACGACATCTACCGCTCGGCCGCCGAAAAGCATGGCGGCGAGTTCGTCGATGTCTGGGACGGTTTCGTCGACGAGAACGGCGCTTTCGTCACCACCGGCCCCGACATCAACGGCCAGGCTGTGCGGCTGCGCTCGGACGACGGCATCAATGTCTCGAAGGCCGGCAAGCGCAAGCTTGCCTTCTACACCGAAAAGCCGCTGGCCAAGATCCTCGGGCTGGCCGCGCCCGGAAGCGTGACAACGGTCTCCGCGCCGGCCGGCGCCCCGGTCGAAGCGCCGGCGGCCAATGCCGCTCCGATCGTGATCGACCGCACCGTGCCGATGCTGCTCGGCGATCCGGCGCTGGACGGCGGCTCCGAGCTTCTCGGCGCGGCGGCGCCCGCCAAGGCGAATCCGAATTTACCTGGCGAGAAACTCGTCATCGAGGGCAAGGCGCCCGCTGCCTCGCCCGGCCGCGCCGACGATTTCTCCTGGCCGCCGAAAACCCAGCCCGCAACGTCAGCCGCGACACCGGATACGACGACGGCTATCAACCCTTAACGAGGTAAAACGCTCGATCCCATCAGCGCCTCGTCGATCGAGCGCGCCGCCTGGCGGCCCTCGCGGATCGCCCACACCACCAGCGACTGGCCACGGCGCACGTCGCCCGCCGCGTAAAGCCTTTCGACGCTGGTCTTGTAGTCGCGGTCATTGGCCTCGACATTCTTCGAGCGGCGGCTGTCGGTGACGATCCTCATCTGTCCATCCAGCTCGCTCGCCACGCCGGTGGCGGCCGGCCCGGCAAAGCCGATGGCGATGAAGGCGAGATCGGCGCGGATGACGAATTCGGTGCCGGCGATCGGCTTGCGCTTCTCGTCGACCTCACAGCAGCGGACGCCGGTCAGCTGGCCGTCCTCGCCGATGAATTCAAGCGTCGCCACCTGGAATTCGCGCTCGGCGCCCTCGGCCTGCGAGGACGAGGTGCGCATCTTGGTCGCCCAGTAGGGCCAGACGGCGAGCTTGTCTTCCTTCTCCGGCGGCTGCGGGCGGATGTCGAGCTGGGTGACGCGCACCGCGCCTTGGCGGAAGGCGGTGCCGACGCAGTCGGACGCGGTGTCGCCGCCACCGACGACGACGACATGCTGGCCGCTGGCGATGATCGGATGCGAGGGCCACGCCACCGACTGGATCGGCTCGCCGCCGACACGGCGGTTCTGCTGCACCAGATAGGGCATGGCGTCATGCACGCCGCCGAGGTCGTCGCCCGGTATGTTGGCGGCGCGCGGCATTTCCGAGCCGCCGCAATAGAGCACCGCGTCATATTCGGCGAGCAGTTCGGCCACGGGCTTGTCGACGCCGACATTGACGCCGCAGTGGAAGGTGACGCCCTCGCCCTGCATCTGCTCGATGCGCCGGTCGATATAGTGCTTCTCGATCTTGAAGTCCGGGATGCCGTAACGCATCAGCCCGCCCGGACGACTCTCGCGCTCGTAGACGTGCACGTCATGGCCGGCGCGGCCGAGCTGCTGGGCCGCCGCCATGCCGGCCGGGCCGGAGCCGATGACGGCGACGCGCTTGCCGGTCTTCTTCTCCGGCGGATAGGGCCGGATATGGCCGGTTTCGTAGGCCTTGTCGGCGATCGCCTGCTCGACCGTCTTGATGGCGACCGGAATGTCCTCGAGGTTCAGCGTGCAGGCTTCCTCGCAAGGCGCCGGGCAGATGCGGCCGGTGAATTCCGGGAAGTTGTTGGTCGAATGCAGGTTGCGGATCGCATTGTCCCAGTCGCCATTGTAGACGAGGTCGTTCCAGTCGGGGATCTGGTTGTGAATCGGGCAGCCGGTCGGCCCGTGGCAGAACGGAATGCCGCAATCCATGCAGCGCGCGGCCTGCTTCTCGACCTCCTTGTCCGACATCGGCAGCGTGAATTCGCGGAAATGCCGGATGCGGTCGGAGGCCGGCTGGTACTTGTGCACCTGCCGGTCGATCTCAAGAAACCCTGTTACCTTGCCCATAGTCCAGTCCCTGCTGTCCGAAGGCACGCACTTGTCGGCGCACCCGTTAACCCCATAAGGCCGCCATGGCAACCGCAGTCCGGGGTCAGGATTGTTGGTGAGGATGGCGGCCGGAGATCCATCTCTCCGGCCCGTCCAATGCTTATTCGGCCGCCACGCTCATGCGCATGCGTTCCATCTCGATCAGCGCGCGGCGATACTCGACCGGCATGATCTTGCGGAATTTCGGCCGGAACGCCGCCCAGTTGTCGAGGATTTCACGGCCGCGCGCCGAGCCCGTGAAATGCACGTGGTTCGAGATCAGCTGGTAGAGCCGCTCCTCGTCATGGCTGGTCATGTCGCCGGAGACGTCGACGCGACCCTTGTGGTCCAGATCGCCGCCGTGATGCAGCAGCTTCTCCATGAGGTCGTCTTCCTCGGGGACCGGCTCCAGCTCGACCATCGCCATGTTGCAGCGTTCGGCGAAATCGCCCTTCTCGTCGAGCACATAGGCGACGCCGCCCGACATGCCGGCGGCGAAGTTGCGCCCCGTTTTGCCGAGCACGACGACGATGCCGCCGGTCATGTATTCGCAGCCATGGTCGCCGACGCCTTCGACGACTGCCGCGACGCCCGAATTGCGCACCGCGAAGCGCTCGCCGGCGACGCCGGCGAAATAGGCTTCGCCCTCGGTGGCGCCGTAAAGCACCGTATTGCCGACGATGATGGATTCGGCCGCGACGATCTTGGCCTCTTCTGGCGGGCGGATGACGATACGGCCGCCCGACAGGCCCTTGCCGACATAGTCATTGCCGGCGCCGACCAGCTCGAACGAGACGCCCCGCGCCAGGAAGGCGCCGAAGGATTGGCCGGCGGTGCCGGTAAGCTTCACCTGGATCGTGTCCTCGCGCAGCCCCTTGTGCTTGAAGCGCTTGGCCACTTCGCCCGACAGCATCGCGCCCGCCGAACGGTCGACGTTGCGGATCGGCAGCTCGATGGAGACGGCCTGCTTGGCTTCCAGCGCCGGCTTGGCCAGCTCGATCAGCTTGCGGTCGAGCACGTCGTCGATCGGATGCTTCTGGCGCTCGGTCCAGTGCACCGCCTCGTGCGGCGCGTCCGGCTTGAAGAACATCTTGCCGAAATCGAGCCCGCGCGCCTTCCAGTGCTGGATTACGTCGCGCTTCTCCAGAAGATCGGTGTCGCCGATGATCTGGTCGAGATGGGTGAAGCCCATTTCGGCGAGCAGCGCGCGCACCTCTTCCGCCACATAGAAGAAGAAGTTGATGACGTGCTCGGGCGTGCCCTTGAAGCGCTTGCGCAGCACCGGGTCCTGCGTCGCCACGCCGACCGGGCAGGTATTGAGGTGGCACTTGCGCATCATGATGCAGCCGGCCGCGATCAGCGGCGCGGTCGAGAAGCCGAACTCGTCGGCGCCGAGCAGCGCGCCGATGATGACGTCGCGCCCGGTGCGCAGGCCGCCGTCGACCTGCAGCGCCACGCGCGACCTGAGGCCGTTGAGCACCAGCGTCTGATGCGTCTCGGCGAGGCCCATTTCCCACGGGCTGCCGGCATGCTTGAGCGAGGTCAGCGGCGAAGCGCCGGTGCCGCCGTCATAGCCCGAGATGGTGATGTGGTCGGCGCGCGCCTTGGCAACGCCGGCCGCGACCGTGCCGACGCCGACCTCCGACACCAGCTTGACCGAGACGTCGGCCGCCGGGTTGACGTTCTTCAGGTCGTAGATGAGCTGCGCCAGATCCTCGATCGAATAGATGTCGTGGTGCGGCGGCGGCGAGATCAGGCCGACGCCGGGCGTCGAATGCCTGACCTTGGCGATGGTCGCGTCGACCTTGTGTCCGGGCAGCTGTCCGCCCTCGCCGGGCTTGGCGCCCTGCGCGACCTTGATCTGCATGACGTCCGAGTTGACGAGATATTCCGCCGTCACGCCGAATCGTCCTGATGCAACCTGCTTGATCGCCGAACGCTCCGGGTTCCTGCCGCCGCCGGGCAGCGGCAGGTAGCGGTCGGCCTCTTCGCCGCCCTCGCCGGTGTTCGACTTGCCGCCGATGGCGTTCATGGCGCGCGCCAGCGTCGTGTGCGCTTCCCTGGAGATCGAGCCGAACGACATCGCACCGGTCGAGAAGCGTTTGACGATCTCCGCCGCCGGCATGACCTCGTCGATCGCGACCTTCTTGCGTCCGGTCTCCTCGGCGAGCCTGATCTTGAACAGGCCTCGGATGGTCTGGGCGCGGGCCGTCTCGCTGTCGATCTGCGCGGAATAATCCTTGAACGTATCCCATGACCCCTGGCGCACCGCATGCTGTAGGGTGGCGACCGCGTCCGGCGACCACATATGCGCCTCGCCGCGCATGCGGAACATGTACTCGCCGCCGACCTCCAGGCTGCTGCGCAGCACCGGATCGTTGCCGAAGCCGTCGGTGTGGCGGCTGATCGTCTCGGCCGCGATCTCGTCCAGCCCGACGCCCTCGATCAGCGTCGCGGTGCCGGTGAAGTACTTCTCGACGAAATCCGACTTCAGCCCGATGGCGTCGAAGATCTGCGCGCCGCAATAGGACTGGTAGGTGGAGATGCCCATCTTGGACATCACCTTGAGGATGCCCTTGCCGATCGACTTGATGTAGCGCGAAACCACTTCGTAAGCGTCGACCTCCTCCGGCAGTTCGCCGCGCTTGTGCATGTCGAGCAGCGTGTCGAAGGCGAGGTACGGATTGATCGCTTCGGCGCCGTAGCCGGCGAGGCAGCAGAAATGATGCACCTCGCGCGGTTCGCCGGATTCGACGACCAGGCCGACCGAGGTGCGCAATCCCTTGCGGATCAGGTGGTGATGCACCGCTGCCGTTGCGAGCAGCGCCGGAATGGCGATGCGGTCCGGCCCGAGCTGGCGATCGGACAGGATGATGATGTTGTAGCCGCCGGCGACCGCCGCTTCGGCGCGCTCGCAGAGCCGGTCGATGGCGCCCTGCATGCCAGCGGCATTCTCGTTCGCACCGTAGGTGATGTCGATCGTCTTGGTGTCGAAACGGTCCTCGGTGTGGCCGATCGAGCGGATCTTCTCGAGATCGCCATTGGTCAGGATCGGCTGGCGCACCTCGAGCCTCTTGCGGCGCGAATTGCCGACAAGGTCGAAGATGTTCGGCCGCGGTCCGATGAACGACACCAGGCTCATCACCAGTTCCTCGCGGATCGGGTCGATCGGCGGGTTGGTGACCTGGGCGAAGTTCTGCTTGAAATAGGTGTAGAGAAGCTTCGACTTGTCCGACATCGCCGAGATCGGCGTGTCGGTGCCCATCGAGCCGACCGCTTCCTGGCCGGTTGTGGCCATCGGCGCCATCAAAAGCTTGGTGTCTTCCTGGCTGTAACCGAATGCCTGCTGGCGATCGAGCAGGCTGACATCCTTGCGCAGCGCGCGCGGCTCGACCGGCTTCAGGTCTTCCAGGATGAGCTGCGTGTTGGCGAGCCAGTTCTTGTAGGGATGCCTGGTCGCGATCTCCGATTTGATCTCCTCGTCGGAAACGATGCGGCCCTTGGCGAGGTCGATCAGCAGCATGCGGCCGGGCTGCAGCCGCCACTTCTGGACGATCCTTTCCTCAGGCACCGGCAGCACGCCGGCCTCGGACGCCATGATGACGCGGTCGTCGTCGGTGACGATGTAGCGCGCCGGGCGCAGGCCGTTGCGGTCGAGCGTGGCGCCAATCTGGCGGCCATCGGTGAACACGACCGCCGCCGGCCCGTCCCACGGCTCCATAAGTGCCGCGTGGTACTCGTAGAAGGCCTTGCGGTCGGCGTCCATGAGCTTGTTGCCGGCCCAGGCTTCCGGGATCAGCATCATCATGGCGTGGCTGAGGCTGTACCCGCCCTGGAACAGGAATTCGAGCGCATTGTCGAAGCACGCCGTGTCCGACTGGCCTTCATAGGAGATCGGCCAGAGCTTCGAAATGTTGTTGCCGAACAGTTCGGAATCGACCGAGGCCTGGCGGGCCGCCATCCAGTTGTTGTTGCCGCGCACCGTGTTGATCTCGCCATTGTGCGCGACCATGCGGTAGGGATGCGCCAGCTTCCACGACGGGAAGGTGTTGGTCGAGAAACGCTGGTGGACGAGGATCAGCGCGGTCTCGAAGCGCGGATCGCTGAGGTCCCTGTAGTAGGCCCCGACCTGATAGGCCAGGAACATGCCCTTGTAGACGAGGGTGCGCGCCGACAGCGACACGCAATAGGCGCCGATGTCCTTGTTGTCGTTTTCGGCGTAGATGCGGCCCGATATCACCTTGCGCAGCAGATAGAGTCTGGCCTCGTACTCCTCGTCATCGGTGATGTCGGGCGTGCGGCCGATGAAGACCTGCCGATGAAACGGCTCGGACGCCACGATATCCGGCGCCTTCGACAGCGACGAATTGTCAACGGGCACGTCACGGAAGCCTAGCAGCGGCAGCCCCTCGGACTGCGCCGATTCGATGATGATATCCTCGATATGGGCGCGCAGCGCCGCGTCTTGCGGCATGAACCAGTGTCCGACACCGTACTGGCCCGCCGGCGGCAGTTCGATGCCCTGGGCCGCCATCTCCTCGCGGAAGAAGCGGTCGGGAAGCTGCACCAGCACGCCGGCGCCATCGCCCACGAGCGGGTCGGCGCCGACGGCGCCGCGATGCGTCAGGTTCTCCAGCACGGCAAGGCCGTCCTTGACGATCTGGTGCGATTTCACGCCCTTCATGTTGACGATGAACCCGACGCCGCAAGCGTCGTGCTCGTTGCGCGGATCGTAAAGGCCCTGAGCGGCCATGCCGGTGGCGGTGCGGGTCGCGGTTTTGACGGCTGCCGCTTTCGTCTGCGCGGCCTGGCCGTTAATCGCAGATGGCGTCAATTCCGTCATCGTCCCGTCCTCCGTTCCGCGCCCCTTTGAGGCGCTGGTTTGCCTTGGGAAGCGCGATGCTTCCCCCTCATCCTTGCTGCACGTCTTGCGAAATCGTTGCCGAACCATGCGGTGCGCCGCCCGGTTCGTATCCGGTATCGTACAGGCCAGAGCCGAGCCGTCTACCCGTCGCTCGCGGCAACGGCCGGAATGGCCCACATGATACGCCAGTCCAGCCTGTTTTGTGCGACAAAATAAGACAGCACTACTGTCCTAAATTTTTTATGGCAGAAATCAGGCGCGCGCACAAGACCGATTCACAAAAATCTTGGCCGCGCCGCGACACAAAATTTCGCCAGAGGGCGACAAAGCGTAAGCTTCGGTCGCTGCCGATTTCGGCGTCGGCTGGCATCACCGCTTTCCCGGCAATTGGCCCCTTGCACTTGCAAGACCAAAACGGTCAAGTCGCGCCGGCTTCTGCAAATCAGCTACGGACCTCTCGATGTTCTTTGCATCCGACAACTGGGCGGGCGTCCATCCCGACATCTCGGCCAACCTATCCCGGCACGCGGCGGGCATCGCCACCGCCTATGGCGACGGCGACCTCGACCGCGCCGTCTATCGCCGTTTCAGCGAGATCTTCGAAAGCGACGTCCAGGTGTTCTTCGTCGCGACCGGCACAGCGGCGAACGCATTGTCGATGGCAGCGTTGAACCGTATCGGCGGCATCGCGCTTTGCCATTCCGAAGCGCATATCAATGTCGATGAGTTCGGCGCGATGGGTTTCTACACTGGCGGCGCGCGCGTGATGCCGGTGCCCGGGCCTCTGGGTCGCATCAACCCGCAGCCGCTGGACAAGGCCATCCAGCGCTATTCGCGGGACCTCGCGCCCGGCGGCCAGCCGATGGCCGTGACCATCACCCAGGCGACCGAAGTCGGCACGGTCTACACCGTCGACGACGTCAAGGCGATCGCCGAGGTCAGCCGTCGCCACGGCCTGCCGCTCCACATGGACGGTGCCCGTTTCGCCAACGCCATCGCCGCGACCGGCGTCACGCCGGCCGAGATGACCTGGAAGAGCGGCGTCGACATCATCTCCTTCGGCGCCACCAAGAACGGCTGCTGGATGGCCGACGCTGTCGTGATCTTCAATCAGGAGGTCGGCAAGGACCTGCGCCTGCTTCGCCAACGCGCCGGGCAGACATTCTCCAAGGCGCGCTTCATCTCGGCTCAGTTCGAAGCCTATTTCACCGATGACCTTTGGCTGAGAATGGCAGGCCACGCCAATGCGATGGCCGCGCGTCTGGCCGAGACGATCGAGGATGCGCCGACCGGCAGGCTGGCCTGGCTACCACAGGCAAACGAGGTGTTCGCGATCCTCGACCGTGCCGCTGCCGAGAAGATGCAAGCCGCCGGCGCCAAATTCTATGAATGGGGCGTGCCGCTGGGCTTTGACGGCCATCTCGGCGACAACGAGGCGATCTACCGCTTCGTCGCCAGCTTCGCGACGACGAAGCAGGAGATCGAGCGTCTCGGCCAGTTGCTCGCTTGAGCTCGCGACATCGGGAGGAACCAGATGACCAGGCCCTCTCTCGGCTCGACCATGCGGCTGGTTCGTCCGGCGCCAAACGTTGTCGGCTTCTACGATGGCCGCCTCGATGGCGTTCGCATCTGGTCGGAGGAGCCGAACTGGCTCGACGACGGCGCCTATTCGCTGGGCATTTGCACTTATGCGATCGTCGATGGATCGCAAGCGCTTGTCTATGACACGCATATATCCCTGCCCCACGCCCGCCTTGTCCGGCGGACGCTCGAAGAGATGGGCGTGACCTCGATCCGCGTCGTGCTCAGCCACTGGCATGACGATCATATTGCCGGGAACGAGATGTTCCATGATTGCGAGATCATCGCCAACCGCCTCACAGCCTCGGCCCTTGAACGTGGCCGGGCCGAGATCGAAGGCGGCAATCCGCCGATCAGGCCGCTCGTGCTCCCCAACAGGATATTCGACAACAACCTCCATCTGACCGTCGGAGCGATCCCCGTCGAACTCCGCCAGGTCGAAATCCACAGCCATGACGGCACGGTCCTGCTGATGCCCGATGCCGGCCTGTTGCTGGCGGGCGACACGCTGGAGGACTCGATCACCTATGTCTCCGAACCGGAGCGTCTTGCCGAACATCTGATCGACCTGGAGCGCATGGCCGGCTGGCGGTTCGATCGCATCCTGCCCAACCACGGTTCCTGCGAAACAATTGCAGCAGGTGGCTATGACAGAAGCCTTATCGCCGCGACCCAGGCCTATGTTCGAAAACTGCTTGCCTGCCGGCAAGAGCCTGACCTGGCCAAGCAGGATCTGAGAACCTTCGGCGCGGATATGTTTGCCTCGACGGCCGTCGAGTATTTCGCGCCATACGAAGCCGTTCACCGACAAAATGTCGAGGCTGCGCTGGCGGCAAAGGGCTAAGGGCTAGCCCAGGAACGGCCGCGCCAGCAGTTCCAGGCCAAGCACGATCAGGAAGATCAGAAACCAGCGCCGGAAGGTCGCCGGGCTGATGCGCTGCCTGAGCAGCTGGCCGAGCCACATGCCGAGCAGGGCCGGCAGCACCGCCAGTGACGACATCGCGAGATGCTCGACCTCGAACGCTCCGTGCGAGGCGAGGCCAAGCGCCAGCGCGATGGTGGACACGGTGAAGGAAAGGCCGAGCGCCTGGATCAGGTCGTCCCTGCCGGGCCCCAGCGCCTGGATGTAGGGCACGGCCGGCACCACGAAGACGCCGGTGCCGCCGGTGACGAGGCCGGTGAGGACGCCGATGATGGGCGACAGCCAGCGCTCGGCCCTGGCCGGAATGCCGGGCCGCCGCGCCAGGAGTGTGTAGGTGGCGTAGAGGACAAGGGCGGCGCCGAGGCCGGCGGTCGTCCATTTGACGTTGTCGCTGGCGAGCAACCGCGCGCCGGCAATCGTGCCGACCATGATGCCGGCCATCATCAGCCACAGCCGACGCAGGATCGACGCGAAGCTCGGGCCGGCGAACAGCTGCCAGACATTGGTGACGAAGGACGGCACGATCAGCAGCGAGGCCGCGGTGACAGGCGGCATAGCGGTGCCCAGAAGTCCCATCGCCAGCGTCGGCAAGCCCATGCCGGTCACGCCCTTGACGACGCCGGCCGGCAGGAAGGTGATGGCGATGGTTGCCGTCAGCGCCAGGGAAAAATCGGACATCGCCCTTCATGCTGGGCCGGCGCCTGCTTCAAAAGGGCCAGAAGCCTTTGTTGCGGATGGCACAGAAATCCGCGCAAACAAAAAGCGGCGCCTCTCGGCGCCGCTTTCGTCTCGGGAGGAGACTGGTCTTACGGATGGTGCTCGCGGATTACGCGGCCGCTTTGGCCTCGATCTGCCTGGCCTTGTCCGAGGACTGGGTGATCGCGATCTTGCGCGGCTTCAGCTCCTCGGGAATGTTGCGCTTGAGGTCGACGAAGAGCAGGCCGTTCTTCAGCGTGGCGCCCTCGACCTCGACATGGTCGGCGAGCTGGAAGCGGCGCTCGAAAGCCCTCGAGGCAATGCCGCGATAGAGCAGCTCGGAGCCTTCGCCGTTGCCCTCTTCCTTGCGCTCACCCTTGACGGTCAGCACGTTGCGGTGGGCCTCGATTGAGATCTCGTCTTCCGAGAAGCCGGCAACCGCCATCGAGATGCGATAGGCGTTCTCGCCTGTGCGCTCGATATTGTAGGGCGGATAGGTCTGCGCGCCGTCGGGCTGGCCGAGCGAGTCGAGCATGGTGAAGAGACGGTCGAAACCGACGGTCGAACGATAGAGCGGGGAAAAATCAACGTGACGCATAGGGTGTTCTCCTATTGAGCAACAGAGTTTGCGTTTGGCCGCTGCGAAACCCGGAACGGCGTTTCGGATGGACCAGCGGTCCCGACATTGGCGACCGCTCCAGACATTTGGGAAGCGCAAAAGGGCATTTCAAGATTTTCGCCGACGGAACATTCGAGCCTCGATGAACGTCAGATGAACCGCGGCTTCGGCCGGCGTTCAGCCAGGCGGCGTTAGGATGCTGCCAGGATCAAGGACCAGGCGGCGCGCCCAACAGACGCCGCGACGAGGCCGAGCCGGGTGTTAACGTCCCTTCCTCCCGGATCGACAAGGGCCGGAAGCAGCCAAAGGCTGCTTCCGGCCTCGTTGGTTGGCCTTCCACCATCTCCGCGACGCCTTTGCTTTTGGCGCATGGCCGTCTATCACCGTGCGACACCTCGCCAGCCGCGGCGGCAGAGCAAAGAACGAAACGCCGAATGACGGACCTTTTTTATCAGACGCCGGACAATCCGCCGCCGGAAAATGCCGCCGGCGGCTTCTTCACCACGCGTGACCGCAAGAAGATCCGCTACGGCGTCTTTGCCGCCACCACCCGCCCTCTCAAGGGCACCGTGGTCCTGCTCACCGGCCGCAACGAGTGCGCCGAGAAATATTTCGAGACCATCCGCGATCTTTGCGGCCGCGGCTTCAGCGTCGCAACGCTCGACTGGCGCGGCCAGGGTGCTTCCGACCGGCTGACCGGCGACCCGCAGCGTGGTTATGTCCGCAGCTTCCGCGACTACGCCAGCGATCTCGAGCAGTTCTTCGAGGAGGTGGTGCTGCCCGACTGTCGCGGACCATACTACATCCTCGCCCATTCGGCCGGAGCGGTGGTCGCGCTGCTCGCTTCGCCGTCGATGGTCAACCGGGTGCGGCGCATGGTGCTGATTGCGCCTTTCCTGACCTTGCCCGATTTGCCTGTCTCGATAAGCACGGTCCGCCGCGTCTGCGCGGCGTTCTGCGCGATCGGCCTTGGCCGGCTCTATGCCGCCATCGGACCGCGGCCGAAGGAGACGACGCCGTTTGAGCTCAACAAGGTGACGTCGGATCCCGTGCGTTACCGGCGCAACACCGGCATCTACGAAGCCTGGCCGCAGCTGGCGCTTGGCGGACCGACGATCCGCTGGCTGAAGGCTGCGGCCGAGGCGTCCGAGACGATCAGCGATCCGGACTTCATGAGCGCGATCCAGGTTCCGATGCTGGTGATCGCCGCCGGTGCCGACCAGGTCGTCTCGACCAAGGCGGTGGAAGCCTACGCCAGGCGCCTGCGCCTTGGCTCACTGCTGATGATCGACGGCGCCCACCATGAGATCCTGCAGGAGAAAGACCTCTATCGCGAGCAACTCCTCGCCGCCTTCGACGCCTTCATTCCCGGAACCGGCGACGCGCCCTGACCGGTGCACGGCCACCGGGCTGACAGCCTGCTGCCAGGATCGGCATCCTTGGCCGCGCCCCAGGGACCGATCGCGGGGCTCAGCCGCGCAGAGCAGCCATCGCCGCCGCGTGCAGCTCAGGCGTCGCCGCCGCCAGGATATCCCCGCCCTTCTCCGCCGGACCGCCCTCGAACGTGGTGACGACGCCGCCCGCCTTCTCGATGATCGGGATCAGCGCCACGATATCGTAGGGTTTCAGCCCGGGATCGGCGACGATGTCGACGCTTCCCGCCGCGACCATGGCGAAGGCATAGCAATCGGTGCCGTAGCGGGCGAGCTGGACCTGCTTTTCGAACTGATCGTAGCGCGAGCGCGCCTCGCCCTTAAACAGCGCCGGCGTGGTGGTGAACAGCGTCGCCCTGGCGAGGTCGGTGGTCTTGCGCGTCGCAAGCTTGCGCGGCCCGCCAGGACCTTCATAGTGGGACCCGGATGCGTTGGCATAGAACAGCTCACCGGTGAAAGGCTGCGACATCAGCCCGGCGACGGCCTCGCCGTCGACCGTCAATCCGACCAGCGTTCCCCAGACCGGCAGGCCGGAGATGAAGGCGCGCGTGCCGTCGATCGGATCGATCACCCAGACATGCCGGCTGGAGATGTTCGAGCTGCCGTGCTCCTCGCCGAGAATGCCGTGCTCGGGATACTCCGTCGATATCAGCGCCCGGATCACCCGCTCGGCCTCGCGGTCGGCCTCGGTGACCGGATCGAAGCTACCCGCCTCCTTGTTGACGACCGCGCCCTGGCTGCGGAAGCGCGGCAAGGTCTCGGCGGCGGCGGCATGCGCGATGCGCCGCATGAAGTCGATGCTGATGTCCAACTGATTCTCCCGCGTTGCAGCATGCCGTGCTTTGCCGATGATTTCCTGCCTGAACAAGGGGCATGGATCATTTAGCACCGCGGCAACTGTTGCCTGAATGTCACGCAAACGCCACCGAAACGCAATTTCCCAATCAGAGTGAATTAAAAAAGCCTGAAGTCGATTGACATTTGTGCATCGCACAATAGATTTGTTCTCGGACAGGTTTTCCTGTCCATGCCCTCCTTGGGCGTTTCCTCCCTAGACTTCGACCGTGTCGTGAAAACGATGCGGTCTTTTTTTCACGCGGCTCGCGGCGCTGATCGGGTGTGCCGGCGTTACTCGGCGGCCAGCGGCAGATCGACGAAATGATGGTCCGGCATCGCCATCAGATCGGCCGAGAAGCGCGTGAGGTCGTCGGCAAGCGCGTCGAAGCCGGGCGATTTCTGGAACGTCCGCTCGTTCATGTAGAGCCCGCGATTGACCTCGATCTGCAGCGCATGCAGATGGCGCGCCGGACGGCCGTAATGCTCGGTGATGAAGCCCCCGGCATAGGGCTTGTTGTGGGCCACCGTGTAGCCCATGCCGGTGAGCAGGGCGATCGCCGTCTCGGTCAGCGCCGCCGTTGCGGAAATCCCGAAACGGTCGCCAATGATGAAATCCGGCCGCACGCCATTGTCGCCGACCCTTATGCTGGCCGGCATCGAATGGCAGTCGATCAGCACCGCATAGCCGAACCTGGCATGGGTTCTTGTCAACAGCCGTTTCAGCGTCTCGTGATAGGGCTTGTAGACGGTCTCGATGCGCGCCACCGCCTCGGCCAGTGGCAAGCGGCCGGAGTAGATGTCGAGCCCCTCCCCCACCAGCTTCGGCACGGTGCCGAGCCCGCCCGCCACCCGCGCGGAGCGGATGTTGCAGAAGGCCGGCACCGGCTCGGCGAACATGCGCGGGTCGAGCTCCCAGGGCTCCCGATTGACGTCGAGATAGGCGCGCGGGAAATTCGCCGCCAGCATGGGCGCGCCGAGCACCACGGCGCCGCCGAACAATTCGTCGACATAGCAATCCTCCGACCGGCGGATGGCGTTGCTGTCGAGCTTGGCCATGGCCAAAAAACGCTCGGGATAGTAGCGGCCGCTATGCGGCGAATTGAAGAGGAAGGGAACGCGCTGCTCGGCGCCCGATCGGATTTCGAAGGGTGGAACGACCGAAAAATCCTCGGCTGCCGTCTTCAATGTGAACGAACCAGGAAACAGCACTGCATCATGGTCTAAAACTGCCATCTCCCCGGCCGCATGTCCAGCATTTCAGCGCTCTGTCCCCGTTGTCAAAGTCGGGCTTATGCGCCCAACGTTCACTTGATGTTTACCGACACCTCCTCATATACAGGATGGTTAACGGGCTTGCCCGGCATCAACATCGGGCGGGTGATTCGGACGGGACATGATGGCACGCATTCTGCTGGCGGAAGACGATGATGATATGCGCCGGTTCCTCGTCAAGGCATTGGAGCGCGCCGGCTATCAGGTGAGCGATTTCGACAATGGCGCCAGCGCCTATGAGCGGCTGCGCGAGGAACCGTTCTCGCTGCTTTTGACCGATATCGTCATGCCGGAGATGGACGGCATCGAGCTTGCACGCCGCGCCACCGAGATCGATCCCGACCTCAAGGTCATGTTCATCACCGGTTTCGCCGCAGTAGCGCTCAACCCTGATTCCAAGGCGCCGAAGGACGCCAAGGTACTGTCGAAGCCGTTCCACCTGCGTGACCTCGTCAACGAGGTCGAGAAGATGCTGCAGGCGGCGTGAGGCGTTCCAGCTTGATCCCGGCGCGCCTTCGGGCGCGACAAAACGAGCCCTTCTTTCGTTTTTCCACCTATTGACGCGCCGGATCAAAAATGGTGTATGCGCGGCATCGGATGGGCGTGTAGCTCAGCGGGAGAGCACTGCATTGACATTGCAGGGGTCACAAGTTCAATCCTTGTCACGCCCACCATCCTAACAAATCCCCACGGGAACAAGAGAGTAGGGCAATACGGCAGCAGGATCTTGCCGCTGCCTAATCAGCCCTGCTCTCTCACTGGCTTACTCTCCTACACTCATTGCGGCCGAGGGTCGGGTCTGTTGGGCCTGTCGTGGTTGCCGTTCTTGCCTTCGCGGCACGGCGCATCGCCAATGCCGCAGCATTTGCCGTGATAGGTGACGTTCGGCTTGAGGTTATCGCAATCCCGGGGGTGGTCGTCTTACAGCCCGCCACCACTGAAGCGGCGGCGATGGCAAGCAAGGCGTTTCTCGAAAGAATAGGCATGGACGTTCTCCTTGTGGACCGCGTTTGTTACGCAGCGCTGGGTCGCGTCCCTCCAAGGATTGGTTCAAACGAATCGGAAAATTTCTGCGAAGCCTTTCGCCATGCGCCGGCGAACAAGGCGCCGTTGCCGCTGGTGAGCGAGTGGCGCGTGTGGCGTGGAACCGCTCTTCCATCGACGACACGATTGCGCCTGTAGCCGAACGCGTCCACGACCGACTTTGCGTTGGCCATTGCCAGAAGGTGGCTGCCCAGCCCATCCCCTCATGCTGCGGCAATCAGCGTCGATTGCGGCTCAGCCCGCGCCGAGGCGAACGTCGCCTGTCTCGACATGCCGCAGAAACCACCCATAAGTCTGTTCCAATCCATCGCGCAGCGAGCAGCGCGGCCGCCAGCCCGTTGCAAACAGGCGCGACACGTCCAGCAGCTTGCGCGGCGTGCCGTCCGGCTTTGTCGCGTCGAAGGTTACCGTGGCTTCGACGCCGACCACGGACAGGATCGTGCGGGCAAGCTTGCCAATGCTGATGTCTTCTCCCGAGCCGACATTGACGTGGCCGTCGCCGGAATAGTTCTTCAGCAGCCAGACAAGCGCATCGGCGGCGTCGTCGACATGCAGGAACTCGCGCATTGGCCTGCCCGATCCCCAGACCTCCAGCTGCTTCCCGCCGGCACGCTTGACCTCATGCGCCTTGCGCATGAGGGCCGGCACGACATGGCTGCTGGTGAGGTCGAAATTGTCGCCCGGACCATAGAGGTTGGTCGGCATGGCGGAGATGTAGTCCACGCCATACTGACGCCGGTAGGCCTGGCAGAGTTTCAGCCCGGCGATCTTGGCGACCGCGTACCATTCATTGGTGGGCTCGAGCGGACCGGTCAACAGCGCGTCTTCGGGGATCGGCTGCGGCGCGAGCTTCGGATAAATGCAGGACGAGCCGAGGAACAGGAGCTTCCGCACCTCGCAGCGGAAGGCGCTCTCCATGACATTGGTCTGCACCACCAGGTTCTCGTGGAGAAAGTCGACCGGAAGCGTGTCGTTGGCCAGGATGCCGCCGACCTTTGCGGCCGCCATTACCACTGCGTCCGGCCTGTGCTCGGCCATCCAGCGCCGCACGCCGGCCTGGTCGAGAAGGTCGAGCTCGCTGCGCGCGACCGTCAGGATTTCGCAATCCTCGCCTGCCAGTCGGCGCGCGACAGCCGAGCCGACCATGCCGCGGTGCCCGGCAACGAAGACCCGTTTGCCCTTCAAATCGAAAGTCATCGGCCCACCCCCGGGCGGAACGTCCGCCCTGCCATGGCTGCATCGTCAAAATCCGCGAGGTCGGCCTGCACCATTTCCGCCACCAGATCCCTGAAGCCGGTCCTGTGCGACCAGCCCAGCACGGCTCTCGCCTTGGACGCGTCGCCGACCAGGAGGTCGACCTCGGTTGGCCGGAAATAGCGTGGGTCGATGCGCACCAGGACCGCGCCCGAAACGGCGTCGATACCCACTTCGTCTGCGTCATGGCCTTGCCAGAGCACGGTGCGCCCCGTCTCGGCGAAGGCCAGTTCGACGAATTCGCGCACCGAATGCGTCTCGCCCGTCGCCAGCACGAAATCGTCGGCCTCGTCGTGCTGGAGGATGCGCCACATGCCCTCGACATAGTCGCGCGCATGGCCCCAGTCGCGTCTGGCGTCGATATTGCCGAGATAGAGCACATCTTGCCGCCCGTGATGGATCGCGGCCACCGCGCGCGTGATCTTGCGGGTGACGAAGGTCTCGCCACGGCATGGACTCTCGTGGTTAAACAGGATGCCGTTGGCCGCGAACATGCCATAGGCCTCGCGGTAGTTGACCGTCGTCCAGTAGGCGTAGAGCTTGGCCGCCGCATAGGGCGAGCGCGGACGGAAGGGCGTCGTCTCGTTCTGCGGCGCCACCGACGCCTTGCCGTAGAGTTCCGAGGTCGACGCCTGATAGAAGCGCACCGACCTTTCGAGGCCGAGGATACGGATCGCCTCCAGCAGCCGCAGCGTCCCCAGCGCATTGGCATTGCCCGTATATTCCGGGTTCTCGAAACTCACCTGGACATGGCTCTGGGCGCCGAGATTGTAGATTTCGGCGGGTCGCGTCTCCTGCACGAGGCGGATCAGGTTGGCCGCGTCGGTCAGATCGCCATAGTGCAGGAAGAGGCGTGCGTCGCGCTCATGCGGATCGACATAGAGGTCTTCGATACGCCCGGTGTTTGATGAGGACGAGCGGCGTTTGACGCCGTGGACGACATAACCCTTCTCAAGCAGCAATTGCGCCAGATAGGCTCCGTCCTGCCCGGTCACGCCGGTGATGAGCGCCACTTTGCCCGTCATTGTCCGTCTTCGCCCGCCCCTCGGGAGAAACAGGGAAAACAGATTTGCCCGGCCAAGGCAAATTTATGGTCTTCGAACGGAACCGATCGGTGGTCGAGGTCAAACGCCTGCGACGGCGCAGAGGCTCTTCATTCGGGCCACCGCAAGCTCGGGATCGGCCAGCAATCCCGCCTGGTCGGCCAGCCGGAACACATCGGCATAATGCAGGATGCCGCGCGCCGACTGCATGCCGCCGACCATCGCGAAATGCTCCTGATGGCCATTCAGCCATGCCATGAAGACGATGCCGGCCTTGTAATATTCGGTCGGCGCCTCGAAGATCTTGCGCGACAGCGGCACCGTCGGCGCCATCAGTGCGTCATAGCCGGCGCGGTCGCCATCGGTGAGCCTGGCCAGCGCCGCGTTGGCGACCGGCGCGATGGCGTCGAAAATGCCGAGCAGCGCATGCGAGTGCCTCCTGCCGTCGCCGGCGATCAACTCGGGGTAGTTGAAGTCGTCGCCGGTGAACATGACGACGCCTTCCGGCAACCGATCCCGCAGCGCCACCTCCTTGCTGGCATCGAGCAGCGATATTTTTATGCCTTCGACCTTGCCGGCATGCCGCTCGATGATGGCCACGACCGTATCGAGCGCCGTCTCGAAATCGCCACTGCCCCAGTATCCCTTCAGGGCCGGATCGAACATGTCGCCCAGCCAGTGCAGGATCACTTTGCCTGACGCCTGCGAGAGGATCCGGTCGTAGATGCTGGAATAGTCGTCCGGGCCCCTGGCGACCGCCGCCAGCGCGCGGCTCGCCATCATGATCGCCTTGCCGCCCTGCCCCTCGATGAAGCCGAACTGCTCCTCATAGGCGGCAATCACATCGTCGAGCGTGCTCGCCGCGGAAGGCGCCAGATGATCGGTGCCGGCCCCCGAAGCGAGATCGGCCCCTTCGACGGTCCGCGCCTCTGCAATCGAGCGGCGGATCAATTCCTTTGCGTTTGCCCAGTCGAAACCCATGCCGCGCTGCGAGGTGTCCATCGCCTCGGCGATGCGGAAGCCGAGCCGCCACAGGTGATGGCGGAACGCCATCGTCCTGTCCCAGTCGACGACGGGCAGCGACCACGGGTCGGTCATGGCGAGGGGGTCGGCGACGACATGGGCGGCGGCATAGGCGACGCGCGAAAACCGCGCCCCGGCAACCGGCTGCGCGGGCCGACCGACAAGCCGGTAGCTGGCGCGGCGGCCACCCTCCTCGGGCAAGGTGATGTCCATGAAACTCTCCCTTTGGCAGCGCCTATAGATGGAACGTTCCAATAAATCAAGAAGCTTTATGATTTTTGCTCTGGCACGCCGAAATGCTGCATCGCAACACGATTTCCCTTGTCGCATAAGGTGTTGACACGGTCGAATTGTCGATTTTTTCGTTTTTCAGAAATCCGGATTGACTCTCCTCGCGCCTCATGATTAGAACGTTCCAATAGATTTGACCAGTTGGGGAGGAGCGATCTGGATGGCCAGCCGGGCCAAGGCGACGATACTCGACATCGCCCGTGAAGCGGGCGTGTCCAAGTCGACGGTATCGCTCGTACTGCAGGGCAGCGGGCTGATCCGGCCCGAGACAGCGGTCAAGGTGCGCAAGGCGATCGAGGATGTCGGCTATGTTTACAACCGCGGCGCCGCCAATCTGCGCAAGGCTCACTCCAACGTCATCGGCATGGTCATCAACGATCTCACCAATCCCTTCTTCACCGAACTGGCGGTCGGCATGGAGCGCGTCTTCCAGTCGGCCGGCATCGTGCCCTTCATCGCCAATACGGCCGAGAACCCGGTGCGCCAGGAAGAAGTGCTGAAATCGCTGATGGAGCAGGGCGTCGCCGGGCTGATCGTGTCGCCGGCGCGCGGCACCACGCCGGGCGCCTTCCGCCGCATCGAGACAGCCGGCGTTCCGGTTGTCTTTGCCATGCGCCGTTTGCCAGAGAGCCGCATCCCGGTGATCGCGCCCGACAATCATCGCGGCGCCTTTCTCGCCACCGCCCATCTGATCGGCAAGGGCCATCGCCGGCTGGCCTTCTTCGGCGGTTCTTCCGACCTCGTGGTCTGTCACGAGCGGCTGGGCGGTTTCCGCGAGGCCTGCGCGACGCTTGGCATTGCCGCTGGCGACATCTTGGTCTTCGAAGGCGAGACCAGCCGCAAGGGCGGCATCGCCTGCCTGGATACCGCTATCGCCATGGCCGAGCCGCCGACGGCCGCACTTTGCTTCAACGACGCGGTCGCCTTTGGCGCCATGCTGGCGCTGCGCAAGCACGGACTGGAGCCCGGCGCGGATTTTGCCGTTGTCGGCTTCGACGACGTGACCGAGGCCGAACACTACATGCCCGCGCTGACCAGCGTCGCGGTCGATGCGGCCGGTCTCGGCGAGCGCGCCGCCCATGCCATGCTGAAGATGATCCAGTCGCGCACCACCCGCGCCGAGGACCACATCGGCGCGGTCAACCTGGTGGTCAGGGAAAGCTGCGGGCCGGATCGCTCGGGAATGGGAGACGCGGCATGACCGTCCGATGGGGACTGATCGGCGCCAGCACGATCGCCAAACAGTTCATGATCAACGCCATCCGCGCGCAACGCGAGGGCGAGGTGGTTGCGGTGATGAGCTCCAGCCCCGAGCGCGCCAACACCTATGCCGGCGAGAACGGCATTCCGCGCGCCGTCTCAACGCTCGCCGATCTGCTCAGCGCCGGCGTCGACGCCGTCTACATCTCGACCACCAACGAGCTGCATCTCGAACAGGCGCTTGCCGCGATCGAGGCGGGCAAGCATGTGCTGTGCGAAAAGCCGCTGGCGCTGACCAGCTCCGATGCGAGGAAGATGGTGGCGGCCGCCAACGCTGCCGGCGTCGTGCTCGGCACCAACCATCATCTGCGCAATGCTGGCGCGCATCGCGCCATGCGCGAGGCGATCGCCGCCGGCAGGATCGGCAAGCCAATCGCCGCGCGCGTCTTCCATTCCGTCTTTCTGCCGGAAAACCTGCAGGGCTGGCGCATCAGCAAGCCCGAGGCCGGCGGCGGCGTGGTGCTCGACATCACCGTGCACGATGCCGACACGCTGCGCTTCGTGCTCGGCGACGATCCGGTCGAGATTTCCGCCTTCACGCAAGCCGCAGGCATGGCCGGCAGCGGGCTGGAGGACGGCGCCATGTGCATCTGGCGCTTCAAATCAGGTGTCATTGCCCAGTCGCATGAGGGCTTCACGACGAAATTCGCCGGCACCGGCTTCGAGGTGCACGGCTCGGAAGGCTCGCTGTTCGCCACCAATGTGATGACGCAGAAGCCGGTCGGCTCGGTGCTGCTGCGCACGGCAAGCGGCGAGGAAGATTTAAGCTTCGACCGCGAGGACCTCTACACGCGCTCGCTGCGCCAGTTCCATGCCGCGATCCGCGGCGAAGGCCGGCCTTCCGCCACCGGCGAGGACGGTGTTTGGTCGCTGGCCGCGGCTGAAGCCGCGCTGCAATCGGCCAAATCGGGCAAGGCCGTCACCATCGATCCGAAACTCGGGAGCGCGGCGTGAGCAAGGTCATTTCCGCGGCGCAGGCTGCAAGCCTGATCAAGGACCGTATGGTCGTATCGGTGTCGTCGTCGAGCGGCCTCGGCTGCCCGGACGCAGTGCTTGCCGCGATCGGCGAGCGCTTCGACGCCGAAGGCCACCCGAAGGCCATCACCACGTTGCACCCCATCGCCGCCGGCGACATGTACGGCATCAAGGGCATCGATCATCTGGCGAAACCCGGCCTGTTGAAGCGCACGCTTTGCGGCTCCTACCCTTCCGGCCCGTCATCCGCCGAGCCGCCGCAGATCTGGAAGATGATCGGCGACAATTCGGTCGAGGCCTACAATGTGCCGTCCGGCATCCTGTTCGACATGCACCGCGAGGCCGCCGCCAAGCGGCCGGGGGTGCTGACCAAGGTCGGTCTCGACACCTTCGCCGACCCCCGCCACCAAGGCTGCGCCATGAACGCGGCGGCCAGCGAGCCGATCGTATCGGTGCAGCAGTTCGATGGCGAGGAATGGCTCTATTTCCGCGCCATCGTTCCCAACGTCTCGATCATCCGCGCCACCACCGCCGACGAGCGCGGCAACCTCACCTATGAGCACGAAGGCGCCTATCTCGGCGGGCTGGAGCAGGCTCTCGCCGCCCGCAACAATGGCGGTGTCGTCATCGCGCAGGTCAAGCGCGTCGTCGAGAACGGCACGCTGAAGCCGCACGACGTCCGTGTGCCTGGCGTGCTCGTCGACCACATCGTCGTCGCGCCCGACCAGTTGCAGACGACGCTGACCCCTTACGATCCGGCGATCTCCGGCGAGATCTTCCGGCCGCTGTCGACCTTCCGCAACGCGGAGATGAACGTCCAGAAGGTGATCGCGCGCCGCGTCGCCATGGAGTTGCGCGACGGCATGGCCGTCAACATCGGCTTCGGCATCTCCGCCAACGTGCCGCGCATCCTTCTGGAGGAAGGCCAGCACGGCAAGGTCACCTGGGTGATCGAGCAGGGCGCCGTAGGCGGCGTGCCGCTGCTCGACTTCAAGTTCGGCTGCGCCTCCAATGCCGAGGCGATCATGCCCTCCCCGCACCAGTTCATCTACTTCCAGGCCGGCGGCTTCGACGCCTCGCTCTTGTCCTTCCTGCAGATCGACCGCCATGGCTCGGTCAATGTCTCGAAGCTTTCGGCGCGGCCGCATGTCACCGCCGGTGCCGGCGGTTTCGTCGACATCACCTCGCGGGCGAAGAAGATCGTCTTCTCCGGCTTCTTCAACGCCGGCGCCAGGCTGTCGCTGGCTGACGGCGGCATCCGCATCGACCAGGAAGGCAAGGTCAAGAAGGTCGTCGAAGAGGTCGAGCACATCTCCTTCTCCGGCAAGCGCGCGGTCGCGCAAGGGCAGGACATCACCTATGTCACCGAGCGCTGCGTGATGAAGCTGACGCCCGACGGGTTGAAGGTGACCGAGTTGGCGCCCGGCATCGATCTGGAACGCGATGTGCTGGCGCAGGCCGATATTCCGCTCGGTATTGCCAATGACCTCAAGGTGACGCCGGCGTCGCTCTACCAGGATCGGCCGATCGGCCTATCGCTGAATGGCGGCGCTTCGCTCGGAGGCGCGCATGGCTGAACGTCTCGTCAGCTTCGAACAGGACGGCGCCATCGGCTTCGTCACGCTGCGCCGGCCGGAAAAGTTCAACGCGCTGGACATTCCGATGCTGCGCGCGCTCGAAGCGGCGCTTGACGAGGCGGAGCTGGCTGAGGGCGTGCGTGTCGTGCTCGTCCGTGGCGAAGGCAAGGGCTTTTGCGCCGGCGGCGACGTCGAGGCCTGGGCACAATTGAGCGCCGCCGATTTCCAGGTGCAATGGGTCCGCTATGGCCACCGTGTCTTCGACCGGCTGGCGCGGCTCAGGCAGCCGACCATCGCCGTGCTGTCCGGCCATGCGCTGGGCGGCGGGCTGGAGCTGGCGGTGGCCTGCGATTTCCGCGTCGCGGAGACACAGGTGAAGCTCGGCTTTCCCGAAACCTCGATCGGCGTCGTTCCCGGTTGGTCTGGCACGCAGCGCGCCGTGCGCCGCTTCGGCGCGCAGACGGTGCGGCGCATGGCCATCGGAGGCGAAGTCCTGCTGGCGAGCGAAGCGCTTGCGCTCGGCGTTGTCGACCGCGTCGTCGAGACCGGCAAAGCGCTCGCCGACGCCAAGATATGGGGAGAAAAGATCGCCGAGCGCGGACCGCTGGCGATCGAAGCTGCAAAGCTGATGATCGCGGTCGCCGAAGGCGAGGAGAGTGCTGCAGCCACGGAAGCGCTGGCCAGCGGCTTCATCGCGCTGACCGGCGACCTCAAGGCCGGCGTCGATGCCTTCAAGGCCAAGCAGAAGCCGGCCTTTTCGAGGTCCTAGAGGAATCCGATGAACGCACCCCTCAAGATTTCCATGCCGGCCGAGGCGTCCGCGGCGCCGAAGACCTACAAGCTGCTGATCGACGGCAAGCATGTCGGGGCCCGCGACGGCCGCGTGCTGGAGCGCAGAAGCCCCGGCCACGGCTTTACCGTCTCGCACTATGCTCAGGCCGGCGAAGCGGAAGTCGAGACCGCGGTGACCGCCGCGCACAGGGCCTTCGAGGCCGGCCCCTGGCCGCGCATGAAGGCATCCGAGCGCGCCGCCATCCTGCTCAAGGCGGCCGACCTGATCGAGGTCCGGCTGGAAGAGATCGCCAGGCTCGACGCGCTGGAATCCGGCAAGCCGATCGCCCAGGCGCGCGGCGAGATCGGCGGCGCCGTCGACATCTGGCGCTATGCCGCCTCGCTCGCCCGCACGCTGCACGGCGAGAGCTATGCCAATCTCGGCGACGCGATGCTCGGCGTCGTGCTGCGCGAGCCGATCGGTGTCGTCTCGATCATCACGCCGTGGAATTTCCCCTTCCTGATCGTCAGCCAGAAACTGCCCTTCGCGCTCGCCGCCGGCTGCACGGCGGTGGTGAAGCCAAGCGAGATGACCTCGGCCTCGACGTTCGTGCTCGGCGACATCCTGCTCGAAGCAGGCCTCCCCGCCGGTGCCGTCAACATCCTGGCCGGCCTGGGCAGCGATGTCGGCGCGCCGATGGTCAACCATCCGCTGGTCGAGATGGTGTCTTTCACGGGCTCCACCCGCGTCGGCAAGATGACGATGGCTGCCGCCTCGAACTCCCTGAAGAAGGTGTCGATGGAGCTCGGTGGCAAGAACGGCCAGATCGTCTTCCCCGACGCCGATCTGGAAGCGGCGGCGGATGCCGCGGTGTTCGGCGGCTTCTTTAACGCCGGCGAATGCTGCAACGCCGGCAGCCGGCTGATCGTACATGAGGCGATCGCCGACGACTTCCTCGCGACCGTCAAGGCGTTGACCGCCAGGGTGACGGTTGGCGATCCGCTCGACGACCGCACCAAGGTCGGCGCAATGATTTCCACCGACCATCTGACCAAGGTAGCCGGCTATGTAACGGCGGCGGCCGGAGACGGCGGCTCTGTTTATGCGGGCGGCAGCCAGCTCGCCTCAAATGCCGGCCAATATCTCGATCCGACCATCATTCGCGGCGTGACCGAGGACATGGCGATCGCACGCGAGGAAGTGTTCGGGCCCGTGCTCTCCGCGCTAACCTTTGACTCGATTGAAAGGGCGTTGCACATCGCCAACAACACGCCCTATGGTTTGTCGGCGGGTGTGTGGAGCGCCAGCATCGACACCTGCATGTCGGTGGCGCGGAGTGTGCGTTCGGGGACTGTTTGGGTGAACACGTTCATGGAAGGTTACCCCGAGCTGCCGTTCGGGGGCTACAAACAGTCCGGTCTCGGACGTGAACTCGGCAAGCGCGCTGTCGAGGACTATACAGAGGAAAAGACAATCCAGTTTCATCGCGGCCAGCGCACCGGTTGGTGGGTCGGCTGAGTTGGGAAGACCCCGGCGGACATCCGTCGGTTGTGTGCATTGCAACAAGGGAGGAACCACATGTTGCGCAAACTGCTTATCGGAACGGCTCTTGCGTCGACCTTTGCGTTTTCGGCGCATGCCGCCGACGTCAAGGAAGTGCAGATGCTGCATTGGTGGACGTCGGGCGGCGAAGCGGCTGCTCTGAACGTCCTCAAGGAGGATCTGTCCAAGGAAGGCTATGCCTGGAAGGACGTGCCGGTGGCCGGCGGCGGCGGCGACGCCGCCATGACGGCGCTGAAAGCCATGGTCGCGGCCGGCAACTATCCGACCGCCTCGCAGATGCTCGGCTATACCGTGCTCGACTATGCCGCTGCCGGCGTCATGGGCGATCTGACCGAGACCGCCAAGAAGGAAGGCTGGGACAAGTCGGTTCCGGCAGCCCTGCAGAAATTCTCGGTCTACGACGGCAAGTGGGTCGCGGCTCCGGTCAACGTCCACTCGGTCAACTGGCTGTGGATCAACAAGGCGGTGATGGACAAGATCGGCGGCGCCGAGCCGAAGACCTTCGATGACTTCGTCGCCTTGCTCGACAAGGCCAAGGCCGCGGGCGTCATCCCGCTCGCGCTCGGCGGTCAGAACTGGCAGGAAGCTACGATGTTCGACTCCGTCGTGCTGTCGACTGGCGGGCCGGAGTTCTACAAGAAAGCCTTCAACGACCTCGACGAGGAATCGCTGAAGTCCGACACGATGAAGAAGTCGTTCGACAACCTCGCCAAGCTGGTCACCTATGTCGACCCGAACTTCTCGGGCCGCGACTGGAACCTCGCTACCGCCATGGTCATCAAGGGTGACGCGCTGGTTCAGGTCATGGGCGACTGGGCCAAGGGCGAGTTCCACGCCGCCAAGAAGACCCCGGGCACCGACTTCCTCTGCTATCGCTTCCCGGGCACCGACGGCTCGGTGATCTACAACTCCGACATGTTCGGCATGTTCAACGTTCCGGACGACCGTAAGGCCGCCCAGGCAGCGCTTGCCACCGCCACGCTGTCGAAGAGCTTCCAGTCGGCCTTCAACGTCGTCAAGGGTTCGGTTCCGGCCCGCACCGACGTGCCTGACACCGACTTCGACGCTTGCGGCAAGAAGGGTATCGCCGACCTGAAGGCGGCCAACGAGGGCGGCACGCTGTTCGGTTCGCTGGCCCAGGGCTATGGCGCCCCGCCCGCCGTCGCCAACGCCTACAAGGACGTCGTCTCGAAGTTCGTCCATGGCCAGATCAAGACCTCGGACGAGGCCGTGACCGAGCTGGTCAAGGCGATCGACGACGCCAAGTAAGCGATGCTTGAAACGACCTCCCCGCCCTGGCGGGGAGGTTTCTAACGAGGCAAGGTCCGGGATTGCCCGGGCTGGCGCTTTGCGCCGGCCGGCCCCCGACGAACCGGTACTGGATGAGCCGATGAGCACAGTAGCCGAAACCACCGCGAAGCTGACACCGGAGCACGACGCCCGCCCAGGAGCGTCCGTTCGCTCGCGACTGCAGGATCTGTTGCCGAAGATCGTGCTGGCGCCGAGCTTCGCTGCGACGATCGTCTTCGTCTATGGCTTCATCCTGTGGACGATCTATCTGTCCTTTACCAACTCCAAGACCTTCCCGTCCTATGCCATCACCGGTGCTCGCGCCTATCAGCGGCTGTGGCGCTGGACCTTCGAGAGCGATCCGCCCTCGAGCTGGTACACCTCGATCACCAACATGGGCATTTTCGGCTTCCTCTATATCTTCATCTGCCTGGCGCTCGGCCTGTTCCTGGCCATCCTGCTCGACCAGAAGATCCGCGGCGAAGGCATGCTCAGGCCGATCTACCTCTACCCGATGGCGCTCTCCTTCATCGTCACCGGCGTCGCCTGGAAATGGTTCCTCGATCCCGGCCTCGGCCTCGAGCAGACGCTGCACCAGTGGGGCTGGACGAGCTTCCATTTCGACTGGATCAAGAACAAGGATTTCGTCATCTACACCGTGGTCATCGCTGGAGTCTGGCAGGCCTCCGGCTTCATCATGGCGATGTTCCTGGCCGGCTTGCGCGGCATCGACGGTGAGATCATGAAGGCGGCGCAGATCGACGGCGCCACCACCTTCCAGCTCTACCGCCGCATCGTCATTCCGCTGCTGCGGCCAGTGTTCCTGTCGGCCTTCATCGTGCTCGCCCACCTCGCCATCAAGTCCTATGACCTGGTGGTGGCGCTGACCAGCGGCGGACCGGGCGGTTCGGCCTGGCTGCCGTCCAACTTCATGTACGAGTTCACCTTCAAGCGCAACGAGATGGCCGTCGGCTCGGCGAGCGCCGTGATCATGCTGATGACGCTGACCGCGATCATTGTGCCTTATCTCTATTCCGAGCTCAGGGAGAAGCCGCGATGAGCGCCGTTGCCTCACCGACCCGCCCGGCCACCGGCGGCATCAGCGCCAGGACGATCAACCGGATCGTCATCTACGGGCTGCTCGCGCTCTTCGCGATCTTCTACCTGATGCCGCTCTTCGTCATGCTTGTCACCTCGTTCAAGACCATGGACGAGATTCAGAACGGCAACATGCTGGCACTGCCGCAAGCGCCGACGTTCGACCCGTGGTGGAAAGCCTGGGGCGAGGCCTGCGTCGGTCTCACCTGCGCCGGCATCAAGGGCTACTTCTGGAACTCCATCAAGATGGTGGTTCCGGCAGTGCTGATCTCGACGCTGCTCGGCGCCCTCAACGGCTACGTGCTGACCAAATGGCGCTTCCGCGGCCACACGCTGGTCTTCGCGATGATGCTGTTCGCCTGCTTCATCCCGTTCCAGTCGGTGCTGCTGCCGATGGCGACGATCCTCGGCAGCATCGGCCGCTTCGGCGTCACATTGCAGAACGCGACCGGGTTCAATTTCGGCCTCGGCAATTCGACGGTGAACCTGGTCTTCGTCCATGTCGTCTACGGCCTCGGCTTCACCACGCTGTTCTTCCGCAATTACTACGAGGCCTTTCCGACCGAACTGATCAAGGCGGCGCAGGTCGACGGCGCCTCCTTCTTCCAGATCTTCCGCCGCATCATGCTGCCGAACTCGATGCCGATCTTCGTCGTCACCGTGATCTACCAGTTCACCAACATCTGGAACGACTTCCTGTTCGCTTCCGCCTATGCCGGCACCGGCGACGTCATGCCGATGACGGTGGCGCTGAACAATGTCGTCAACACCTCGACCGGCGTGGTCGAGTACAACGTCAACATGGCGGCGGCGATGATCGCCGCCCTTCCCACCCTTCTCGTCTATGTCGTCGCCGGCCGCTATTTTGTGCGCGGGCTGATGGCCGGTGCGGTCAAAGGATAATCTGATGGCTTTTCTTGAAATTGATGGGCTGAAGAAGCGCTTCGGGAATGTCGAGATCCTGAAGGGCATCAATGTCGAGTTGGAGAAGGGCGGCTTCCTCGTGCTGGTCGGTCCGTCCGGCTGCGGCAAGTCCACGCTGCTCAACACCATCGCCGGGCTGGAGAACATCACCGAGGGCGAGATCCGCGTCGATGGACGCGCTATCAACGATCTCCATCCGTCCAAGCGCGACATCGCCATGGTGTTCCAGAGCTACGCGCTCTATCCGAACATGACGGTGGCCGGAAACATCTCTTTCGGCATGGAGATGCGCGGCGTGCCGGCCGACGAGCGCCAGAAGGCAATCGACAAGGTGGCCAAGGTGCTGCAGATCGGCCACCTCCTGCAGCGCAAGCCAAGCCAGCTCTCCGGCGGCCAGCGCCAGCGCGTCGCCATGGGCCGGGCGCTGGTGCGCGACCCGAAACTGTTCCTGTTCGACGAGCCGCTCTCCAACCTCGACGCCAAGCTGCGCGTCGACATGCGTATCGAGATCAAGCGCCTGCACGCCAACACCGGGACGACGATCGTCTACGTCACCCATGACCAGATCGAGGCGATGACGCTGGCCACCAAGATCGCCGTGATGCGCGACGGAGAGGTGCAGCAGTTCGGCACGCCGGCCGAAATCTACAACAACCCGACCAACATCTTCGTCGCCGATTTCATGGGCTCGCCGGCGATGAACCTGGTGCCGGCGACGATCGGCGGCAATGGCAGTGGGTTGTCCGTGGTGCTGCAGCGCGACGGGCGCGAGCCGATCTTGCTGCCGCTCAGCAACGCGCCGACGGGCCTTTCGGCCTTCCAGGGCAAGCCAGTCATCTTCGGCGTCCGCCCGGAGTCGCTGACCGATCCGGAAGGCGCCGAACGCAATGCCTCCAACATCGCCACAGCGGACTGCCATATCGAGGTGATCGAGCCGGCCGGCTCCGACACCTTCGCCGTCACCAATCTCGGCGGCAAGGCGGTGGTGGCACGGTTGCGCGCCGATGCCAAGATCCAGCCTGGCACCGTGACGCCGCTCGCCTTCAACCTGACCAAGGCTGTGTTCTTCGACCCGGCGACCGAGAAGCGCATTCTCTGATGCATGTCGCCCAAAAGTGGCTCCGGTTTTGGGCCAACGACATGCATCCAAACGAAGATCTTTAGGCCATGGCAAACCCGGATATCGTCATCATCGGCTCCGGCATCGGCGGCGCCACGATCGCCTCCGGTCTGGCTGGCAGTGGCGCCTCGATCCTGATCCTGGAGCGCGGCGAACCTCTGCCTGCGACGCCCGAGACGCGCGACACCCGCGCCATTTTCGTCAATGGCCACTACCGGCCGAAGGAGATGTGGCGCGAAGCGGGCGGCGCCGCCTTCAACCCAGGCAACTACTACTATGTTGGCGGCAATTCGAAATTCTATGGCGCGGTGCTGATCCGCTACCGCAAGGAGGACTTTTCCGCCATGGAGCATTTCGGCGGCGTCTCGCCGGCATGGCCCTTCTCCTATGACGAGTTCGAACCGTGGTATTCGGAGGCCGAGCAGCTCTTTCGCGTGCGTGGGACGCTGGGTGAAGACCCGACCGAGCCGTTCCATTCGATCCCCTATGCCTTCAAGCCGGTCGCCGACGAGGCGCCCATCGCGCGCGCCCGTGCCGAGTTGAAGGGACTCGGCCTGCATCCGGCGTCGCTGCCGCTCGGCGTCGACATCGACGCCTGGCTGAAGGACGGCAGGACGGGGTGGGACGCCTTCCCCAACACCGGCCAGGGCAAGGTCGATGCCCAGACCGGACCGCTGGCGGCGGCCCTTGCGGACCAGAACATCCGTCTCGAGACCGGCGCCCATGTCGACTATCTGGAGGCAGCGCCGGACGGCAAGTCGATCGCCACCATCCACTACACCCAGAGCGGCTCGCAAAAGAAGCTGTCGCCGAAGCTGGTCATTCTTTCGGCCGGAGCGGTCAATTCCGCCGTCATTCTGCTGCGCTCGCCCTCCGCGAAGGGCAAGGGCCTTGCCAACAGTTCCGACCAGGTCGGCCGCAACTTCATGAACCACAATTCGAGCGCCATGCTGGCGATCGATCCGCGCCGCCGCAACGACGCCGTCTACCAGAAGACTCTGATTCTCAACGACTACTACCTGTCGGACGGCAGGGGTGGCAAACCGCTCGGCAATGTGCAACTGCTCGGCAAGATCGACGGCAACATGCTGAGGGCCAATGTGAAGACGGTGCCGAAATTCGCGCTCGACTTCATGGCCGGCCATGCCGTCGACTGGTATCTGATGTGCGAGGACCTGCCCGACCCCGAGAGCCGCATCATGGTCGACGGCAAGGACATCGTCATGCAGTGGCGGCGCTCCAACATGCAGTCGCTGGAAGGCCTGACCAGGGTGATGCGCGAGAATTTCCGCGCCTGCGGCTATCCGATCGTGCTGTCGCGTCCCTTCGACAAGCGCACGCCCTCGCACCAGTGCGGCACGGTGAAGATGGGCAACGACCCAGCAACCTCGCCGCTCGACCCCTTCTGCCGCGCTTACGACCACCAGAACCTGTTCGTCGTCGATGGCGGCTTCCTGCCGACCTCGGCCGCGGTCAACCCGGCGCTGTCGATCGCGGCGCAGGCGCTGCGCGTGGCCGAGCACATCCGCAAGACGGAGCTTGCCGCATGACCCGCCCGGCGGCCATCATCACGGGCGGCGCGCGGGGCATCGGACTGGCCTGCGCCGAGGCATTGGCCGATGCCGGCTTCGACATCCTCGTCGCCGACTTGGCCGACAAGCCTGCCGATGGCCTTGCCAAGAATATCACCGCGCGCGGTTCGAAGTTCGCCTACGCAAGCTGTGATATCGCCGGTCTCGCGGGCCACGCGGCGTTGATCAAAACCGCGAAGAGCGCCTTCGGCCGCATCGATTGCCTGGTCAACAACGCCGGCGTCGGCGCCGTCGTGCGCGGTGATCTGCTGGACCTGAAACCGGAGAACTTCGATCGCGCCCTCGGCATCAATCTGCGCGGTACGGTGTTCCTCAGCCAGGCCGTCGCCAAGGCCATGCTTGGCACACTCGGCGAGCACCCGAAATCGATCGTCACAATCACTTCCGTCAGCGCCGAAGCGGCCTCGCCGGAACGCGCCGACTACTGCGTCTCGAAAGCCGGCCTGTCGATGTGGGTGAAAACCCTGGCGCTGCGACTCGCTGCCGAAGGGATCAGCGTGTTCGAGGTGCGGCCTGGCATCATCCGCACCGACATGACATCAGGCGTTGCCGCCAAATATGAGGCGCTGATCGAAGGCGGTCTGGTGCCAGCCAGACGCTGGGGCGAGGCATCGGATATCGGCGCCGTGGTGGCCGCGCTTGCCAGCGGCAAGTTCGGCTTTTCGACCGGCTCGATCATCAATGTCGACGGTGCGCTCTCCATACCGCGGCTCTGAACGGATGAGACAATGACCGATTACATCATCGTTGGGGCCGGTCCCGCCGGCTGCGTTCTCGCCAACCGGCTCAGCGAGGATCCCTCGAATTCGGTGCTGCTGCTGGAAGCCGGCGGCAAGGACTGGCATCCGCTGATCCACATGCCGGCCGGCTTCGCCAAGATGACCAAGGGCATCGCCTCCTGGGGCTGGTCGACCGTGCCGCAGAAGCACATGAAGGACCGCGTCTTCTGGTACACGCAGGCCAAGGTGGTCGGCGGCGGCTCCTCGATCAACGCCCAGATCTACACGCGCGGCAATGCCCGCGACTACGACGCGTGGGAGAAGGAAGAGGGCCTCGCTGGATGGGCCTATCGCGACGTGCTGCCCTATTTCAAGCGCGCCGAGAACAACCAGCGCTACGCCAACGACTTCCATGGCGACCAGGGGCCCTCGGCGTCTCCAACCCGATCTCGCCGCTGCCGATCTGCGAGGCCTATTTCCGCGCCGGCCAGGAGATGGGCATCCCCTTCAACCCGGACTTCAATGGCGCCAGCCAGGAGGGCGTCGGCTACTACCAGCTGACCCAGAAGGATGCGCGGCGCTCGTCCGCATCGGTCGCCTATCTGAAGCCGATCCGCGCCCGCAGGAACCTGAGCGTCAGGACAGACGTGCTGGTCACCCGCATCGTCGTCGAGAAGGGCCGCGCCGTTGGTGTCGAGGTCGTCGACAAACCGGGCGGTCAGCCTGCGATCCTGCGCGCCGAGCGCGAGGTGGTCGTCTCCTCCGGCGCCATCGGCTCGCCCAAGCTTCTCATGCAGTCGGGCATCGGACCGGCCGATCATCTGAAGTCGGTCGGCGTGACGCCTATCCATGACCTGCCCGGCGTTGGCTCCAACATGCAGGACCATCTCGACCTGTTCGTCATCGCCGAATGCACCGGCGACCACACCTATGACAACTATGCCAAGCTGCACCGCACGATGTGGGCCGGCCTGCAATATCTGCTGCTGAAGAAGGGGCCGGTGGCCTCCAGCCTGTTCGAGACCGGCGGCTTCTGGTACGCCGACCCGACCGCCGCTTCGCCCGACATCCAGTTCCATCTCGGCCTCGGCTCCGGCATCGAGGCCGGTGTCGAGAAGCTGAAGAATCCGGGCCTCACCTTGAATTCCGCCTTCCTGCGCCCGCGCTCGCGCGGCACGGTGCGGTTGAAGAGCGCCGACCCGGCCGACCATCCGCTGATCGATCCGAACTATTGGTCCGATCCCTACGATCGCGACATGTCGATCAAAGGGCTGCGGCTGGCGCGCGAGATCATGCGCCAGAAGGCGCTTGCCCCCTACGTGCTGCGCGAGGTGCTTCCGGGCCCTGCCCTGCAGAGCGACGGCGACCTGTTCGACTACGCCTGCCGCAGTTCCAAGACCGACCATCATCCGGTCGGCACCTGCCGCATGGGGCATGACGAAATGGCCGTGGTGACGCCGGATCTGAGACTGCGCGGCATCGAGGGCTTGCGCATCTGCGACGCCTCGGTGATGCCGCGCGTTCCCTCCTCCAACACCAATGCGCCGACCATCATGGTCGGCGAAAAGGGCGCCGACCTGATCCTTGGCCGCGAACCTCTGCCGCCGGCCGTTTTCTCCGGCAACCGCGCCGCTTGAGGAGAGAGCCATGATCCGGCACTGCGTCTTTGTCAGATTCCGCCACGACGTCGACGCCTCCGAACGCGCGGCGATCCATGCCGATCTGGAAGCCTTGCGCTGGGCGATCGAAGGGATGGACAAGGTCCAGTTCAGCGCCAATGTCAGTCCGGAACCGTTCGCGCGCGGCTTCAGCCATGGCTTCACCATCGACTTCCGCGACGCCGCCGCCCGCGACGCCTATCTGGTGCACGAGGCGCATCAGCGTGCCGGCGCCCGGCTGGTCGCCGCCCTCGAAGGCGGCACCGACGGGCTGATGGTGGTCGATCTGGAAATTCTCGACTGACCGGCCGAGAAATTACCCCAGACGCAATGCGACGACGCCGGCGACGATGCTGAGCGCCGCGGCGCCGCGCCAGCGCGTCATCTTCTCGCCCAGCGCGACGACCGAGATCAGCATGGCGAACAGGATCGAGGTCTCGCGCAGCGATGCCACCGAGGCGATCGGCGCCTTGGTCATCGCCCACATGACGATCCAGTAGGCGGCGCCGCTGAGCACGCCGGTGAACAGCCCGGCCTTCCAGTCGCGCGCCAACACTGGCAGCGATTGTGGCCCCCGGAAGATGAGACACAGCACCAGCGCCCACGCGGCGTCGCAGACGAACAGCCAGGCGGCATAGCTCAGCGCGTTCGCCGCCAGCCGCGCGCCGCTACCGTCGGACAGCGTATAGCTGGCGATGAAGATCGACGTGCCCAGCGCGAAGCTGACCGCGCGCAGGTTGAACCGCTCCAGATGGACGCCGCCGCGAAACGACATTACCAGCGTGCCGGCCGACAACAGCAGGATACCGAGAATGGCGAGCGACGCGGGAACCTCCCGCACCACCACCATACCGCCAAGGGCGGAGAGCAGCGGTGCAGTACCGCGCGCCAGCGGATAGGTCTGGGCGAAATCGCCGGCCTTGTAGGCGCCGATCAGGAAGGTCCGGTAGCCCATGTGAAAGAAGACCGAGGCGAGAATGAATGGCCACACTTCGGCCTTCGGGAACTCGACGAAGGGCAGCACGAACAGCGCGGCAAATCCCATGCCCAATGTCATCAGCGTGATCGACAGGAAACGGTCGAGATGCACCTTGACCAGTGCGTTCCAGATCGCGTGCATGGCGGCCGCGCTAAGAACCGCGAAGAAGACGAAAAGCGTCATGCCCGCTTCATCCGCCTCCGGAGACTGCGGCAAGGCAGGGCGTTTCGAGGTCAATATCGACCCTCAGCGGAAAATGGTCGGACGCGATCTCGCCAATGTCGGCGCCGACCGAGCGCACGCGCGTGGCGAGCATGCCGCCGACGAAGCAATGGTCGAGCCGACGCTTTGACAGCCCGCCGTCGATGATTTTTTCATGGGTGTGGAAATCGGCCACCGGCTCGCTTGCAGCGGCGGCGGCATCGATGAAGCCGTCGCGATAGACCGCACCCCGATGGTAGGGCGTGCTGCCGACGATGCGCCGGTATTCGGCGCTCCCCGGCTCCATGTTGAAGTCGCCCAGCCAGATCGCCGCCAGTGGGTTCTCCGGCTCCGGCCCGCCATTGCTCCAGTTGCGCTGCGGTTCGTCGTCGGCGCCGCTCCAGGGGCCGCCGTCGGACGGCGCCCGGCGATGTTCGTTGAGGAGATAGTCGATCTGCTCCAGCCGCTCCTCGACGGCGATGTGCGCGAGATGCAGGGAGAACACCCGCACTGGACCGGCTGGCGTGCGGATCATGCATTCAAGCGCGGCGTTGCGCGTGTTGAGCGGGCGCACCGTGCGGCGCAGCGGCAGGGAGTGCAAGCGCGACCAGACGATCGGCAGCCTCGACAGCACCATGGTGCCGAACTGCCTGCGGCGGTTGACGACGCGGCCGTCGCGCCGCTCGCTGGCGTCCATGTCGAAGGCCGGCCCGTAAACCCAGTGGTAGTCAGGCAGCAGCCGCGACAGGATTTCCGGCTGGTCGTCCTCGTTTGTCCGCTGCCAGTGCCGCTCCACCTCCTGTAAGGCGATGATGTCGGCGCCTTCGACGACGCGCGCGGCGCGCGCGAGATCGTAGCGGCCGTCGCCGCCGAACCCGTACTGGATGTTGTAGCTGACGAGCTTCATTGGTTATCCGGCTCAGTTCCGGTGATGGCAGTAGCGTTTCACCGATAGCGTGGCAATGGACCGCAACAGCAACGGGGCTGGGCCAGAGGACCGTCTTCCTACGTCGTCAGCGGCTGGAACCGCCCCGCCGGCGACGCCGCCAGTTCCGACCAGTCGATCTCCTCCTCCAGCCGGTGATAGGCCTCGTCGCCGATCGTGCCGTTGCGGCGCAGTTCCTCCAGCGCGTCGCGCTGGCGCTTGATGGCATAGAGGCGCAGGCGATCGTATTCGGTCGCCGCCTGGGCGTCCTCAGGGTCCTCGGCGATCCGGCGCTGCGCCTCATACTGCTCGCGCACCACCGCCGCCGCGGCCGACGTCTTGTGGTTCAGGACGTCGAGCGCGGCCTGCATGACGGCAACGCGCGCCTCCGCCACCTCGCGGTCGATCGTCGTGTCCCGTTCGAAATTGAGTATCCGCAGCAGCGGCTTCAGACTCATGCCTTGCAGCACCAGCGTGCCGAGAACGACCGCGAAGGCGGCAAGCACGATGGGGTCACGGCCCGGGAAGCCGGCCGGCAGCGCAATCGCCACCACCAGCGTCACCAGTCCCCGCATGCCGCACCAGCCGACGAGCACGGCACCGCGGAACGTCGGTGCATCCCGCCTTTTGTCTTCGCTGTCGAAGCGGGCAAGCCATCGCATGACCGCAACGTAGCTCGCGACCCAGACGAGGCGAGCCACGATGACCACGGCCAGCACCGTCGCGGCGAAGAGAAACGCATCGCCTTGCCCGTCGCCGGAGAGCCGGCCGACGATCGAGCGTGCCTGCAGGCCCATCAGAACGAAAGCCAGCACGTTGAGGACGAACACCGCCGACTCCCAGACCGAATAGGTGCTGACGCGCCTCCGCGCCGACATCAGGCGCGGCGCGGTGCGCGCGATGGTCATGGCATAGACGACGATGGTGATGATGGCCGACAGCCCGAGCCTGTCGGCAAGTATCCAGACACCGAATGTACCGGCGAACTGCACCACTGTACTGCTTGCCGCATCCTCGATCCGCGTGAGCGTCAGCAGAGAGAAGCGGCCGAACAGATAGCCGGCGACAACGCTGCCGACCGTCGACAGCAGGATCACCGGCACCGCGTCCTTCAGCATGACCGAACCGATCGCGGCCGAAACCGCAATCCTGTAGATCAGCAGCGCTGTCGCATCGTTGAGCAGGCTCTCGCCCTGCAGGATGGCCGTGATGCGGTGCGGCACCTTGAACTGGCCGAGCACGGCGCTCGCGGCCACGGCATCGGGCGGCGCGACGATGGCGCCGAGCGCGATCGCCGCCGCGATCGGCAGGCCGGCCATCTTCCAGCCGACGAAGGCAACAACCACGGTGGTGAAAACAACCGCGCCGAGCGCCAGCATCGCCAGCGACAGCCGGTAGCGCTTCAGGTCGCGCAGCGAGGTGTCATAGGCAGCATCGAGAAGCACCGGCGCTATGAACAGCGCAAGCGCCAGTTCCGGATCGATCTCGATCGTTGGCGCGCCGGGCACAAAGGCAATCCCAACCCCGGCCAGGGCCAGCAGCGAAGGATAAGGGACCTCCAGCCGCCGCGACAGCGCCGCCAGCGCGACGGCAATCAAAAGCAGGACGAGGGTCAGTTCGAACAGGGCCATACCTCATCGTAGCGATGAAGCGCGACGGTTGGCAGTACCCCCGTGTCGGGATGCTGTTGATTGTCTGGCGCGTTAGCGATGAGGGTCGGATCGTCCCACGCTGATCGCTATGGGAGGTGATGCACCGGCTCGAAATTGCGCTCCTGCCGCTTTGCTAGTGCAGCACCAGCATGTCGCCGGACGAGAACGAGATGTCCGCCTTCTCGCCGACCACGGGCGGTGGCGTCGTCGAGTTGTTGAACGTGTCGAGCGACACCGTGTTGCCGCCAATGCCGACGCGCACCCGGATGACCGAGCCGAGGAAGTGCACTTCGGCGATCTCGCCGGAAAGGCTGGTGTCATGGCCGGGTTGCCGCCCCAGCGAAATCGCCTCGGGCCTGAGCGCCAGCGACAGCGTGTCGCCGGATTTCGAACCGTTGAGCTTGCCCTTGAGCGAGACTTCCTGCGTGTTGACCTGCACTTTGCCAGATGCCGGGTCGGTGACCTTGCCTTCCAGCACGTTGAGTGTGCCGACGAAATTGGCGACGAACTTGGTCGCCGGCCGGTTGTAGATCTCGAACGGCGTGCCGACTTGCTCGGCCTTGCCGCCATACATGACCGCGATGCGGTCGGAGATCGACAGCGCTTCTTCCTGGTCGTGGGTGACGAAAATGGTGGTGATGCCGAGCTTCTTCTGGATCGAGCGGATCTCCTCGCGCAGCGACACGCGCACCTTTGCATCGAGCGCCGACAGCGGCTCGTCGAGCAGCAAGAGCTTCGGCTTCGGCGCGATCGCGCGCGCCAGCGCGATGCGCTGCTGCTGGCCACCCGAAAGCTGGTAGGGATAGCGGTCGGCCATCTGCGGCAGCTTTATGATGTCGAGCATCTCGGCAACGCGGGAATCGATGGCGGCCTTCTGCATCCCCGCCACCTTCAGCCCGAAGCCGATATTCTGCGCCACCGTCAGGTTGGGGAACAGCGCGTAGGCCTGGAACACCATGCCGACATTGCGCTGGTTGGGCTTCAGCCGCGTGATGTCCTTGCCAGCCACGACGATCTTGCCGGCGCTCGGCTCCTCGAAACCGGCGACCATGCGCAGCACAGTCGTCTTGCCGCAGCCCGATGGGCCAAGGAAGGAGACGAACTCGCCCGGCGCAACGTCGAGGTTGAAATCCTCGACCACAGTCGTGGCGCCGAAGGACTTTCGCACATGCTGGATGGAGAGGAACGGCTCGGCCATGGCTTTGACTTTCAGTGCTTGTCGTTCAATTGGGGCGGTTCGCCGATTTCGGCGCGAAGCGGGACAGGATCTGGATCAGCGACATGCAGCCCCAGGTAATGGCGAAGGCGATGATGGCAAGCGCCGCCGGCTCATAGGCGCGGTTGGCGCCGATATTCTGCAGATACGGTCCGAAGGCCGGCCGATTGAGCAGGCTCGCCATGGTGAATTCGCCGATGACGATGGCGAAGGTCAAGAAGGCGCCCGACAAGACCGCGATCAGCACATTGGGCAGGATGACACGGGTGATGATCGTCCCCCAGCCGGCGCCGAGGATCTGCGCCGCTTCCGTCAGCGTCCTGACATCGATGGTGCGCAGCCCGGTATCAACCGCCCGGTACATGTAGGGCAGCGCCAGCGTCGCATAGCCGATGACCAGCAGGGCGTTGGTGCCGGTGTCGCTGGCGAGGAACGGCAGCGGCGAGTTGGAGCCGTACATCCGGATGTAGCCGAAGACGATGACGATGGCCGGAATGACCAGCGGCAACAGCGTGATGAACTCGACCACCGGCCTGATCTGCGGCAGACGCAGCCGGATCCAGTAGGCCGCGGGCACCACGATCAGCACGCCGAGGATGATGGTGAAGATCGCCGCGACCACCGAATACATGAAGGTGGCCTGGAAGCGTTCGTCCCCCAGCACGATCTGATAGGCGTCGAACGAATAGGCGCCGCGCCGCATGCGCATCGAGAATTCGACGGTCGCGATCAGCGGAATGAAGAAATAGGCCGCGCCCAGCGCAAAGACGACCCAGGCCCAGAATCTGCCGGACTTCATTTGAGCCACCTCTCCGAGCGGGTCCGGAACCAGATGTAGAAGACATTGGCGAGACCGGTGATGACGATCATGCCGAAGGCGATCGCATAGCCGAGATGCGCGTTGTGCAATACGTCGCCACGGATCTGCGCGTAGAGCAGGATCGGCACGATGTTGAGCGAGGAACCAGTCAGCGCATAGGCGGTGGCGATCGCCCCGAAGGCGTTGGCGAAGAGCAGGATCACGGTGCCGAGGAAGCTCGGCCAGATCACCGGAATGACCACCATGCGCCAATACTGCGCCGTGGTCGCGCCGAGCGTCGCGGCAGCTTCACCCCATTCCTTCTTCAGCCCGTCGATAGCCGGCGTGATGATGACCACCATCAGTGGGATCTGGAAGTAGACATAAGTCAGCGTCAGGCCCCAGAAGGACAGGATGTTGAAGCCGTGCGCGTAGATGTTCAGGCCGAACACGGTGTTCAGGATGACGGTGGCGAGCCCGAGCCGGCCCAGCGTGGCAAGGAAGGCGAAGGCCAGCGGCACGCCGGCGAAATTGGAAGCGACACCGGAAAATGTCAGCGTCGCCGAGCGTATCCAGTCCGGCAGGCCGCCACGCACGATGGCAATGGCGATGGCGAGCCCGGCGAAGGCGCCAATCAGAGCCGAGGCAAGGCTGACCTTGATGGAAATCCAGTAGGCGGCAACGATCGACGGCTGCGCCAGGGCCGCGATGTTTTCGAGCGTGAACTCGCCTGCGTCGTTCTGGAAGGCGCCCAGCATCAGGTACAGCGTGGGCAGGATCAGGAACATGATCGCGAAGACGAAGAACGGCGTGACGCCGAGCCACTGCGTCGGCAGCCGCAGCCTTCGCCCCTCGGCGGGCGGCGCGGTCTTCCCCGCAATGGCCTGGTTGGAGAGCGAGAGATCGGTCATGCGCCGGCTACCGTCTTGGAGAGGAGCCGGGCGGCCAAGGCCGCCCGGCCCTTACATTGTGTTACTTCACGTTGGCGCCGACAACGGCATCCCAGTTCTTGGTGATGGCTTCCTTGGCCTTGCCCTGTTCGTCGAGGGTCGGGAAGACAGCCGATGCATAGGCCTCGGCCGGCGGCAGCTTGGCCATCACGTCGGCCGGGAGTTTGCCGTTCTTGGCGAGGTCGTTGAAGCGGATCGGGTGGCAATAGCCCTTCAGCCAGCCGATCTGGCCTTCGTCGGAGTAGAGATACTCGAGCCATAGCTTGGCAGCATTCGGGTGCGGCGCGTAGGCGCTGATCGCCTGCACGTAGACGCCGGCGACGACGCCGGTCTTCGGCACGACGACATCGACCGGCGGGTTGCCCTTCAGCGTGTCGCGGCCGGCAAGCGCGTTGTAATCCCAGGTGACCAGGATCGGCGTCTGGCCCTGGGCGAGCGTCGCCGGCTTGCCGATGACCGGCACGAAATTGCCGGCGGCGTTGAGCTTCTTGAAGAAGTCGAGACCGGCGGTGCCGGCGGCTTCACCAGCGGCCGCGCCACCGGAAAGGCCGGCGGCGTAGACGGCCTGGATGGCCTGGTTCGAGGCGCGCGGGTCACCGGCGAGGGCAACCGTGTTGGCATAGTCTGCCTTCAAGAGGTCGGCCCAGTCAGCCGGCGCTTCCTTGACCAGATCCTTGTTCACCAGGAAGGACAGCACGCCGTAATAGTCGCCGGTCCAGAAGCCATCCGCATCCTTGGCGCTGTCCGGGATCGAGTCCCAGGTCGACACCTTGTAGGCCTGGATCAGGCCATCAGCCTTTGCCGACGGGCCGAAGGACAGGCCGACGTCGATGACGTCAGGCGCCTGCGGGCCCTTGTTGTCCTTGTTGGCCTTGATCGCCTCGATCTCGTCGCCCGAGCCGGCATCCGGGTTGAGTTCGTTGATCTTGATCTCCGGATACTTCGCCTTGAAGCCATCGATGACGGCGCCGTAACCGCACCAGTCATGCGGCAGCGCGATCGTGGTGAGCTCGCCCTCCGCCTTGGCCGCCTTGACGAGTTCATCCAGCGAAGCCGCGGACGAAATCACCGACGACACCATCAGGGTCGCGGCCGAAAGGGAAAGCACTTTCCCCGTGAATTTGAACATGTGTTCTCTCCGTTGAACTGACGCCGTTGGACGCCTGCGATGCGGTATCGTTTTCGTGTGACAGCCAGATGAAAGCTTTGTGAAACCGGCACGCCGCAGTACGAAAAAGTAAACTCTTTTTAACCGGTTGTAGCAATCGCTCCGCGATTATTTTTCCGGCTAAGCATTCCGCTCCTTGCCTTTTGCCCTATCCCCTTCCCTTTCCCCTCGTTTCAAGATCAATTTCCGGCGCCGCGATCGCCGCTCACACCGCGCCGGCGATGGCGTTTTCAAGCAGCGTGAGTGCCCCTTTCTTGGTCAGCTTGACCGGGTTGCCGCTGGCGGTCGGATCGACCACCGCCATGTCGGCGATCAGCCCCTTGCGCTTCTTGTCCATGTCGAGGCCCTTGATCAGGCCGGGCAGCGCATGCGGCACCTTGAGCTCCTTGCGCAGCTTGATGATCGCCTTGGCGAAACCGTCGAAGCCGCCCTTGATGCCGCAATAGGCGGCGAGCCGGGCGATGCGCTCGTCGATGGCGTCGCGGTTGAAGGCCAGCACGTAGGGCATGAACACGGCGTTGGTCATGCCGTGATGGGTGTCGTAGAGCGCGCCGATCGGGTGCGACAGCGAGTGGATGGCGCCCAGCCCCTTCTGGAAGGCCGCCGCGCCCATCGCCGCGGCGCTCATCATATGGGCGCGGGCGACCAGGTCCTTGCCGTTGGCGAAGGCCCTGGGCAGGTTCTCGAACACCAGCCGAATGCCTTCCACCGCGATGCCGTCAGCCATCGGATGATAGCCCGGCGCGCAATAGGCTTCGAGGCAGTGCGCCAGCGCGTCCATGCCGGTGCCGGCGGTGATGAAGCCCGGCATGCCGACCGACAGCTCCGGATCGGCGATCACGATCGCCGGCAGGAGCTTCGGATGGAAGATGACCTTCTTGGTGTGCGTCGCCTCGTTGGTGATGACGCCGGCGCGGCCGACTTCCGAACCGGTGCCGGCGGTGGTCGGCACCGCGATGATCGGCGCGATCGCGTCGGAATCGGCTCTCGTCCACCAGTCGCCGACATCCTCGAAGTCCCACACCGGCCGCGTCTGCCCGGCCTGGAAGGCGATCAGCTTGCCGAGGTCGAGCGCCGAGCCGCCGCCGAAGGCGATGACGCCGTCATGCTTGCCCTTCTTGAACACCGCGATCCCGGCGGTCAGGTTGGAATCGACCGGGTTCGGCTTCACCTCGGAAAACACGCCATACGGAACTTTGGCGTCGTCGAGAATCTTCAGCGTCGAGGCGACGACCGGCAATTTCGCCAGCCCAGGATCGGTGACGAAGAGCGGCTGCTTGATGCCTGTGGCTGCCAACACGTCTGGCAGTTCCTTGATGCGGCCGGCGCCGAAGCGGACGGTGGTCGGGTAGTTCCATTTGGAGATGAGCTTGGACATTGCTTGTCTTTCGAAAAAAATCAGATCGCTTCACGCAGGTGGAATGATTTCGGCCGGGTCAGATTGTCGTACCCTATGGCCGAGAGCGCCGCGCCCTTGCCGGTGTCCTTGACGCCGGTCCAGACCAGCGCCGGATCGAGATAGTCGCAGCGGTTCATGAATACGGTTCCGGTCTCGACGCGGTCGCCGATCGCGACAGCGCGTTCGGTGTCGCGCGTCCAGATAGATGCCGTCAGCCCGTAGGGACTGTCGTTCATCAGCGCGATGGCCTCCTCGTCGTTGCGCACCTTCATGATGCCGACGATCGGCCCGAAGCTCTCCTCGCGCATGACGCCCATCTGGTGGTCGACATTGGTCAGCACTTCCGGCGCCAGATAGGGCGAGCCTGCCTTGTCCTCGGCGACCTTCATGTTGACATGCGCCGTTGCGCCTTTGCGCAGCGCCTCGGCCTTCTGCTCGCGGATCAGGTCGGCGAAGCGTGCCTGCGCCATCGGCCCCAGCGTCGTCGCCTGCTCCAGCGGATTGCCGACGACATAGTTCCTGGTCTCGGCAATGAAGCCCTCGACAAACTCGTCATAGACCTTCTCGTGAACATAGACGCGCTCGATGCCACAGCAGCACTGGCCGGAATTGAAAAAGGCGCCGTCGACCAGATTGGCGACCGCATGATCCATCTTGGCGTCGGGCAGCACATAGGCCGGATCCTTGCCGCCGAGCTCGAGGCCGAGGCTCATGAAAGTACCGGCCGCGGCTTTCTCGATGGCGCGACCGCCTGCGACCGAGCCGGTGAAGTTGACATGGTCGATCTTGCCGGAGCCGAGCAGCTTCTCGGTCTGGCCGTGGTTCATGACCAGGTTCTGGAACAGGCCCTTGGGCAGGCCAGCTCTGTCGAAGGCCTGCTGAAAACGCTCGCCGACCAAAAGCGTCTGCGCCGCGTGCTTGAGGATGACGGCGCTGCCGGCCATCAGCGCCGGCACGATGGTGTTGACGGCGGTGAGATAAGGGTAGTTCCACGGCGCGATGACCATGACCACGCCGAGCGGCACCTTCTTCACATAGCGGCGGAAGCCGTCCTTCGGGTTGGAGGCCAGGACCGGCTTCAACGCCTGCTCGGCGATCTCGACCATGTAGTTGACGCGTTCCTTGACGCCGCCGAACTCGCCGCCATAGCGCACCGGGCGGCCCATCTGCCAGGCGATCTCCGGCACGATCTCGTCAGTCATGGCGACCAGCGCTTCGAGCATCGCCAGCATGTACTTGCCGCGCTCGACGACCGGTGTTTCGGCCCACTTCTCCTGCGCCGCCTTGGCGCGCTCGACCGCGGCATTGATCGCCTGGTCGGTGGCGATCGGCCGCTCCGCATAGATCGAGCCGTCGATGGGGGATTTGAGTTTGACCGTTTCCAAGAAGGCGTCTCCAAAATCAACAAGGGACTGTTTTGACAAAGCCGGCCGCGCCATAAGCAAGGATGGCGCGATCGCGGGTAATGATTGCGAGGTTCTTCGAGCGGGCAGTGGCTATGATGATCCGGTCCGTCGGATCGTTGTGAACGACGCCGGGCAGAAACGAGGACTCCACCAGAAGCTCGCTGTCGATCCCCTCGACGCTCGTCGCACCGGCTTGCACGAACCCTTCGAACCAACCGAGCGGCGACTTGATGAATGGAAGCCGGCCCTTCGACACAAGCATGCCGATTTCCCAAGCCGACATGATCGAAACGGCGATCACGTCGCCATTTTTTCGCGCACTGGTCACTCTATCAACAGCCGTTCTCGCAACCGGCTGCTCGGTCGACAGCCACAGCATGAAGCACGTGTCCAGCAACACTCCGTCAATCGTCATACACTTTGCCCCAGTCCGTATCCGCGGGAGCTGTGTAGTCGACGTCCGGAAGAAGCGTGAGCGTCCCGGCCATGCATCCAAACAACGGATCGGCGCCGCGTGGCGGCACGATATATTCCTCGTTCTCGCCGCTCATGTGCGGAGCATTATTGAAATCCACCTTGTCCTCGATGAAGCCGGGACGACGCCCCGAACTCCTTGCCTCGGTTAGCCCGCCTGCAGACTTGCCATATGCTTGACCACTTCCTTGCCAAGCATCTGCCTTAGAGCGTCGAAAGATCAGATTCTCGCCTGCGATGTTGACCGACTCCGTCTGGAATCCCGCAGCCAGCCATTCCTTTGTCATTGGATTGTTGCTGGGATTGTTGCTCCACCAGGCCGGATATTGCTTGGACGCCGGCAACTTCTCGCCAAGCAGCCTCTCGATGTCCTTGAACGACATCGGAATCCGTTCACGGGTCTGAGCCATGAGATACGTACGCAAAGGCGAATATTTTCCCATTTCGCGCTCCTTGAGCCTAACTGAGAAATTACAGCTTTAGTTAGGTTCAGTCAACGCGGATTACAGCTTTAGTATCGCTCGAACCCCCTGTGCAGTTCCCAATCCGTGATGCGGCGGTCGTATTCGAACTGCTCCCAGCGGGCCGTATGCACATAGTGTTCGACAACATCCTCGCCGAAGGCCTGCTTCAGCATCTTCGACTTCGACAGCGTCTCGGTGGCGTCGCGCAGCGTCTTCGGAATCTCCGGCAGGCGCGAGGCCTGGTAGGCGTCACCGACGAACGGCTTCTGCAGTTCCAGCTTCTCGTCGATGCCGGCAAGGCCGGATGCGATCAGCGCCGCGAAGGCGAGATAGGGGTTGAGGTCGGCGCCTCCTATCCGGCATTCCATGCGGATGCCCTTGGTGCCCTCGCCGCACAGGCGGAAGCCGGCGGTGCGGTTGTCCTCGCTCCACATGATCTTGGTCGGCGCGAAGGTGCCGGCCTGGAAGCGCTTGTAGGAATTGATGTAGGGCGCCAGGAACCAGGTGAACTCCTTGGCGTATTTGATCTGGCCGGCCGCCCAGTGCTGGCCGAGCGTCGACAACGTCCATTCGGCGCTTTTGTCGAAGAATAGGGGCGTCTTGCCGTCGGCGCTCCACAGCGAATTGTGGATGTGGCTGGAGTTGCCGGCGAGCCCGTAATTGTACTTGGCCATGAAGGAGATCGACTTGCCCTCGGAATCGGCGATCTCCTTGGCGCCGTTCTTCAGGATGACATGGCGGTCGGCCATATCGAGCGCTTCCGCGTAGCGCACGTTGATCTCTTCCTGGCCCGGGCCCCATTCGCCCTTGGAGTTCTCGATCGGAATGCCGGCGGCTTCCATCTCGTTGCGCAGCCGGCGCATCACGCCTTCTTCCTTGGTGGTGATGCCGATCTGGTAGTCGCCGATGTAGGGCGAGGCCGAGTCGAGGCCCTGCCAGTGCTTCTTGCGGGCGGAATCGTAGGTCTCGTTGAACAGGTAGAATTCGAGCTCGGAGGCGAAGTAGCCGATATAGCCGCGATCCTTCAGCCGCTTGACCTGCTTCTTCAGGATGGCGCGCGGCGAATGCGCCAGATCTTCATGGTCGTGGTGATCGAGCACGTCGCAGATCACCAGCGCCGTCTTTTCCAGCCACGGCAGCCGCCGCAGCGTCGCCAGGTCCGGCTTCATGACGAAGTCGCCATAGCCCTTCGACCAGCTTGCCGCCTTGTAGCCCGGCACCGGCTCCATATCGATGTCGCAGGCCAGCAGATAGTTGCAGCCATGCGTCTCGCCATGCGCGGAATCGACGAAATACTGGGCCAGGAAGCGCTTTCCCGCGAGCCGGCCCTGCATGTCGACGATGCAGGCCAGCACCGTGTCGATCTCGCCATTGGAGACCGCTTTCTTCAATTGATCGAACGAGAAATTTCCGGCCATTCCTTTGGCACTCCAGCGCTTGGTCTTTTGAGAGGGGGAACGAAACCATGGCCGGCGCCAGGCCGGCCATGGCCATGGAAATAGACGTCAGTGGCCGGTCTCGCCGACCGCCTGTTCGGCTGCCTTGATCGCTGCCTGGCGCGCCGCGATGATGTCGCCAAGCGGCGGGCCCTGGAAGCGGTTGCGCTCGAACGCGAACCACACGATCGCCGTCAGGATGAAGAAGCCGACGGTGATGTAGAGCGCCCAGTCGTTCGGCGGCTGGATGCCGATGACGAAGATCAGGATCATCGACAGAATGGAGAGGACGCCGAACAGCATGAAGATCGCACGCCCCATGTTCCACGGGCCCATCTTGTCCCACTTCGGCGTGCCCCAGGCCAGCATGCCGAGCACGATCGGCACGGTGAAGGAGAGGAACAGGAAGATGACCGTGCAGGACACCACGATGGTGTAGGCCGAGGTGCCGGCGACCGAAACCAGGGTCGAGCCCCAGACGAACAGCACCGACAGGATCGACGCCGTCCAGATCGCCGCCACCGGCGTGCGATAGGTCGGGCTGACCTTGGCGAGTGCCGCCGAACCCGGCAGGCCGCCGTCACGCGAGAAGGCGAAGATCATGCGCGAAGCCGAGGTCACCGTGGCCAGGCCGCAAAGCAGCTGGGCAACAAACACCACAAGGTAGACGAACTCCTTGATGCCGGGGCTGACACGCTGGTCGAAGGCCCAGAAGAACACGTTCCAGCCCTGCTTGGCGGCATCGTCCATGTTCGGGATCATCAGGATGAAGGCGGCCAGGAACAGGTAGCCGAAGACGGCCGACCAGATGACCGACATGACCATCGCGCGCGGCACGGAACTGGCCGCCTTGATGGTTTCCTCGGAGGTGTGCGCCGAGGCGTCGTAGCCGGTGATGGTGTAGATCGGCAGCAGCAGGCCGAGCGCGAACACCCAGGCGTTCGACACCGACGGCCAGACGCCGGCGCCGGCATCGCCCGAGTAGTTGTGGAAGGTGAAGAGACGGCTGACGTCCCAGGTCTCGGCGGCGGCAAGGCAGACGATCGCGATCAGGATCGAGCCAAAGAAGATGAGATAGCCGGAGAAGTCGGTGAGCTTCGCCGTCAGCTTGATGCCGAGATGGTTAATCAGTGCCTGGGCGCCGGTGATGATGATCAGGAAGATCATCTGGTTGGTCAGATTGCCTTCAATTCCCAGCGCCGGTCCGAAGGCGCCGACGAAGAAGGTCCAGGTGCCAACATTGATGGCGCCGAGCACAGTGATCAGGCCGAGCAGGTTGAGCCAGGCCGTCACCCAGCCGGTGCCGCGATTGCCGAGGATCGAACCCCAGTGGTAGAGGCCGCCGGCCGTCGGATAGGCCGAGCTGATCTGCGACATGGCGACAGCGAAGGTCAGCGACACGAAGCAGCCGACCAGCCAGCCGATGCCGATGCCGATGCCGCCGGCGCCGGAGGTGGCCTGCGCCAGCGAATTGATGCCGCCGGACAGGATGCAGATGATCGAGAACGAAACCGCGAAATTCGAAAAGCGGCTGAGGCGCCGCTCCAGTTCCTGGGCGTAGCCCATGCTGTGGAGGTGCTTTACGTCCTCCGCCTTATCAACTTCGGTATAACCCGGTGCTGTCATTTGAAGTCCCCTTTAGTTCTTAGCTGGCCGATTGTACTGACTTTCCCACTGCGCGTTGTCGGGAGCCGCTGGCCTCCTCGGGCTCCAGATCAGAAAAAATGCCGGTGAGCAGATCCGCCCATTTCCGCTGCCCGGCCTCGCCGGAGATTTCGTCGTTGCGGATTTCGATCATCGCGCAGGCAAGGCCGCGCGAGCGCGCATGCCGTTCCAGCGTGAAATAGACGCGGTCGGCCGGCGAATAGGGTTCGTTGATGCCGACGGTGACGCCGGCGAGCCGCTTGAGCGCCGCGATCAGGGGCACCGCCAGCCGGCGGTCCTCGTCATGGATGATGCCGATATGCCAGGGCCGGCTTTTGCCCTTGTAGACCGGCGTGAAGGAATGCACCGACACCAGCCGCGTTTCCCGTCCGCGCGCCAGCCGCTCGTCGATGATGCGCGCGATCGTGTCGTGGAACGGCCGCCACGACAGGTCGATGCGCCGGGCGCGCTGCTTGTCCGACAGACCGGCATTGCCGGGAATGACCGTGGTCTCGCTTATCGGCGGCACGAGGTCCGGCGCATCGAGCGGCCGGTTGCAGTCGATGACGAGGCGCGAGATGCCGGTCTCGACCAGCGTGGCGTCGAGCGCGGCGGCCATGCGGTGGGCGACCGGCAGCGCGCCGGGATCCCAGGCGATGTGCCGGGAAAGATCCTCCGCCGGCAGGCCGAGCGTGCCGAATTCGGCCGGCAGGAAGTTGGAGGCGTGGTCGCAAGTCAGAACAAACGGGCTCGATCCGCCGGGGTTGGTCACCCTCACGGTGTCAGGCTCTGCATGGCTGGAGGGCCGTGCTGTCTCCATAGTCCGTCGTCCCCTGGAGAGCGATGTACCGTATGTTACGTATTTTGTCTCATTGCGCCCTTGCGGATGATTTCATACAGTTTGTCCGGCTTTGTCAAACGCGATTTCGGGGAATAGCGTCGACCGGGCAAATAGGTGGGGGAAAACCATGATCTCCAGCATCGCCGAACTGATTTCCGACCGCATTGGCGCCATGCCGGCCGGCGAGCGGCGCGCGGCGCAGACGCTGATCGCCAACTATCCGTTGATCGGGCTGAAGACGGTTGCCGAATTTTCGGCCGCAGCCGGCGTGTCCTCGCCGACGATCCTGCGTTTCGTCGCCCGCCTCGGCTTCCAGAACTATCCGGAATTCCAGTCGGCGCTGCAGGACGAACTGGCGGCGCAATTGCAGTCGCCGGCGTCGCGCACGCTCAACCCGGCCTCGCCCGGCGGCGGCGCGGTGTCGCCGATGCTGGAGGCGACGCTCGAGAACATGCGCGAGACCTTCAGGCACCTGTCTGAGAAGCAGCTTGCCGACATCGGGGCACTGCTCGCCGCCAGGCGCGGCAAGACCTTCCTGATCGGCGGCCGTTTCACCGATCCGTTGGCGCGCTACATGGCCGCGCACCTCGCCATCGTCCAGCCGGACGTCTACCACCTCGCCGGACAGGAAAGCATCTGGCGCGACCGGCTGATCGACATGGGCAAGCGCGACGTGCTGGTGATCTTCGACATCAGGCGCTACCAGGACAGTCTGGTGCGCTTTGCCGAGACCGCGCATCAGCGCGGCGTTCAGATCGTGCTGTTCACCGATCAATGGCTGTCGCCGATCGCCCGCTTCGCCCGCCATGTCATCGCCGGACGCACCGCTGTGCCCTCGGCCTGGGATTCCTCGGCCGCCCTCTTCGTCGTCGCCGAGACGCTGATCGGCGCCGTCACAAGACAGCTTGAGGCTGACGGCGCCAAGCGCATCCGCGAGTTGGAAGGCTTGCGCTGACCTCCCGGTATCCGTGCCGGCGGCCGCCAACGTTACGCAGATTTAATGTGCATGGCAGCGGCAGAATTGCCATAAAGCCATGATATCGCGTGGCTTCGCACATTGCCGGGGTGCGTTGCTGCGTTTTTTGCTTGGGGAAACCTGTAGACGTTTTGCCGACCGGAGTGCCGATGGCCGCCTGGAAACAGATCGTTTTTGCGCTTGTGATCCTGGTGGCCGCCGCGGCCGCCTGGATAAGTTTTTTCCCCGGCGCGCATGAGGTGCTGGCACGCTGGGGTATCGAATGGGCCGACGCCGCGACATCGGCACAGACGACCGGCGCCGTCGACGCGGCGAAGCAGGCAAGCAGCCGCGACAGCAACCGACAACCGGCGAATGTCGTCGCGTTGCCGGCGAGCACGGCCGCCATCAACGACCGCCTGCAGGCGATCGGCACCGGCCGAGCCAACGCCTCGGTCACGGTCAACCCTTACAGTTCCGGCCGTCTCGTCGAATTTCTGGTCGCCTCCGGAACCCATGTCGACAAGGGCCAGGTCATCGCCACCCTCGATTCCGACACCGAGGTGATTGCCGAGGACCGCGCCAAGGTCGGCCTGCAGGACGCTCAGGACAAGCTCGACCGGGTGAAGTCGCTGCGCGCCTCGAATGCCGCGACGCCGGTCGCCGTCGCCGATGCGGAAGTGGCGCTGGCCAACGCCAAGCTGGCGCTGCGCGACGCCGAGCTCGCCCTGCAGCGCCGCTCGATCGTGGCCCCAATTGCGGGCACGGTCGGCATCCTGCCGATCTCCGCCGGCAATTACGTGACCAGCCAGTCGGCCATCGCCACGCTCGACGATCGCTCCTCGATCCTGGTCGACTTCCTGGTGCCCGAGCGCTTCGCCGCCGCCGTCAAGGTCGGCGCGCAATTGTCGGCGACGCCGATCGCCAATCCGAGCCAGGCCTACACCGGCACCGTCTCGGCCATCGACAACCATATCGACGAGGCCAGCCGCACGCTGCTGGTCAAGGCGACAATCGCCAACCCGGCGGATTCGCTGCGCGCCGGCATGTCGTTCCAGATCAGCATGAAATTTCCGGGCGACTCCTATCCGGCGGTTAGCCCGCTGGCCATCCTGTGGGGTTCCGACGGCGCCTATGTCTGGGCGGTCGCGGACGGCAAGGCCAAACGCGTTCCCGTGCGCATCATCCAGCGCAACACCGAGACAGTGCTAATCGACGCGCCGATCGTCAGCGGCGACATGGTGGTGACCGAAGGCACCCAGAGCGTCAGCGAGGGCGGCGAGGTCCGCATCGCCGGCGAGCAGCAGCGCGCCGCCGAAGCTGACAGCCCATGAGCGGCGGCGCCAACACCGCCAGCGAGAGCGGCTTCACCGCGCTGTTCATTCGCCGGCCGGTCATGGCCCTGGTGCTGAACACACTGATCGCGGTCGCCGGCCTTGCCGCCTTCTATGGCGTCGAGATCCGTGAACTGCCGGATGTCGACCGTCCCGTCATCACCGTCAGCACCACCTTCGAGGGCGCCGCAGCCGAGACCGTCGACCGCGAGCTGACCGACACGATCGAGGGCGCGGTCGCGCGCGTCTCCGGCGTCAAGTCTATCTCGTCGACTTCCTCCTTCGGCAACAGCCGTGTCACCATCGAGTTCAACGACGGCGTCGATCTCGACGTCGCCGCCTCCGATGTGCGCGACGCCGTCAGCCGCATCTCCAACCAGATACCGGACACGGCCGACACGCCGCGCATCGTCAAGGCCGACGCCAATTCCGAGCCGGTGATGCGGCTGGCGGTCACCTCCGACACCATGTCGGTGCAGGACATGACGGTGATCGTCCAGGATCAGATCGAGGACGAGCTCGCCGCCGTCCCGGGCGTCGCCGACGTCCAGGTTTCCGGTGAGCGCGACAAGATCTTCCGCATCGACGTCGACCAGAACAAGCTCGCCAGCCACGGCTTCACCGTCGCCGATCTCCGGGCCGCGCTCGCCTCGGTCGCCTTCGATTCGCCGGCTGGCTCGATCACCACCACCAACCAGGATCTGATCGTGCGCACCACGGCCGACGTGACGACGCCGGAGGAGTTCGAGAACATCATCATCGCCGGCAAGACGCGCATCCGCGACGTCGCAACCGTCACGCTCGGTCCCGATGTCGGCCAGACGGCGCTGCGTTCGGACGGCAAGACCGGCATCGGCCTCGGCATCATCCGTCAGGCGGAATCGAACACGCTGGACATCTCGACCGGCGTCAGGGCGGCCGTCGCCAAGCTGCAGGAGAACTTGCCACAGGGAATGTCGATCAAGGTCACCAGCGACGACGCGGTCTTTGTCAACGGCGCCGTGCACGAGGTCGAGATCGCGCTGGCGCTCTCTGTCTCGATTGTGCTGATCGTCATTTACGCCTTCCTGCTCGACTGGCGCGCAACGCTGATCCCCGGCCTGTCGATGCCGGTCGCCATGATCGGCACCATCGCCGCGATCTATCTCGCCGGCTTTTCGGTCAACATCCTGACGCTGCTGGCGCTGGTGCTGGCCACCGGACTCGTCGTCGATGACGCCATCGTCGTGCTCGAAAACATCGTGCGCCGGCGCAACCAGGGCATGGGGCCGCGCGCGGCGGCCGTGCTTGGCGCGCAGGAGGTCTTCTTCGCCGTCATCGCCACCACGCTGACGCTGGTCGCCGTCTTCGTGCCGATCTCTTTCCTGCCCGGCCAGACCGGCGGCCTGTTTCGCGAATTCGGCTTTGTGCTGGCGATGTCGGTGCTGCTGTCCTGCGTGGTCGCACTCACCCTTTGCCCGATGCTCGCCTCGCGCATGCTGTCCAGCGCCTCGCTCCACCATGAAGGCGGCAAGGGCATCGGCGCCCGCATCGGCGGCGCGCTGAACGCGACCTACCGGCGCTGCCTGCATGCCTGCCTCGGCGCGCCGTGGCTGGTGGTGCTGGTGGCGCTGCTCTTCGCCGGCATCGCCTTCACCCTCTTCGGCACCATCCGCCAGGAGCTGACGCCGAGCGAGGACCGCGCCGTCGTCTTGTTGCGCATCAGCGCCCCGCAAGGCGTCAGCCTCGACTACACGACCGAGCAGATGCAGAAGATCGAGAGGCTGATCCAGCTGCTGCGCGAATCCGGCGAGATCCGCAGCACCTTCGAAAACGCAGGCCAGAACGGCGCCTACAACTCAGGTTTCATGGTGATGACGCTGGCTCCGTGGGACGAACGCGCGCGCAGCCAGCGGGAGATCGTGGCCGAGATCAGCCGATTGACAAGGCAGGTGCCGAGCGTGCGGGTGTTCCCGGTGCAGCCCAACAGCCTTGGTATCCGCGGCGCCGGCAACGGCCTGCAGTTCGCGCTGGTCGGCAACGACCGCAAGGCGCTCGGCGAGGCGGCGGGCAAGGTCGTCGCCGAGATGCAGAAGGACCAGCGCTTCCAGTCGCCACGGCTCTCCGTCGACCCGACCCAGCCCCAGCTGGCCGTGGCCATCGACCGCGAGCGCGCCTCCGACCTCGGCATCGACATCACCGGGCTGGCCGACACATTGCAGGCCATGCTCGACGGCAACGACGTCGTCGACGTCTATATCGCCGACCGCAGCTATGGCGTGAAGCTGGTGTCGACGACCAACCCGATCAACGACCCGACCGACCTCGAGAACATCTTCGTTAAGACCGGCGACGGTCGCTTCCTGCCGATGTCGACCATCGCGACGCTGACCGAACGCGCCGTGCCGCCATCGCTGACGCGCGAGCAGCAGCAGCCGTCGGTCGCTATCACCTCGAACCTGTCAGGCGACTTCGCGCTCGGCGACGCGCTGAGCCGCGCCGAGGAGATTGCCACGCCGCTCTTGCCGCCGGGCAGCCGCATCCTGCCGCTCGCCGAGGCGGCGACGCTGGGCGAGACCAACAGCGCCATGATCACCATCTTCGGCTTCGCGCTGGTCATCATCCTGCTGGTGCTTGCCGCCCAGTTCGAAAGCTTCGTCAGCGCCATCATTATCATGGCGACGGTGCCGCTGGGCCTCGCCTGCGCGATCTTCGCCCTCCTGCTCTCGGGAACCAGCCTCAATGCCTACAGCCAGATCGGCCTGGTGCTGCTGGTCGGCGTCATGGCCAAGAACGGCATCCTGATCGTCGAGTTCGCCAACCAGCTGCGCGATCGCGGGCTCGGCGTGCGCGAGGCGATCGAGCAGGCCTCCATCATCCGCCTGCGCCCGGTGATGATGACAATGATCTGCACCGTGCTCGGCGGCGTGCCGCTGGTGCTGGCCGTCGGCGCCGGCGCCGAGGCGCGCATCGCGCTCGGCTGGGTGATCGTCGGCGGGCTTGGCCTTGCCACCGTCTCGACCCTGTTCCTGACCCCGGTCGCCTATCTGCTGCTCGGCCGCTTCGTTACGCCGAAGACGCATGAGGAAGCACGGCTGAAGCGCGAGCTGGAGGAAGCCGCCTACACCAACGTCGAGCCGGCGGAGTGATTAGCCCTCCTCGCCCCGTCATTATACGGGAAGAGAATGCCGGCAGGCAGGTGAGGGGCGGCGCCAAGCTTGCGAAATTGCGGACGACAGAGACCGGCGGCAGCACGGCCAATCGCGAGCCGTCGGCGCCGCCCCTCATCCGCCCTTCGGGCACCTTCTCCCCGTGAACGGGGAGAAGGGAAAATCTACGGCTTTATGAACACCTTGCCATTCGGCTTGGCCAGTTCCGCCGGAACCTTCGCCATCGCCTCTTCCAGCGGCACCACCGCCGTCACGTCGGTCGACCAGCGGCCGTCGGAAAAGCGCTTCTGCGCCTCCATGACCGCCGCGCCCATGCTGTCGCGGTGCTGGCGCATCCATTCGGCGAGCCAGAAGCCTTCGATATGCTTGTGCTGGAAGATCAGCTGGCCGGGCTCACGGATGACCGTCGGCTCCGCGTCGAGCCGGCCATAGACGATCCACCGCGAGCGCTTCGGCATGGCGTTGAAGATGGCCGAGGCCAGCGGCCCGGTGACCGCGTCGAGGAAGATGCGCGGCTGCTCGGCCTTGATCACCTCGATGAGCGTGGCCTCGAAATCCGCGGCCTTCTCATTGAGCACATGGGTCGCGCCGACCTCCTTGAGAAGCGGGATCTGCTCGTCGCGGCGCACCGTGACGATCGGCCTGTAGCCCTCTTCCTTGGCGAGGCCCGCTATCAGCTTGCAGAGCTGGCTGGCGCCGGCTGTCATGATAAAGGCCTTCTCGCCGTCCTGCTTGACGATGTCGAACATGGCGAGCGCGGTGAGCGGGTTGACGATCATCGCCGCCGCATCCTGGTCGCGCACCGTGTCGAGCAGTGGGATGCAGGACGATGCTTCCGCGACCGCGTAGTCGGCCCAGGCGCCCCAGTTCGACAGTCCGGTGGCGAAGGCGACGCGCTTGCCGGCCAGACCCGTTGCGTAGGGCTCGCCGCCGGTCGCGGCCACGATGCCGACGCCCTCGAAGCCAGCCGGCCGGCCCTTGACCCGCGGCTGGCCGTACTGGCCCTTGATGAAGGCGACGTCGGACGGGTTGATCGAGGCCAGGCTGACCTTGATCAGCACCTGGCTCGGTCCGGGCGTCGGCACCGCGATCGTGCCTTGCTCGAGATAGGGGTCCATCGTCTCAAGCGCACTGCCGGATGGCGTCTTGGTGTAGCCGTCGCCGGTCAGCAGCAGCGCCTTCATTTCGGATGGGAGGGTCATCGGGGATACTCCTTGCTTGTCGCAGAGCAGTGACTGGCCAAGCCTTGCGCTCAGACCTTCTCCTGCGTGTATTTCTTCAGCTCGGTTCGCGCCACCTGCCGGCGATGCACCGCGTCGGGCCCGTCGGCGAGGCGCAGCGTGCGCAAATGCGTCCATGAGCGCGCCAGCGGCGTGTCCTGGCTGATGCCTTGCGCGCCGAACATCTGCACCGCCTCGTCGGTGACCTTGAGCGCGACGCGCGGCGCCACGACCTTGATCTGGCTGATCCAGGGCGCGGCGGCGCGGGCGTCGCCCTGGTCGATCATCCATGCCGCCTTGAGGCAGAGCAGTCTCGCCATCTCGATATCCATGCGGCATTCCGCGATGATGTCGAAATTGGCGCCGAGTTTCGCCAGGGGCTGGCCGAAGGCCTCGCGGCGCACCGAGCGCTGGCAGAGCATCTCCAGCGCCATCTCGGCCTGGCCGATGGCGCGCATGCAGTGATGGATGCGGCCGGGTCCGAGCCGCCCCTGCGCGATCTCGAAACCCCTGCCCTCGCCGAGGATCAGGTTCGACGCCGGCACGACCACATTGTCGAACCTGAGATGCATGTGGCCGTGCGGCGCATCGTCGTCGCCATAGACCTGCATGGCCCGCAGCTTGGTCACGCCCTTCGCATCGGAAGGCACCAGGATCATCGAATGTTGGCGATGCCGAGGGTCATCGCCGGAACCTGTCCTGACCATGACGATATAGATGGCGCAGCGAGGATCGCCGGCGCCGGACGCCCACCATTTCTCGCCGTTCAGCACATAGTCGCCGCCCTGCCGCTCGCAGCGCATCGAAATGTTGGTGGCGTCGGACGAGGCGACGTCCGGCTCGGTCATCAGATAGGCCGAGCGGATCCTGCCGTCGAGCAGCGGCTCCAGCCATTGTTGCTTGTGCTCCGCCGAGCCGTAGCGCTCCAGCACTTCCATATTGCCGGTGTCGGGCGCCGAGCAGTTGAAGGTCTCGGCTCCCAGATGCGCCTTGCCCATCTCCTCCGCCAGATAGGCGTATTCGACCGTGGAGAGACCATAACCGCGCTCGGAGCCGGTCAGCCAGAAGTTCCACAGCCCGCGTTCACGCGCGGTCTTCTTCAGGCCTTCGAGGATTTCGGTCTGCCGCCCCGTGCAGATCCAGCGGTCGCCGCCCTTGCCGATCTCGGCCAGGAATTCCTCGCCGAGCGGCGCGATCTCGTCGCGCACCATCGCCGCGACGCGCGCGTGGATCGGCTTCAGCCGCTCGGTCATGCCGAGGTTCATGTCCGCCATCGCTTCCGGTCCTTTCGGGGATGCATCTTTACCCGTGGCAAGGATGACCGTACTTCGGCTAGCCTTGTCAACGCGAGTCCATGGGCGAGTCCCCTGGCCTCGGCCTGCGGCGAGATTGCGGGGGAGCGCCATGAGCTATCTGGACGAGCTGTTCTCGGTCGCCGGCAAGATCGCGCTGGTCACGGGTGCCGCGACCGGCATCGGCCGCATGGCGGCGACCGCCCTGGTCAGCGCCGGCGCCAGTGTCATGATCGCCTCCCGCAAGGGGGAGGACTGCATCAAGGTCGCGAGCGAAATCAACGCCCTCGGCGGCCCGGGGCATGCCGAGGGCTTTGCCGGCGACATTTCCAGCGAGGCCGGCATCGCCGCGCTCGTCGCCGAGGTAAAGGCGCGGACGGAGCAGCTGCACATTCTGGTCAACAATGCCGGCATCTCCTGGGGGCGCCGCTGGAAGAGTTCCCCTACCACGCCTGGGCCAAGGTGTTCGGCGTCAACGTCACCGGTGTCTTCCATCTGACGCGTGAACTGCTGCCGTTGCTCGACGCCGCCGCCAGCGAGGCGGATCCAGCCCGGGTGATCAATCTGGGCTCGGTGATGGGCACCCAGCCTCTGGCCGACGATGCCTATTCCTACACCGCCTCCAAGGCCGCGGTTCATCACCTGACGCGCACGCTGGCGATCGAGTTCGCCGCCCGCCGCATCACCGTCAACGCCTTCGCCCCCGGTCCCTTTCAGAGCCGGATGACCGCCTTTGCCACCGGAACCGAGGAACAGGCGAAACATGTCGGCGGCCATGTTCCGATCGGCCGCATCGGCATGCCGGATGACATTGCCGGCGCAACGCTCTATTTGTGCAGCCGTGCGGGCAGCTATGTCACCGGCGCCATCCTGCCGATCGACGGCGGCCAGTCGGTGCAGCATGGGCTGACCCTGTTCAAGGAATGAATGTCCGACCGGAACGCCGGCGGGGGTGAAGTGGAGGACATCAGCGTGGAACCGATCAGTCTCGATGTGCTTCTGGCCAGCGTCGGCAAGGAAGTCGGCGTGTCGCCCTGGCGCGTGGTCACGCAGCGCATGATCGATCAGTTCGCCGACGCCACCGACGACCACCAGTTCATCCACTGCGATCCGGAACGCGCCAGCCGTGAGACGCCGTTCGGCGGCACCATCGCGCATGGCTTCCTGTCGCTGTCGCTGCTCTCGGCGATGACCTTCGAGACCATGCCGCCGCTCGAAAACAGCAAGATGGGCGTGAACCACGGCTTCGATTCGCTGCGCTTTTTGGCGCCGGTAAAGACCGGCGCGCGCATCCGCACCCGTTTCGTGCTCGCCGACGTCAAGGTCAGGCCCTCGGGCTGGGTGCAGACGGCGCATGACGTGACCATCGAGATTGAGGGCTCGAAGAAGCCCGCGCTAACCGCGCGCTGGCTGACCCTGACATTGATCGAGCGCCAGCCCGAGACCGCATGAACGACCTGAACGCGCTCGATCAGACGGCGCTTGCGCCCTATCTCGAGGCGCATATCCCGGCTTTTGGCGGGCTTTCCGCGACCGAGAAGTTCAAATCGGGACAATCGAACCCGACCTATCTTTTGACCGCGGCAAGCGGCCGCTACGTGCTGCGCGCCAAGCCGCCGGGCCAGTTGCTGAAATCCGCGCATCAGGTCGACCGCGAGTTCCGGGTGATGAAGGCGCTTGCCGCCACCGCCGTGCCGGTGCCGCGCATGCTGCACCTGTCCGACGAGGACTCGCCCATCGGCCGCATGTTCTACGTCATGGAGTTCCTCGACGGCCGCATCTTTTGGGACCCGTCGCTGCCGGAGGCATCCGGGAACGAGGATCGCGCCGCCATCTACGACGCCATGAACGCAACGCTAGCCGCCTTGCACGATGTCGCCGTGGAAGCCGTCGGCCTTGGCGATTTCGGCAAGCCCGGCAACTATTTCGAGCGCCAGTTCGCCCGCTGGACCAGCCAGTACCGCGCCTCGGAAACCGGAACCATTCCGGACATGGATCGGCTGATCGCCTGGCTGGAGACGCACATGCCGGCCGATGACGGCCGCGTCTCGCTGGTGCATGGCGACTACCGGCTGGACAACATGATCTTCGCAGCCAGCGAGCCGAAAGTGATCGCGGTGCTCGACTGGGAACTGTCGACGCTCGGCCACCCCTTCGCCGACATCGCCTATCAATGCATGCAATGGCGGCTGCCGCATGCATCGGGCTTTCGCGGCCTCGGCGGCGTCGACCGCGCAGCCCTCGGCCTGCCGTCCGAAGAAGCCTATGTCGAGGCGTATTGCCTGCGGCGCGGGCTTACCGGCATCGACAACTGGAGTTTCTTCCTCGCCTTCTCCTTCTTCCGGCTGGCGGCGATCTGCCAGGGCGTCTATCGGCGCGCGCTGGACGGCAACGCCTCCAACCCGGAAAAGGCAAAAACCTATGGCGAGGCGGTAAAGCTGCTTGCCGCGCTCGCCGTGGACCTGATCGACAACAAGATTTGACAATGGGAGAGCTGAGCGATGGGCCGTTTCGATGGAGCGACGGTGCTGATCACCGGTGCGACCGGCGGCCTCGGCCGCGGCGCGGCAAACGCCTTCGCCGCCGAAGGTGCGCGGCTGGTCCTATCGGATCTCGACGAGGCTGCGCTACGCGATTTCGCCGCGACGCTTGATGTCGAGTCGACCATCCTCGCCGGCAACATCGCTGACGAGAAACTCTCCGAGGATCTCGTCGACCTGGCGGTGCAAAAATTCGGCCGGCTGGACATCGCCGTCAACAATGCCGGCATCGTCCATGCTTTCGTGCGCCTGCCGCAGGTGGCCTCGGATGAAGCACGCCGGGTGCTGGAGGTCGACCTGCTCGGCGTTTTCTACGCCATGAAGCATCAGATCCCGCAGATGGAACGGCAGTTCAAGGCAAGCGGCAAGGGCGGCGTCATCGTCAACGTCGCCTCTGTCGCCGGCCTGTCCGGCGCGCCCAAGCTGTCGGTCTATGCCGCCGCCAAGCATGGCGTTGTCGGGCTGACGCGCTCGGCCGCTGCCGAATATGCCACCAAGGGCGTGCGCATCAACGCAGTCTGTCCCGCGCATACCAGGACCGCGATGGTGGACGGCTTCGTCCGCGCCAGCAGCTCCCCGGAAGCCGAGGCGATTGCCGAACTCACGCGCGGCGTGCCGATGAAGCGGGTCGGCGAGGTTGACGAGATCACAACGGGGGTCCTGTTTCTTGCCGATCCCGCCAACTCCTTCATGACCGGCCATGCGCTGGCGCTCGACGGCGGCATCGGCGCCATCTAGGGCAGGCCGCCCAAAGCGATTTTCCGTCCGGAATTGCGTTGGAACAAAGGGTTAGGGCGGACGTTGGGGAACCTGCCACGCACTTGTTCGTTTCCGTACAGCGTATATAATTTAACAAGGCAACCAACCAACGAAGGCAGGCAAACCTTGCCGTTGAGCGTCCAGACACGCCGCGAAAAACAGAAAGCAGAGCTGCGCTCCGAACTCGTCGAAGCGGCCCACAAGCTCGTTCAGGAAGAAGGCTATGAGGGCCTGACCATCCGCAAGCTGGCCAAGCGGGTCGGCTACGCGCCGATGTCGGTCTATTCCTACTTCGCCGACAAGCAGGACATCCTGTTCGCGCTGGCCGAGGACGCCTTCGAGACGCTGGCGCGGCGCATCGAGGCGCACCCCGCCGACGATCCGATCGAGGCCCTGCAGGCGGTGATGACCGAGTACGCCGCCTTCGGCCTCGGCAATCCCAACGAATACCGCACCGTCTTCATGACCGAGAAGACGCGGCTGCCGGAAGGCCGCAGCTACGAGGACATGGAAGAGGGTAATCCGGCGATGAAAGTGCTGATCAGCAGGGTCGAGGCCTGTGTCGCCGCCGGCAAGCTCAAGGGCGACCCGCGCGCCATCGCCACCATGCTCTGGGCGGTCGGCCACGGCACGATCTCGCTCTTGATCACCTTCCCCTTCTATCCGTTCGGCGACCCGCAGGCTTTCGTGAAGCGGATGTGCGATTTCACGCTTGCCTCGCTTTCGACGCAGAACGTGCCGCCGCTGACCGAAACGCCAGTCAACTGCTGACTGGAGCAATTCCGCCCAGCGGTTTTGGGCCGGAATTGCGCAGAAGCGAACCCCCGGTTTTTACAGTCCGATCTGGCCGGGCGTCGCGCCGTGCGACATTTTCGTATTTTCAGAAAATTTGACCGTACATGTACGATTTCTCACTTGAACTCGCACTCCGCCGGACGTATATGTACGCCGTATCGTACATGTACGAAAAAGATTGACCGGAGAAAGATGATGAAAAAGACAATCCTCGCTATCGCTACCGTCCTGGCTTTCTCGGGCGCCGCTTTCGCCGGCACCAGCCATCAGGCCAAGCAGGCTCCTGCCGCGGCTTGCATCCAGACCAACGCCAATGTGAAGCTCGATTGCGGCACGACCGGCTCCGTCGAAAAGACCGGCGCGACGACCAAGACCGACGCCGCCAAGGGCCAGCGTCTGGGCATCGAAATCGATCCGTGGATCGTTCCCAGCACGTTCTAAGGCGGTTCGAACGCCACGAAATACTCAAAGGGCGGCAGGATATCCTGACCGCCCTTTTTTGCTGGATCGATTACTTGCGTGGCTTGCGCCCCGGCACCGTCTTGGCCTTGCCGGGTCTTGCGGGGCCGCCCGGAATGGAGGTCGAGGTGATCGACACCGGATCGCTGGCCGGGAACGTGTCCTCGAGACCTTCCTCGAGTTCCTCTTCCTCGACCTCGTGTGTTCGTTCGTGCTCGAGCGAGCGGACTGCCGCCGTCTTCCTGGGCGGCCTCGGCGCGGATTTCGACGGCATCGGCATTCTCCCTCGACACGCTGCCGCAAAACGGATCGGCGCGTCGATGGTTCCTATGGCTCAGTTCGCCGCGTCGCTCGCCGCTTCCGACAGCAGAGTAAAGACATAGTCCGAGAACGAACGCCAGCATTCGACCCGGAAGGCGTCCGCCGCCGTGCGCAGCAGCACGATCTCGGCCTTGCCGAGGATGGTGCGCGAAGCCGCGCCGACCGGGAACGCGTCAAGAGAGAGATCTTGCGGGCAGCCGGAGTTGACGGTCACGGCGGCAGCCGGGCCGGTGACGGAAAAGGCGACGTTGCGATGCGAGATGCCGACCGCCGAATGCAGCGCCGTCACCTTGGCGCAGTCGGCGAGCGGATCCTTGCCCGCCTCGTCGATCACCAGCCATTCGTCCGGCCCGAGCCAGAGCGCCGTGCGCCCTGCCTTGGCCGCCGAGGTCTTCGGCTTTGCCGGCAAGCTCACGCCGAGCGCCTTCGAAAGCGCGGTCAGCGAAGCCTCCGGCGCGCGCACCGAAATGCGCTCGGCCGGCGGCAGCACTGCAAGCGTGACGCCCTTCGCCTCTATCGTGCGCCCGGCCAGCGCCGGACGGCGCTCGGCCGGCGAGCCGGCAGCGGTTGTCTTTGCGGCAGCCTTAGCCATTGAGGCGCTCCCCCTTCTCGTCGAAGAACACCATGCCGGTGACTTCCACCTCGATCGTCCCGTTTGGCATCGGCACATAGAGCGTCTTGCCCATGCGGTCGCGTCCGCCGGCGACCAACGCCAGCGCGATCGAACGGCCGCAATTCTCCGACCAGTAGCTGGAGGTGACGTGGCCGATCATCTTCATCGGGATTGCTTGGCCAGGATCCTCGACGATCTGCGCGCCCTCCTCCAGCACCACCTTGGGGTCCTTGGTCTTGAGGCCGACAAGCTGCTTGCGACCCTTGGCGACAAGGTCCGGCCGCGTCAGACCACGGATGCCGACGAAGTCAGCCTTCTTCTTGCCGACCGCCCAGTCGAGGGCTGCATCGTTCGGCGTCACCGTGCCGTCGGTATCCTGGCCGACGATGATGTAGCCCTTCTCGGCGCGCAGCACGTGCATGGACTCGGTGCCGTAGGCGCAGGCGCCATGTTTCTGGCCTTCGGCCCACAGCGCCTCCCAGACCGCCTGGCCGTAGTCGGCCGGCACGTTGACCTCGAAGCCGCGCTCGCCGGTGAACGACATGCGGAACAGCCGCGTCGGCACGCCGCAGATCCTGCCTTCGCGCACCGACATATGCGGCAGCGCCTCGTCCGACATGTCGATGCCTTCGACCAGCGGCGCGATGATGTCGCGCGACTTCGGTCCCTGCACGGCGATGACCGCCCACTGCTCGGTGATCGAGGTCAGCCAGACATTGAGATGCGGGAACTCGGTCTGGAGATAGTCCTCCATATGGTGCATGACGCGCGGCGCGCCGCCCGTCGTCGTCGTCACGTGGAAGCGGTCCGGCGCCAGCCTGCCGACGACGCCGTCGTCGTAGATGAAGCCGTCCTCGCGCAGCATGATGCCATAGCGGCAGCGGCCGGGCTCCAGCTTCTCCCACGGATTGGTGTAGAGCAGCTCCATGAACTTGGCCGCGTCCGGTCCGACCACCTCGATCTTGCCCAGCGTCGAGGCGTCGAACAGTCCGGCCGTCTTGCGCACCGTCACGCATTCGCGGTCGACGGCGGCGTGCATGTCCTCGGCTCCCCGGGGGAAGTACCAGGCGCGCTTCCACTGGCCGACATCCTCGAACACCGCCCCTTGCGCGGCGGCCCAGGGATGGATCGCCGTCCGACGCGTCGGGTCGAACAGCGCGCCGCGCGCATGGCCGACGATCGAGCCGAAGGTGACCGGCGTATAGGGTGCGCGGAAGGTGGTGAGGCCGACCTGCGGGATCGGCTTGCCGAGCGTCTCGGCGGCAATCGCCAGGCCGTGCATGTTGGACGTCTTGCCCTGGTCGGTCGCCATGCCGTTGGTGGTGAAGCGCTTGACGTGCTCGATCGAGTGCATGCCTTCATGCACCGCCTGGCGGATGTCCTTGGCGGTGACGTCGTTCTGGAAATCGACGAAGGCCTTGACCGTCGTGCCCTGTCCGGCGCCGGGCGCGGCGCCCAGCATGCCGCGCGACCAGCTCTCGCCGGCATCGACCTTCGGCTTGGCGCCTTTACCCGCCTTGCCGCCGGCCTCCTTCGCCGCCTTGGCGCCGGCCGCATAGGCCTCGTCGACCGTCGCGTCGAGGCCATCCGTGCCGTTGCAGGCGCCGACCGAGACGCAGTCCTGCGCGTAGGTTCCCGGCACGAAGCGCCGTGTCTCCTCGTTGAAGGCGACCTTGCCGCGCGACTGCGAGAACAGATGCACCGACGGCGTCCAGCCGGCCGACATCAGGATCGCGTCGACCGGGATGGTGCGTTCGCCGCCGCCATTCTTCGGCTGGACGGTCATCGACGATACGCGCAGCTTGCCGCCGGCGCGGACCACCGCACGGCCGAAATTGATCTCGATGCCGAGCCCCCGCGCCTCGTCGATCGCCGCCCCGGTCGGGTTGTCGCGCAGATCGACGATAGCGGCGATGTTGACGCCGGCCTTCTTCAGGTCGATCGCCGCCGCGTAGGCGGAATCGTTTGCCGTGTAGACGCCGACATTCCTGCCGACGGCGACGCCGTAATGGTTGAGATAGGTGCGCGCGGCCGAGGCCAGCATGACGCCTGGACGGTCGTTGTCGGCGAACACCATGTGGCGTTCGATGGCGCCGGTCGCCAGCACGACTCGGCTGGCGCGGACCTGCCAGAGACGCTCGCGCGCCAGTTCGCGGCCGGGGTTCTGCAAATGGTCGCTGACCCGCTCGACCAGCCCGACGAAATTCTGCGCATAATAGCCAAAAGCCGTCGTGCGCGTCAGCAAACGGACATTGTCCATCGCCTTGAGCTTCGCGATCGCGCCTTGAGCCCAGGCAAAGCCGTCCTCGCCGTCAATCCTGGCGCCGGCCTCGAAGCGCAGGCTGCCGCCGAACTCGGCCTGCTCGTCGGCGAGGATCACCCTGACGCCAGTCTCGGCGGCGGCAAGTGCCGCCGCGATGCCGGCCGCACCGCCGCCCAGCACCAGCACCTCGCAATGGGCATAGCGCGCGCCATAGTGGTCGGGGTCCGGCTTGTCCGGCGAAACGCCGAGACCTGCCGCGGCGCGGATCTTCGGCTCGTAGAGGCTCTTCCAGGCCGCCTTCGGCCACATGAAGGTCTTGTAGTAGAAACCGGCCGAGAACAGCGGCGAGGCGATGTCGTTGACCGCGCCGACGTCGAAAGCGAGCGACGGCCAGCGGTTCTGCGAGTTGGCGGTGAGCCCGTCATAGAGCTCCTGCACGGTCGCGCGCACATTCGGCGTCTTGCGCGCGTCGTCACGCACGATCTGCACCAGGGCGTTCGGCTCCTCGGCGCCGGCGGAAAGGAAGCCGCGCGGCCGGTGATACTTGAACGAACGACCGACGAGATGGACGCCGTTGGCGAGCAGCGCGGAAGCGAGCGTATCGCCCTCGACACCGGTATAGGCCTGGCCGTCGAAGCTGAAGCGAGCAGTCTTTGCCTGCTTGAGGCGGCCAGCGCCGGAAATTCGGAAGGAGGGGGTCATTTCGAGGCTCCCGGCAGCTTCGCGGGCTTCGGCTCGCCGGCCTTGTAGGTCATGATGAACTTGTCGGTGACGGTGTCGCGTACGGCGTTGAAGAAGCGCGCGCAGCCATGCATGTGCCGCCAGCGCTCATAGATCACGCCCTTGGGGTTCGAACGGATGAAGAAGAACTTCTCGAAATCGTCGTCGCTTTCGCCGGCCATGTTGGTCGAGCGCGCGATATGCGCCTCGCCGGCGTTGCGGAATTCGAGTTCCGGGCGCTCTTCCTCGCAATAGGGGCAGCGGATGAGAAGCATCTGTTGTTTCCTACAATTCGCCGAGGCCGGTGGCCGGTTGGTCGCAAAGCCTTTCGGCAACCATCAGTGCGCCACCGCCGCCGCCGCGGCCTCGTCGATCAGACGGCCGGTGCGGAAGCGCTCGATGGTGAAGGGCGCGTTGATCGGGTGCGGATCGTCCTTGGCAATCGTATGCGCAAAGACATGGCCCGAGCCCGGCGTCGCCTTGAAGCCGCCCGTGCCCCAGCCGCAATTGACATAGAGGCCCTTGACCGGCGTCTTGGCCAGGATCGGCGAGCGGTCCGGCGTTACGTCGACGATGCCGCCCCAGGAGCGCAGCATCTTCATGCGCGTGAAGATCGGGAACATCTCGCAGATGGCGTCGAGCGTATGCTGCAATATGTGCAGGCCGCCGGTCTGCGAATAGGAGACATATTGGTCGGTACCGGCGCCGATCACCAGCTCGCCCTTGTCCGACTGCGAGATATAGGCGTGCACCGTGTTCGACATGATCACGCAGGGCACGACCGGCTTGACCGGCTCCGAGACCAGCGCCTGCAGCGGATAGCTTTCCAGCGGCATGCGCACGCCCGCCATATCCATGATGACGGAGGAGTGGCCGGCCGCGACCACGCCGACCTTTTTGGCGCCGATGAAGCCGCGCGTCGTGTCGACGCCCATGACCGCGCCGTTCGGCGCCCGCTTGACGCCGGTGACCTCGCAATTCTGGATGATGTGGACGCCGCGCGCCGAGGCGCCGCGGGCATAGCCCCAGGCGACGGCGTCGTGACGCGCGGTGCCGCCGCGCCGCTGCAGGGCCGCACCCACCACGGGATAGCGCGCATCCTTGGAGATGTTGAGCGGCGGGCAGAACTCCTTCGCCTGCTCCGGCGTCAGCCATTCATTGTCGATGCCGTTGAGGCGGTTGGCGTGCACATGGCGCTTCAGCACCTGGATGTCGTGCACATTGTGCGCGAGCATCATCACGCCGCGCGCTGAGTACATGACGTTGTAGTTGAGCTCCTGCGAGAGCCCATCCCACAGCTTCAGCGCATGGTCATAGATGCCGGCGCTCTCGTCATAGAGATAGTTGGAGCGGATAATGGTGGTGTTGCGGCCGGTGTTGCCGCCGCCGAGCCAGCCCTTCTCCAGCACCGCGACATTGGTGATGCCGTGCACGGTGGCCAGGTAGTAGGCCGTCGCCAGGCCATGGCCGCCGGCGCCGACGATGATGACGTCGTATTCCTTCTTCGGCTCCGGCGAAGACCATTGCTCTTCCCAGCCCTTGTGGCCGCGCATGGCCTCGCGGGCAATGGCGAATACCGAATATTTCTTCACGTTCCAGGCCTCGCGCCAGTAGCTTTCGCGGATTTGCGGCCGGGCATCCCCGCCTCGGCACGCGAGGAGTATCACTAGCGAAACCGCGCTGCCATCCTTGCGCTGTTTGCGACGGCGCTTGCCGTTTTGCGCCGTGACATCCACAGGCGAGCACCAAGCCACGCGGCACAAACCCCAATGCAGCTTTCGGGTGGCTCGGACCGCCGCCATTTGCGACCAAGCGTCCGATCGCTGGCAAGGCCGGCACGAAAGAAGGATGCTCAGAAGATGTTCGCACTGACAGACAAGGTCGCCATCGTCACCGGCGCCAGTTCCGGCATCGGCCGCGCCACTGCGAAACTTTTCGCCGAACAGGGTGCCCGGCTGATCGTCGCCGCCCGCCGACAGGCGGAGCTCGACAGGATTGTCGGCGAGATCGAGGACGCCGACGGCACGGCGGTCGCGCTGGCCGGCGACGTGCGCGACGAAGCCTTCGCAAAAGCCCTCGTCAATCTCGCGGTCGACAGGTTCGGCGGCCTCGACATCACCTTCAACAATGTCGGCGCTGTCGGCCAGATGGGGGCGATTTCCGACCTGTCGCTCGACGACTGGCGCGAGACGCTCGACACCAACCTCACCAGCGCGTTTCTCGGCGCGAAATACCAGGTGCCGGCGATGGTCGAGCGGGGTGGCGGTTCGCTGATTTTCACGTCCACTTTTGTCGGTCACACCGTCGGCATGCCCGGCATGACCAGCTACGCCGCAAGCAAGGCCGGTTTGATTGACGCAAGTGCTGGCCGCCGAGTACGGACCGCGAGGGGTGCGGGTGAACGCGCTGCTGCCGGGCGGCACCGATACGCCGGCGGCAACATTCAAGACCCCTGAATCGCGGACGTTCGTCGAAAACCTGCATGCGTTGAAGCGCGTCGCCCAACCTGAAGAGATCGCCCGCTCGGCGCTTTACCTCGCTTCCGATGCGTCGAGCTTCACCACCGGCACCGCGCTGTTTGCCGATGGCGGCGTCTCGATCAACCGGACGTGAAGGGATTGACGGACATAGCACTGCCCGCCAGCCGAAAAAGTCGCGAAGCAGCCTTGCATTTCGGCGCAATTTGACGATTCCGTTTTCCCGTCGAAAACGGATCGGAAAAGATGCTGCTGATCAGGACCTACGTCGCCCAGAGCGCCATCGAAGGCGTCGGCGTTTTCGCCGCCGAGCCGATCCGCAAGGGGGCCTCGATCTGGCGCCTCGATCCCGATTTCGACCGGCTGATCCCGATCGAGAAATACGAGGCGGCCCCTCCGCATCTGAAAGAGTTGCTCGACCGCTACGCCTATCCCAGCCCCGACCGGCCTGGCTTCATGGTCTATGAGGTCGACAATGGCCGTTTCATGAACCATGCCGAGCGGCCGAACACCGACTTCTCGCAATATGGCGGCGCGACCGCGACCTGCGACATCGCCGCCGGCGAGGAAATAACCTGCGACTACGGCGAATTCTTCGAGGATTTCGCCCGCCTTCACCTGGCAACCGCCTAGCTAAGCGCCGGCCGGCGGCGGCCGGTTGCAATTTGGGGCGGCCGGATTGCATTCGGCAGTGGACAGGACGGCCTGATTCTGCTATCAGCCGCCACAATTCGCGGTGCAACTCGCCGCGGAGGCATAGCGGCTATGGCCGTTTGCCTGTTGATATCAAACCCGAAAGACAGGATTGCCCGTGCAGGTACTCGTCCGCGACAACAATGTTGACCAGGCGCTCCGCGCGCTGAAGAAAAAGATGCAGCGCGAAGGCATTTTCCGCGAAATGAAGATGCGCGGTCACTACGAGAAGCCTTCCGAGAAGCGCGCCCGCGAAAAGGCGGAAGCCGTGCGCCGCGCCCGCAAGCTGGCCCGCAAGCGCGCCCAGCGCGAAGGCCTGCTGCCGATGACCCCGCGTCCGGCTCCGGCTGGCGCCGCAGGTGCTGCGCGTTCGCCGCGCTGATACCGCCAATTTTTCGTCCTTTTCGAAGGATACCCAAGGGTGGCGCGATGCGGAATCGCCGCCACCTTTTTGTTTGATTTTGGACCGGTTCGGAGAGGGAACGGACCTGACGGCGCGGCGGCAGTGAGGACAGTGATGAACGCAATTTCCGTGGAGCGCAAAACCGCTTTTCGCGGCTTCGCCCTGACGGCGGCCCTGCTCTCGGGCCTGGCGCTTGCCGCATGCCAGACGGCCCCGACCGGCGAATTCAACAACATCGATAAGGCGCAAGGCTCGACCGAGAACATCTCCTCGCTGTCGGCCGTGATCCAGCGCAACCCGCAGGATCCCGAAGGCTACAATGTGCGCGGTTCGGCCTACGGCCGCGGCGGCCAGTACCAGGCGGCGCTGAAGGACTTCGACACCGCCATCCAGCTTAATCCGAATTTCTACCAGGCCTATTCGAATCGCGCGCTTATCCAGCGCTTCCTCGGCAACCAGGCGGCGGCGCTGGCCGACTACAATCGATCGATCCAGATCAACGCCAATTACGACGCCGCCTATATCGGCCGCGGCAATCTTTACCGCAAGGCGGGTCGGACCCAGGAAGCCTTCAACGACTTCCAGAAGGCGATCCAGCTCGATACGACCGATGCGCGCGCCTACCACAATCGCGGCCTGATCTATCAAAGCCAGGGCCAGCACAAATTCGCCATCGAGGATTTCTCGACCGCCATCTCGCTGGCGCCGGACGCGGCCGAGCCCTACAACGGCCGCGGTCTCTCCTACCTCGCCATGAACGACGAGGACAACGCCTTCTCCGACTTCAACATGGCCATCAAGCTCGACGGCAAGAACGCCGAGGCCTGGGCCAACCAGGCGCTGATCTACGAGCGGCGCGGCGACAAGGCGCGGGCGGCGAAATCCTACCGCGAGGCGGTGCATCTCGATCCGACCTACCAGCCGGCCAAGGACGGCCTGTCGCGCACCAACACCGCCAGCGCCAGCTGATACCCAGCCGGCGCGCCGCGCGACGCGGCCGACTGAGCGCTCCGCTCGATCGACGACCTTCAGCTACCGGCGCTTGAAAACCTGCAAGCCGTGGTCGGCGATGAAAACCGCGGCCACCCATGCTGACCGCCGGGGCAAGCGTTAACCCTTGCCATGTTCGCGCCAAGTTTTCAGCGGAACGCTCCGCGCACCTCGACCGTTAATCGGGGCCAAATTTGCGAAAGGACCTTTCCAATGATCAGAACCCTTGCCTGTGCCGCCGCCGCGCTTGCCGCCACGGTCCTCGCGTTCCCCGTCAGCGCCGGGACGCTGCGGCTCGGCACGCTTGATTGCACCATCGACGGCGGCGTCGGGTACGTCATCACGTCGAACAAGGGCGTGTCCTGCACCTTCCGCCCCTATCATCATGGGCCGTCCGAGCAGTATACCGGGATGATCTCCAAGCTCGGCGTCGATGTAGGCCAGACGCATCAGGGCCAGCTTGCCTGGGCGGTTCTGGCCGCCACCCGCAGCCATGACGAGGGCGACCTTGCCGGCAACTACTACGGCGTCAACGCCGAGGCCAGCGTCGTCACCGGGGGCGGCGCCAATCTTCTGGTTGGCGGGCTGAACAGCGCCTTCATGCTGGAGCCGCTCAGCGTCCAGGCGCAGACCGGCGTCAATCTGGCGGTCGCGGTGACCTCGCTGGAGCTGGTCCACTCCTTCAAATAAGGCGCAGTTGCTCCCTTACGTGCGGCGCGGAACAGGGTACTGTTTCGCGCCGCACGCTTTCTGGGGGACCGCCATGCAGAAGACCATCATCGCCGCTGTCATTGCCGCTGCCGGCTGTGCGGGAACAGCCCATGCCCAAGACCAAGGCGTGGAGCTCGGCGTGCTCGATTGCGCCATTGGCGGCGGCACCGGCTTCATCTTCGGTTCGAGCAAGGACCTGAGTTGCACCTTCACTCCGGCGGATAAGACCTTTGCGCCGGAAGCCTATTTCGGCGCCGTCAACAAATACGGGCTCGACATCGGCACCACAAAGCAGAGCGTGATGCGGTGGCTGGTGCTGACGCCGTTGAAGAACATCTACGCGCCGGGCGCGCTCGCCGGAGATTATGTCGGCGCCAGCGCCGAGTTGACGGCTGCGGTCGGCGCCGGCGCCAACCTCCTGGTCGGCGGCTCCGCGCAGGCCTTCACCTTGCAGCCGCTCAGCGTGCAGACACAAAGCGGCATCAACATCGCCATCGGCGTCGCCCAGTTCCAACTGCGCAGCACCGAGAATTGAGACCTGTCAATCAAGGCCGCTGGGCTTCTGCCTGGCTTCGCGACGCTCGCCACGACATTCCTGAAAACGCCTCTTGAGCTCAACCGCGCTTGAGGTTCTACAAGCTCTGCCGAACTGGATCTGGCGCCCTTTTGATTGCGGATGAGGGTGCGAATGGCAAGCAGGAGATCGATGTGACGGCGGCAAGCGGCAACAAGACGGGCGGCAACAAGGTGGCCAATAGCAGGGTGGACTGGCGGGCGCTGTGGGCGAGCGGTGACCTGGCGCGCTTTTGCTTCATCAGCCTCGGCATCCTGCTGCACGCCACCAACGAGACGATGGTGGCGACGGTGATGCCGGCCATGGTCGGCGAACTGGCCGGCGTGCAGTTGGTCGGCTGGTCGCTGGCGATCTACGAGCTTGGCGCCATCGTCGCCGGCGCCGCCGCCGGACGGCTGGTGAGTTATGTGGCGCTGCGCTCCAACATGATGGTTGCCGCCTTGCTCTATGCTGCCGGCGCGCTGATCTGCGCCACCGCACCCTCGATGCCACTCTTTCTTGCCGGGCGGCTGGTCGAGGGGCTGGGCGGCGGCGCGCTGGTGTCGCTGGCCTTCGTCTCGGTCGAGCGGCTGTTCCCGCGCAACATCTGGCCGCAGCTTTTCGGCATCATGTCGGCGATCTGGGGCGTCGCCGCCTTCAGCGGCCCGATGCTTGGCGCCATCATGGCCGAGCTTCTATCGTGGCGTTGGGCCTTCGGCATCTTCACGGTTGGCGGCACCGCCATGGCGCTGGCAAGTTTCATCGTGCTCGACACGCCGCAGGCGACCAGACCGCAGGTGGACAAGGGCACGGCGCCGCCCTTCCCCTATGCCGCGCTCGGCTGCCTCGCCGTCAGCGTCGTGCTGATCGCCAGCGCCGGCGTCGATGTCGCCCTGCTGCGTTCCTCGCTGCTGCTGGGCTTTGGCCTGCTCGGCCTCGTGGCGTTCTTCCGCGTCGATGCGCGGAAGCCGCGCTCGCGGCTGTTCCCGTCGCGGCTGTTCTCCTGGCGTTCGCCGGTCGGCAGCGGCATGACCATGGTGGCCGCCTTCTCGGTGGCAACCGTCTCCTTCGCCATCTACGGGCCGCTGCTTTTGACCACGCTGCACGGCATCCCGATCCCGACCAGCGGCTACATCATCGCCGCCGAATCGATTGCCTGGTCGATCCTGGCGATCCTCGTCGCCAATGCGCCGCTGGAGCGCGAAAGGCTCATTATCGTGGTGGGCGCGCTGATGATCGCGGCCGGCCTCGCCGGCTTCGCCTACACGATCCCGGCGGGCTCGATCCCGCTGATCCTGCTTTGCGCCCTGCTGCAAGGCGGCGGCTTTGGCGTCTGCTGGCCGTTCCTGACACGGGTCATCGTGGCCTCCGCCCAAAATAGCGAGCAGACCATCGCCTCCGCCGCGGTGCCGACCATGCAGCGCATCGGCTATGCGGTGGGGGCGGCGCTCGCCGGCATCATCGCCAATGCCAGCGGGTTTTCCGAAGGCCTGAACCGCGACGCGGCGGCGAACGTCGCCGGCTGGCTGTTCCTCGCTTTCGTGCCGCTCGGCATTCTCGGCTGCCTGGCGGCCATCAGGATCGCTATGCCAGCCGCGCATCCACAGGAAGCGACGGGCTGACCTGGGGAGACAATCGGAGAGCAGAAGTTCTCACAGAGACGGCAGAACGGCTCGGATGTGATGGGCGAAGGCCTCGACCGCGGGTGATCGCTCGGTGTCGGCAAAGGCGACCAGAATGCCAAGCTGGGGCAAGCGAGGCAGCGGTGCGCCCAGAATATGGAGGTCCGACGGCACCGCATCCTCGGTCATCACGCTGATTGCCAGGCCCGACCGCGCCACGGCGATCAGTCCAGCAAGGCTGTTGCTGGCATAGGATATTTTGTAGCGCAGTCCGGCGCGCGCCATGGCCTCGCAAGCCGCCTTGTGGTCGACGGCATTCGACGCCGACAACGCCAGCGGCACGATGTCGCCAAAATCGTAGAGGTCCAGCGCCGGCTTGCTGCCCACCCATACGAGCGCTTCAGTGCGCACATGCGCGTCGCTTGCGTTCGGACTGGAGACAAGCGCCAGGTCGATCTGGCGCGCGTTGAGAAGCGTCCGCAATTCGACGGTGGGCGCCGAAACGACCTTGATCTCGACATCGGGGTAAACGGTGCCGAAGCCCTTCAGGAGCGCTGGAAAGAACGCGCTTAGATAATCTTCGGGACTTCCGAAGATTATCGAACCGTGCAGGCCCTTGTCGGACAGCGCCGAGATCGCCTCGTCATGGATTTTGAGGATGCGCTCGGCATAGGCCAGGAAGCGCTCGCCGCTGCCGGTGAGCCGCACCCCGCTGCCGCTGCGATGAAACAGGCTCTGGCCGAGGGCTTCCTCGAGGCGCTGCACCTGCATTGTCACGGCCGACTGCGTACGTCCGACCTGTACCGCCACCGCACTGAGGGTTCCCGAGTGCGCCGCGCGAACGAATGTCGCCAGCAGCTTGAGATCGAGCATATCAAATCCATTGATATCAGAATCCGAGAACTATCAATTTTACTGCATCCGCGCCAGCCGCTAGATTGTTGGCGCAACGCTTGCTGGAGTTGAGAGATGTCGAAAAACTTGGAGCCTGGGTTTTGGGATTCGGCGCGCAAGCACCTGATCCGCTATGGCGGCAGCTTCGAGCCCGCCATCATCGAGCGCGCCGCTGGCTCCTTCGTCTACGATGCCGACGACAGGCCCATCCTCGACTTCACCTCCGGGCAGATGAGCGCCCTGCTCGGGCATGCTCACCCCAGGATCGTCTCGACGGTCAGCCGCCAGGTGGAAAGGGCCGCGCATCTTTTCAGCGGCATGCTGTCCCGCCCGGTGGTCGAGCTTGCCGAACGTCTCGCCGCGCTGGCGCCCGGCCTCGACAGGGTGCTGCTGCTCTCGACCGGCGCCGAGTCCAACGAAGCAGCCATCCGGATGGCCAAGCTGGTGACCGGCAAGCACGAGATCGTCGCCTTCTCGAAGAGTTGGCACGGGATGACCGGTGCTGCCGCGTCGGCGACCTACAGCGCCGGCCGCAAGGGCTATGGGCCCGCGGCGGTTGGATCTCTTGCAATTCCCGCGCCCAATAGCTTCCGGCCGCGCTTCAGGAATGCCGACGGTTCATTGGATTGGCTGACCGAGCTGAACGATGCCTTCGATCTGATCGACAGCCAGTCGACGGGGAGCCTCGCGGCCTTTGTCGCCGAACCGATCCTGTCGAGCGGCGGCATTCTGGAATTGCCGCAAGGCTATCTGGCGGCACTCCAGCAGAAATGCCGCGAGCGCGGAATGCTGCTGATCCTCGATGAAGCGCAGACCGGCATCGGCCGCACGGGAGACATGTTCGCTTTCCAAAGGGATGGCGTCACCCCGGACATCCTCACGCTGTCCAAGACCATCGGCGCCGGGCTTCCCCTATCAGCGGTGATGACGACGGCTGAAATCGAGGAAGCGGCGCACGACAAGGGCTTCCTGTTCTACACCACGCATGTCTCCGACCCGCTGCCGGCGGCTGTCGGCGTTGCGGTGCTCGATGTGGTGGAAGAGGAAAAGCTCGTCGACCGGGCACAGCGCCTCGGAGAGAAACTGTTCGAAGGGCTGTCGCGGCTGAAGCAGCGCTACGAATGCGTCGGCGACGTGCGCGGTCGCGGCCTGCTGCTCGGGGTCGAGATCGTCAAGGACGGCAAGGTTCCCGATCACCAGTTGGGCGCAACGATCGCGGCGGAAGCGTTCGGGCGCGGTCTGAGCATGAACATCGTCAAGCTTCCCGGGATGGGCGGCGTCTTCCGCATCGCCCCGCCGCTGACCATCTCCGAACAGGAACTGGATCTCGGCCTGCGGATCATTGGGGAGTCGATCGAAGCGTCGCTCGCCGCGAGTGCACCCGGCATCGCTGCGGAGTAGGGCTGGCGGCCAGGAGGCCGCTCAGACCACGATGGTTTTCAGGCGCTCTGCAATCAGCGTGGCGAGCCGCGCCGCCACCTCGTCCTTGCTCAGTTCCGGCCATTCCTCGACGCCGGTCTTGGAGACGATGCGCACCTTGTTGCGGTCGCCGCCCATGACGCCGGTGGGGCCGACACCGCTTTCATGCGAGACATCGTTGGCGACGATGAAATCGGCGCCTTTCTTCTTCAGCTTGGCCTCGGCATTGCGGATCAGATCCTGTGTCTCGGCGGCAAAACCGACGACCAGCCCGGGGCGTTTCTGATGATGGCCGACGCCGGCCAGAATATCTGGGTTTTCGACCATCTGCAGCGCCGGCGGCCCCTCGCCCGCCACCTTCTTGATTTTCTCGCCGGCCGAATTGGCGGTGCGCCAGTCGGCGACGGCCGCGACGAACACCCCAGCGTCTGCAGGAAGAAGCGCTTCAACCGCCGCTTTCATCTCGCCAGCGGTCTCGACATGCGTCGTCACGACACCGGTCGGATCGGCAATGCTGACCGGGCCGGAGACCAGCCGGACGTCGGCGCCCAGCCTCGCCAGCGCCGCCGCGATCGCATGGCCCTGCTTGCCCGACGAGCGGTTGGCGATATAGCGCACCGGATCGATCGGCTCATGCGTCGGCCCCGACGTGACGATGATCCTGCGGCCGGCCAGCGGCTTCGGCCTGCTGTCGAGCATCGCCTCGATGGCCGCCACGATCTCCAGCGGTTCGGCCATGCGGCCCTCGCCCGCCTCGTTGCTTTCAGCCATCTCGCCCTTGGCCGGCCCGGCAAAGGCAATGCCGTCCTTGGCGAGCGTCGCCCGGTTGCGGCGCGTGGCAGTGTGCGACCACATTTTCGGGTTCATCGCCGGCGCCAGCAGCACCTTCTTGTCGGTGGCGAGAAGCACCGTCGAGGCGAGATCATTGGCATGGCCGTTGGCAAGCTTCGCCATCAGATCGGCGGTCGCCGGCGCCACCACCAGCAGGTCGGCCTCGCGCGACAGCCTGATATGGCCGACATCGTGCTCGTCATTGCGGTCGAACAATTCGGTAAAGACATGGTCAGCCGAAAGCGCCCCGACCGACAGCGTGGTGACGAATTCCTGCGCGGCCGATGTCATCACTACGCGCACCGCCGCACCGCGCTCGCGCAACCGACGGATCAGGTCGAGCGCCTTGTAGGCGGCGATGCCGCCGCCGATGATGAGCAGGATGCGTTTGCCCGACAACGAGCCACGCGGCGATGGCTTGCTGGAAACAGCGACAGCCGAAGTCACCTGCTGGTTTGAACCAGCCAGGGTGCGCAGCGTGTTCTCGATCTGCTCGATGCGGTCGGCCTGCCCTGCCCGACCCTCGACCGCCGCCCGGATCATCAGCCGCGCCTGCTCTTCCATCGAGCAGCCATTCTCCGCCGCGAGCTGCCGCAGCAGGTCCTTCACATCATCGTCGAGGTTGCGGATGGTGATGCTGGCCATGTGATTGCACTCGTCACGTCGTCACGAGTGCAATGATAGCAATGCAATCAATTGTGAGCAAGCGTGACCGCAAAACGATGGCGAGTCGGTTCAGGTTTCTTGAGCCGGAGGAAGGCCTGCTAACTGCCCAGAGCCGCTCGTCGGTCGACTCGCCTCAACTACAATGTTGACGAAACCTGACCACTCGAGATGTCGTTGGGTTAGGGTAACGCGGCGACCCTCAAATTCGTGACCCTCGGTGATCACGATCCCTGTCCAAAGCTTTGGCTGTGAGTGCTCAAGCTTCATCTTGAAAGCGGCAGGCACCTCGCGGCGAGCCTCGCCTTCAATACCCATAGCCATAGTTTGGCCTCACCTCTACGATCGGCAAAGTGTCCATGCCGCCAACGTAGTCCGTTCCTGTTTGACCGACCACTCGGCAATCACAAGATTTTCCACATGATATAAACCAGCGTCAGTGCGATCACCCACAGGGCCACGCGACCGGAGCGGGTATGGCGCGCCTCGGCCTTGCCGATGGCGCGTGCCGTCGCCTCGTCGAAGCGCAGCCCGTGCTCGGCCATCAGGTCGATCTCGCGCGACAGCCGCTCGGTGCGGGCGGCGATGTCCGGCGCCTGGCGGGCCAACGCCAGCAAGGCCCTGGTGCCGTCGCGCGCATCGACCAGAAGACCGCGTGGGCCGAGATTGCCGGCGATCCAGTCGCCGACCACCGGCTCGGACGTCTTCCACATGTTGAAGGCCGGATCGAGCGTGCGGGCAACGCCTTCGACCACCACCATGGTCTTCTGCAGCAGGATCAGTTCTGGACGGGTCGCCATGTCGAACAATTCGGTGACCTCGAACAGCAGCGTCAAAAGCTTGGCCATCGAGATGGTTTCCGCCGGCTGGCCGTGGATCGGCTCGCCGATGGCGCGGATCGCCTGCGCGAAGGCCGAGACATTGTGCTGGCGCGGCACATAGCCGGCCTCGAAATGCACCTCGGCGACGCGCTGGTAATCGCGCACGATGAAGCCGTAGAGGATTTCGGCCAGGAACCGGCGCTCCTTTTTGCCTAGCCGGCCGGCAATGCCGAGATCGACGGCGACGATGGTGCCGTTAGCCTCGACGAACAGATTGCCCGGATGCATGTCGGCATGGAAGAAGCCATCGCGCAAAGTATGGCGCAGGAACGACTGGATGAGGTTGGCGGCGATCGCCCTGAGGTCGTGGCCTGCCTCCACAAGACCGGCAATGTCGTTCATCTTGACGCCGTCGACCCATTCCATGGTCAGCACGTCGCGCCCGGTCCGCTCCCAGTCGACCGAGGGCACGCGGAAGCCCGGATCGTCCTTGGTATTCTCGCCGAGCTCGGAGAGCGCCGCTGCCTCGAGCCTCAGATCCATCTCGATCTTGGTTGTCTGCGCCAGCGTCTCGGTCACTTGGACCGGCCGCAACCGGCGCGACGAGGGGATGTATTTTTCCTGCAAACGGGCGGCCAGGAAATAGCTTTCGAGGTCGTGGAAGAAGCGGCGGCGCACGCCCGGCCGGATTACCTTCACCGCCACCCGGGAGGCAATCCCATCGTTCACGGTCTCGGCACTGTGCACCTGGGCGATCGAGGCGGCCGCGACGGCGCCGTCGAAGCTGGCGTAGAGATCGCCGACCTTGCGCCCGAGCGAGGCCTCGATGGCGGCGATCGCCTCGGCCTGCGGGAACGTATGCATCTTGTCCTGCAGCAAAGCGAGGTCGAGCGCCATGTCATTGCCGACGACATCGGGCCGTGTCGCCAGGAACTGGCCGAGCTTGACGTAGGAGGGTCCGAGCCGCACCACTGCCTTGGCCAGCCGGTCGCCACGCTTGTAGGCCAGCGCGCGGCGGCGAGTGAACAGGCGGGCCAGCCGCCAGCCGAACTTCGGCAGGCCGTCGAGCTCCTCGCCCGGCAACGCCGAGACGACGCCCTCGCGGACCAGCACCCAGCCGGCCCGTGCGAGCCGAAAGGCGGCGCCGACGCTGCTCATCGCCCAGCCTGCTTCAAAGTCTCCCGCCTCAAAGCTTCCAGCCCGAATGAAGCGCGGCGATGCCGCCCGAATAGTTGCGGAAGGAGACGCGATCGAAGCCCGCGCGCGAAATCATCGCCGCGAAATTCTGCTGGTTGGGGAATTTGCGGATCGATTCGACGAGATAGGAGTAGGGTTCGCCTTCGCCAGTGACCGCCTTGCCGATCCGGGGTATGGCGTTGAACGACCAGGCCTCGTAGACCTTGTCGAGCAGCGGCATCTCGACTTCGGAGAATTCGAGGCACAGCAAGCGTCCGCCGCGCTTCAGCACCCGATAGGCTTCGCCGAGCGCCACCTCGATGCGCGGCACGTTGCGGATGCCGAAGGCGATCGTATAGGCGTCGAACGTGTTGTCGGCGAATGGCAGTTCCTCGGCATTGGCCTCGACGAAATCGGTGCTTTCGCTCAGGCCTTTCTTCTCGGCGCGCTCGCGGCCGACGTCGAGCATCGATCCGTTGATGTCGAGCACGGTGGCATGCGCGTGGCGATCGCTGGCCTCGACGATGCGGAAAGCTATGTCGCCGGTGCCGCCGGCAACGTCGAGCACCTTCCAGCCCGGTCGTTTCGGCGGATTGAGCCACGTCACCATGGCGTCCTTCCACAGCCGGTGCAGTCCGCCCGACATCAGATCGTTCATCAGGTCATAGCGATTGGCGACCTTATGGAAAACGTCGTTGACCAGGGACTGCTTATCGCCTGCCCCTACCCGCTTGAAACCATAGGAGGTTTCCATACCGCCCGCGGCCGTGGTTCTCTCAACTGACATTATTTTGATCCGTCATAAAACCGGCGGGACCATAGCCGATCGATGGTGCGGGCGCTATTGTTTAAGGCGCGGTGTTCGGCCGCGCTTCCAGGTGGCGGGCTTATCGACCTGGACCGAATCGACGGGATGATTGAATGCCTTTGAAAGCGGAACTGCACTGCCACATCGAAGGGGCAGCGGCGCCCGAGCTCGTCATCAGCCAGGCCCGCAAATACGGCAAGGACACCGCGCCCTATATCAAGGACGGCTCCTTCGTCTGGCATGACTTCACCTCTTTCCTGGCAGCCTACGATTTCTCGTCCGACCTGTTCCGCACCGAGGAGGATTATGCGCGGCTGGCCGACCATTACCTGACCAGCCTCGCCCGCGACGGCGCCATCTATTCCGAAGTCTTCACCTCACCGGACCATGCGAAGAAGGCCGGCCTGTCGCCCAAGGCCTATACCGACGCGCTTGGCGAGGGCATGGCGCGCGCCAAGGCCAAGACCGGCATCGAGGCCCGCATGATCGTCACCGGCGTGCGCCATGTCGGCGTCGAATCGATCGAGCAGGCGGCACGCTTCGCCGCGCGCTGCGACCACCCGCTGGTGACGGGCTTCGGCGTCGCCGGCGACGAGCGCATCGGCGAGTTCGAGGACTATGTCCGCGCTTTCGAGATCGCGCGCGAGGCCGGACTCGGCATCACCATCCACGCCGGCGAGCTGATGGGCTGGGAGAGCGTCCAGGCGGCGCTCGACCACATCCGGCCCTCCCGCATCGGCCATGGCGTGCGCGCCATCGAGAACCCCGACCTTGTCCGGCGCATCGCCGACGAAGGCGTGGTGCTAGAATGCTGCCCGGGTTCCAACATCGCGCTCAAGGTGTTCGACAGCTTCGCCGACCATCCGTTTCCGGAACTATTGGCGGCGGGCTGCAGGGTGACACTCAACTCCGACGATCCGCCCTATTTCTGGACTTCGCTGAAGCGCGAATACGACATCGCCACCGAGCATTTCGGGATAAAAGACAAGGCGCTTACCGCCATTACCAGGACGGCGATCGAGGCGGCCTTCGTCGACAGGAAGACCAAGGCAATATTGCTGGGCCGGCTGGACGCCAAAGGCCGGTGAATGGTGAATGGTGAATGGTGAATGGTTTGCCCGCGCGCTTCGGCGCGTCAAGGCAATCATCGAACCATCAGGACTCGCAAACCCACTCACTATTCACTATTCACTATTCGCCACTCACCACTCACCGGAGCAGCACCATGCAGGGCGTCACCGTCGTCGACCACCCGCTTGTCCAGCACAAGCTGACCATCATGCGCAAGAAGGAGACCTCGACAGCCGGCTTCCGGCGGCTGTTGCGCGAGATCTCGCTGCTTCTGGGCTATGAGGTCACGCGCAATCTCGAGCTGACGACGACCGAGATCGAGACGCCCATCGAAACGATGGAGGCGCCGACGCTCGAGGGCAAGAAACTGGTCTTCGCCTCGGTGCTGCGCGCCGGCAACGGCCTGCTCGAAGGCCTGCTCGACCTGGTTCCGGCGGCGCGCGTCGCCCATATCGGGCTTTACCGCGACCACGACACACTGGAGGCTGTCGAATATTTCTTCAAGGCGCCGAGCGATCTCGCCGACCGGCTGGTGATCGTCGTCGATCCGATGCTCGCCACCGCAAATTCGGCGATCGCGGCGATCGACAAGCTGAAGGGACGCGGCGCCACCAACATCCGCTTCCTGTGCCTGCTGGCAGCGCCCGAGGGCATCGAGCGCTTCACCAAGGCGCATCCCGACGTTCCCGTCTTCACCGCCTCCATCGATCGCCAGTTGAACGACAAGGGCTACATCATGCCCGGCCTCGGCGATGCCGGCGACCGCATGTACGGCACCAAGTAGCGCGCCGTTTACCGCCCGTTTACGCAAAGCCGCGGTTTCGGCCCACGTTATAGACGAAAACACCATGTCGGGATTAAGGATCGGCCTTCAAACAGGCCGGTCCCATGCTGCGCAAGCTTCTCATCCTTGGCGTCTTTGCCGGAACATCGGCATCGATCCCGATCCTTTATCAGTCGAACCCGCACATGCTCGACGGCCTGTTGAAACCGGCAGTCGCCTCCAAGCCAGTCACCGAGCCCCAGCCCGCCCTGAACCTTGCCTCGGTTCCCGACAAGCCGGCGACAGCACTGCCGCTCGGCCGCAAGGTCGTGGTCAGCGCCGACGCGCGCGGACACTTCACCTCCGGCTTCAAGCTCAACGGCCGCCAGATTGACGGCCTGATCGACACCGGCGCCACGCTGGTCGCCATCAACACCTCGACGGCGCGCCGCGCCGGCATCTCGCTCAACCCCTCGGATTTCATCCACGAGGTCAACACCGCCAATGGCGCCATCAAGGCCGCGGTGGTGACGGTCGAGCGCTTGCAGATCGGCAAGATCTCGGTCGAGAACGTCCAGGCGGTGGTGATCGACGACCGGGCGCTGCAGACCAACCTGATCGGCATGAGCTTCCTGCAGCGGCTGCAGAAATACCAGGTCGAGAACGGCTCGCTGCTCCTGGTCCAGTAGAGCCGCTGGACCGGACTGTCAGCGCGGCAGGACGCGCCGGATGACGGTCTTTTCCGCCGGCGGTTTCGACGCCCCGATCGTGTAGCAGGCAAGCACGGCTGCCGCCGCCGCCTCGGCATCAGCGTCGTTGCGCGCATGGACCAGCGCCAGCGGCTCGCCGGCATGCACTTCCGCGCCGACCGGCGACAGCCTGGTGATGCCGACCGCGTGATCGATCCTGTCGTCGGGCCGCGTGCGCCCGCCGCCAAGTCCGACCACGGCAAGCCCGATCTCACGCGTCGCGATGCCGCTGACGAAGCCGTTTTCGAGCGCCTTCACGGCAAGCTCCACCGGCGCCTTCGGCAAATACTTCCCAGGCTTGTCGATGAAATCGGCAGGGCCGCCAAGCGCCGCCACCATGCGCTGGAAGACGGCCGCCGCGCGGCCGCCGGCGAGCGTCTCGGTGGCGCGTCGGATGCCGTCCTGGTTCGACGCGGCCAGCCCGGCCGATTGCAGCATGTCGGCGGCGAGCGCCAACGTCACATCCTCCAGCCGCCGATCTCGCAGGCGCCCGGTGAGGAAGTCGACGGCGTTGCGCACCTCGACGGCGTTGCCGGCAGCCGACGCCAGCGGTTCGTTCATACCGGTAACCAGCGCCGAAGTCTTCAGACCCGCGCCGTTGGCGACCCCGACCAGGCTGCTGGCAAGTGCTGTTGCATCACGCGACTTCTCCATAAAGGCGCCATTGCCAACCTTGACGTCGAGTACAAGCGATCCGAGCCCGGCGGCGAGCTTCTTCGACAGGATCGAGGCGGTGATCAGCGGTACCGATTCCACCGTGCCCGTCACGTCGCGGATCGCGTAGAAGCGACGGTCGGCGGGCGCCAGGTCGGCGGTCTGGCCAATTATGGCGCAGCCGGTTTCGAGCACCGTCTTGCGCAAGCGCGCCACGTCCGGTTGGCTGATGTAGCCGGGGATCGCATCCATCTTGTCCAGCGTGCCGCCGGTATGGCCAAGGCCACGGCCGGAGATCATCGGCACATAGGCGCCGCAGGCGGCGACGATCGGCGCCAGCATCAGCGAGACATTGTCGCCGACACCGCCCGTCGAATGCTTGTCGGTGACCGGGCCCGGCAGATCGGACCAGTCGAGCACGCCGCCGGAATCGCGCATGGCGATGGTCAATGCCACCGCCTCCTCGCGGCTCATGCCGTTGAAGAACACCGCCATGGCGAAAGCGCCGACCTGGCCTTCCGTGACGGTGCCGGCGCTCAGCCCTTCGATGAAAGCCGCGATCTCCGGCGCCGACAGCCTGTGGCCATCGCGCTTGCGGCGGATAATTTCCTGCGGCAGCATCAGCTCTCTGGCAACCCGTCGCGGAACAGGCGCTCGAGGATCGTCGCCAGCCGCGCGCCGCCGATGGGCGCCATGTCCTTGGTCTCCTGGTGCGAAAGCTCCGCTCCGGTCATCCCGGCAGCGAGGTTGGTGATGACCGAACAGGCGGCGACGCGCAAGCCCAGGAAGCGGGCGAGAATGACCTCCGGCACCGTCGACATGCCGACGGCGTTGGCGCCCATGATGCGCGCCATGCGGATCTCGGCCGGCGTCTCGAAGCACGGGCCGGAGAACCACATATAGACGCCCTTATGGAGCGTGGTGCCGGTCGCCTTGGCCGCCTTCTCGATCGCCTTGCGCAGGCCCGCATCATAGGCCTCGGTGAGGCCGACGAAGCGGCGGTCGCTGGGCTCGCCGATCAGCGGGTTGGAGCCCGAGAAATTGATGTGGTCGGTAACCTGCATCACCGAGCCCGGCCCCATTTCCGGATCGACCGAGCCGGCGGCATTGGTGAGGATGAGCTGCGAAATGCCGATGCCGGCCAGCACCTCGAGCGCCGGACGCATCGCCCCAGCGTTGCCGTGCTCGTAATAGTGCGCGCGGCCGGACAGCATCAGCACCGGGGAGCCGGCGAAATACCCCGCCACAACCTCGCCCGCGTGGCCGCTGACGCCGCTTCTTGGGAAGCCCGGCAGTTCGGCATAGGAAATGCGCCTGGCATCCTCGACCTTGCTGACGAGGCCGCCCAGGCCCGAACCCAGCACCAGCGCGACCGCGGGCGCCAGCCCGTCCAGCCTTTCGACGAGATGATCGAGCGCCTTTTCCATCATTTCAGTATGTCGCCCCTGAAGCCGTAAGGCAGCATGTCGCCCATGGTCACGGTCTCGACCACGCCGCCATTGTCGCACAGATAGAGTTTCGTCTCCGGCCGGCAGAACTCCGCCAGACGCTGCCGGCAGCCACCGCAGGGCGAGCATTTGGCCATGCGCTCGGCAATGACCGCGATCTCGGTGATCTTGCCGCCGCCGCCCATGATGTAGTGGCCAAGCGCGGTGGTTTCGGCGCACCAGCCCTCGGGATAGGAGGCCACCTCGATGTTGGCGCCGGCAAAGACGCGCCCATCCTCGGTGCGCAATGCCGCGCCCACCGGAAATTTCGAATAGGGCGCATAGGCCTTGGCCATCGCAGCCTTGGCCGCCTCGAACAGATCATGCGACATTCAGTTGTTCTCTCCCACGATCTTGTCCAAAAGCCGGTTCGCTTCCGCGTTTGCCTCAGCGTTCCTTGACATAGGGCACGCCGCCGGCGCGCGGCGGGATCGCCTTGCCGATGAAGCCGGCAAGCAGGATCACGGTGAGCACATAGGGCAGCGCCTGCATGAACTGCACCGGCACCTTGCCGATGATTGGCAACGGCGTGCCTTGCAGGCGGATCGACAGCGCGTCGAGGAAGCCGAACAAAAGGCAGGCGAACATGGCGTTGACCGGCTTCCATTTGGCGAAGATGAGTGCCGCCAGCGCGATGTAGCCCTTGCCGGCGGTCATGTCCTTCACGAAGCCGCCATTCTGCACCATCGACAGATAGGCGCCGGCAACCCCGGTTAGGATGCCGGTGCAGATCAGGGCCCGGTAGCGCAGCCAGGCGACCGAGATGCCGGCCGTGTCGACGGCGGCTGGGTTTTCGCCGACGGCGCGCAGCCTGAGGCCGAAGCGGGTGCGGTAGAGCACCCACCAGGCGAACGGCACCATCAGGAAGGCGAAATAGACCAGTATCGAGTGGCCGGAGATCAGCTCCGAATAGATCGGTCCGATGATCGGCACGTCGCGGACCGCGTCTGCGCCGGGCCAGATGATCGCCTCGAAGCGCTCGCCCGGCGCCAGCGCCGGCGTGCGGCCGCCCTGCTGGAACCAGTGCTGGCCGAGCATGATGGTCGAGCCGGCGGCGATGAAGTTGATCGCCACGCCGGATACGATCTGGTTGCCGCGATGGGTGATGGAGGCGAAGCCGTGCACCATGGCGAAGGCGACCGAGATCAGGATGGCCGTGCCGAGGCCGAGCAGGGCCGAGTGCAGCACCGAGGCGGCGGCGGCGCCGGCGAAGGCGCCGACAAGCATCTTGCCCTCGAGCCCGATATCGAAGACGCCCGCGCGCTCCGAATAGAGGCCGGCGAGGCATGCCAGGAGCAGCGGCACCGACAGGCGGATGGTCGAGTCGAGTATCTGCACAATGGCGATGAAGAAATCCATCTCAGGCGCCCTTCCCCTTGACCGCTTCGATGCCGACCGCTTTTGGGCTGACCGAAGCGAACAGCGCCTGGACATAGGGCCGGAACATATGTTCGAGCGCGCCGGCGAACAGGATGACCAGGCCCTGGATGATGACGATCATGTCGCGCGAAATCGCCGGCATCTCGAAGGCAAGCTCGGCGCCACCCTGGTAGAGCATGCCGAACAGGATCGCCGCCAGCACGATGCCGACCGGATGCAGACGTCCCATCAGCGCCACCGCGATGCCGACGAAACCGGCGCCGGAGACGAAATCGAGCGCGACATTGTGCTGGTCGCCCATGGTCGGGTTCAGCGCCATCATGCCGGCCAGCGCGCCCGAGATCATCATCGCGACAATGACGATTCGCGTTTCCGAAATGCCGGCATAGCGCGCCGCCTTCGGGCTGTGGCCATAGGTGCGCATCTCGTAGCCCAGCCTGGTGCGCCAGATCAGCAGCCAGACCAGGAACGCCATCAGCAGCGCAAGCAGGAAGCAGACGTTGAGCGGCGCCGAGCGAATCTTGGCGCCGAACAGTTCGATCACCCAGTTGAGCTTCGGCAATTGCGCGCCGTCGAGGAAGGTGCGCGTCTGCGGCGCCATCGACCCGAGCGGCTTCAGGAAGCCGACCAGCGCGTAGACCATGACGCTGGCGGCGATGAAGTTGAACATGATGGTGGTGATGACGATGTGCGAGCCGCGCCGGGCCTGCAGATAGGCCGGGATCAGCGCCCACAGCGCCCCCATCGCCGCGGCGGCGACGATTGCCAGCGGAAAGGTCAGCCACCATGGCAGAATGCTGTCGAAGGCGAGGCAGACGACGCCGATGCCGAGCCCGGCTATGTAGCCCTGGCCCTCACCGCCGATGTTGAACAGGCCGCAATGCGCCGCGACCGCCACCGACAGCCCGCTGAAGATGAAGGTGGTGGCGTAGAAGAGCGTGAACGCGATGCCCGTCCCCTTGCCGAAGGCGCCCTGGACCAGGATGACCGCGGCGCGGAACGGGTTTTCTCCGACCAGGACCACCACGAAGCCGGCGACGACGAAGGCGACGAACAGGTTGATCACCGGGATCAGGCCGTAATCGGCCCAGGCCGGAAGCTTGGCGTAGGGCGTGCTCATTCCGCGGCCTCCCGCTGCTCGACGCCGGCCATCAGCAGGCCGAGCTCGCCTTCTGTCGCTTCCGGACCGCGCTCGCCGACAATGCGGCCGGCGAACATCACCAGGATGCGGTCGGAGAGCGAGCGGATCTCGTCCAGCTCGACCGACACCACCAGCACCGCCTTGCCCTGGTCGCGCATGGCGATCAGCCGCTTGTGGATGAATTCGATTGCGCCGACATCGACGCCGCGCGTCGGCTGGCCGACGATCAGCACGCCCGGATCCTGCTCCATTTCCCGCGCCAGCACGATCTTCTGCTGGTTGCCGCCGGAGAAATTGGCCGTTTTCAGCCGGCAGTCGGCGGGGCGGATGTCGTATTTGGCGATCTTGTCCTTGGCGTTGTTGCGGATGGCGTCGATGTCGAGCAGCGGCCCCTTCAGATAGCGCTCGTCATCGTGATAGCCGAGGATCGAGTTCTCGTTCTCCTCGAAGGCCAGCACCAGGCCGACATGGTGCCGGTCCTCCGGCACATGGGCGAGCCCGCGGTCGCGCAGTTCGCCGGGATCGGCCTTGCCGGTCAGGTCGATCGGCTTGCCGTCGAGCATGACCGAGCCGGAGACGGCATGGCGGATGCCGGAAATCGCCTCGAGCAGTTCGGACTGCCCGTTGCCGGCGACGCCGGCGATGCCGACGATCTCGCCGGCGCGCAGGTCGAAGGAGACGTCGTCGACCATGGTGACGCCGCGCGAATCCTTGACCGTCAGGTTCTTGACCGCGAGCTTGACGGCGCCGGCTTCCGCCTCGCCCTTCTCCACCCTGAGCAGCACACGCCGTCCGACCATCAGCTCGGCCAGTTCCCCGACCGTGGTCTCCTTTGTCACCCTGGTTGCCACCATCGTGCCCTGGCGCATCACCGAGACCGTGTCGGTGATGGCCATGATCTCGCGCAGCTTGTGGGTGATCAGCACCACCGTCTTGCCCTGATCCTTCAGCTGTTCGAGGATGCGGAACAGATGGTCTGCCTCGGCCGGCGTCAAGACGCCGGTCGGCTCGTCGAGGATCAGGATCTCGGCGCCGCGATAGAGCGCCTTGAGGATTTCGACGCGCTGCTGCAGGCCGACGGGCAGTTCCTCGATGATCGCGTCGGGATCGACTTCCAGCCCGTATTCGCGTTCCAGCCGCTCCAGCTCCGAGCGCGCCTTGGCGATGCTGCTCTTCAGCAATGCGTCGCTCTCGGCGCCGAGGATGACGTTTTCCAGCACCGAGAAATTGTCGACCAGCATGAAATGCTGGTGCACCATGCCGATGCCGAGCGCGATGGCGTCATTCGGCGTCTTGATCGACGCCGGCTGGCCGCCGACGCGGATCTCGCCGCTGTCGGCCTGGTAGAAGCCGTACAGAATCGACATCAGCGTCGACTTGCCGGCGCCGTTCTCGCCGACAATGCCGTGGATGGTGCCGCGCGCGACCTCCAGATTGATATCGCGGTTGGCGCGCACGGCGCCAAAACTCTTGTTGATGCCGATCAGCTCGATTGCGGCTTGCGCCATGCAGCCTGTCCCACTCAGTTTTTTTATCGCTTGGTCAAAACGCCTAGCATGCTGCCCCGCCCGTGCCAATTGGCCGGAGGGTTGTCCACTCTCGACAAATCCCCGCGCGCTTGTCAATTTCGAACGTGGCCGGGACCTTCACATTCGCTAATGTGGGGAACGCGACGGATACGTCGCCTGTGAGCGCAACTGACCGGGGTTTTGAAATGATCATGCCTGCCGACCGGCTGACGACGCTGGAAATCCGCGCCGCCGAGCAGGAAAAGACCATCGAGGAACTGTCAGGCCAGATCGCCGAGCAGTGGAAGGTGATCGAGCGAATGGAACGTAAGCTCAGCGCGCTCACCGACCGCTTCCTGGCCCTGGAGGAGCAAGCCGCGTCCGACGTGCCGGTCACCAAGCCGCCGCATTGGTGAGGGAGGGAGAAGCGTGATGGCCAGTGAAAGCGACCGCATCGCCCGCGCCGGCGACTATGTGTTCGGCCTGATGAACGACATCGAGCGCCGGCGCGCCGAACGCGACCTCGAAATCGACCCCGCCTTCCGCGACGCGGTGCAGCACCTGGCCGAGCGCATGCGCGCCTTCGACCCCGCCGCGCCGGTGGACGGGGCGACCGACAAACGCTGGAATCTGGTCACCCAGCGCATCGCCGAATTGCCGCAGATGCGGCTTGCCGGCGTTGGCAGCGGCGACAGCCGCGCGGAAGCGCGGCCACCCGTCATTCGCAGGCTGGAGCGTCCGCCCTACGACGTCGGCCTGCACGCCCTTGGCGGCCGGCGCGGGTTTGTCGTTGCCATGGCGCTGGTGGCCGCCTTCGCGCTCGGCTACCTGACCGGCGCTTGGTCAGCCGAGGGCACGCTTCTGCCATGACTATGCATTCCGCGAAAAACAAGACCGCCGGATTTGCACCCGGCGGTCCGCATTGCTGAAGATCAGCGCCGATCAATACGGGCAGGCATTGTCCGACATGTAGTCGTGCACCTTGACGGTGCCGGCGATGATGTCGGCCTTTGCCTTTTCGACTGCTGTCTTCATGGCATCGTCGACGAGCGCCTTGTTGTTGTCGTCCATGGCGTAGTCGACGCCGCCTTCCTTGAGGCCGAGGTCGTTGATGCCGGCGGTGAACTTGTCGTTCTTGGCATCCATGAAGGTGTTGTAGACGGCGACGTCGACGCGCTTGACCATCGAGGTCAGCACCTTGCCGGGCTGCAGCCCGTTCTGGTTGGAATCGACGCCGATGCCGAGCTTGCCGGAATCGGCCGCCGCCTGCAGCACGCCGACGCCGGTTCCGCCGGCCGCCGCGTAGATCACGTCGGCGCCCTGGTCGATCTGCGTCTTGGCGATCTCACCGCCCTTGGCCGGATCGTTCCAGGCGGCCGGCGTGTCGCCAGTCATGTTCTGGATCACCTCGGTGGCGCCGGCCGACTTGGCACCGCCGACATAGCCGCAGCCGAACTTGCGGATCAGCGGGATGTCCATGCCGCCGATGAAGCCGACCTTCTTGGACTTCGAGGCCATCGCCGCCATCACGCCGACGAGATAGGAGCCTTCCTGCTCCTTGTAGACGACGGAGCGGACGTTAGGCTTGTCGACGACCATGTCGATGATGGCGAACTTGGTGTCGGGGAATTCGGTGGCAATCTTGTCCAGTGCGTCCGCCCAGGAGAAGCCGGCCATGACGATCGGATTGCGGCCGTCCTCGGCGAAGCGGCGCAGCGCCTGCTCGCGCTGGGTGGCGTTGGAGACTTCGAATTCGACATAGGCGATGCCGGTCTCGGTCTTGAACTTCTCAGCGCCGTTATAGGATGCCTCGTTGAACGATTTGTCGAACTTGCCGCCGAGATCGTAGAGAATCGCCGGCTGGATATCCGCGGCGAAACCCGGAAGAACCATTGCGGTTGCGGCCAGAAGGCCAAGAACGATACGTTTCATGTGATCCACACCCTGTCGGTTATTTTTCCGTTACGCACCGCCTGCCAGCCCGGTTCTCCGGCGGGCAGACGACGTCTGGCAGGAAGTATGCCCCTCCCGCTCGCGGCCAATCTGGCACGGCCCGAAACAAAATTCACGTGGAATTTTGACCTTTTGGAAAAGCATCGCGCCGGCATGCGGCGCGGCGCATCATTCGGTTCGCCGGCCGGCTTGGGCGTCGGATGGCACACCGCGGACCATCAGGTCGGAGCGAACGCGCCGCCCCGCCGCTGCCGCCGGTAACCGATGGCATAAAACAGGAAGGCCACCACCGCGAACACCGCGAAACCGGGCTGGCCGAGCACCCAGGCAATGACGCCGTCCCAGAGAAGCGGGCTGGCCTTGTCGCGCACGTAGGTCTCGAAGGCTGCGCGGGTGTCGGGTGATACCGCCAACCAACTCGTATTGAGCGGGGTCATGACCAGCGCCGAGGCCGCCACCGAGCGCGTCACGTCGACCACCGCCATGATGACGGAAACCGAAAGCGCGACCATCGCCGCGAGACGAAAGATGAAACGTAGCATCGAGACTTCCTCCCCAAGACGAAACCGGGCCGTCACAGACCCGGGTTTCGTCCCTTCCCCGTCAGAGAAATAGAGCGAGCGCGCGCCGCCGGCAATCGTCACACACGAATTTGAGCTATACCGCCGGCTTGCGTTTGCGTCGGTTGACGCGCCAGACCGCGAACACCCCGCCAGCGATGGCGCCGATGATCAGCCCGGCGAGGCCGATGAACACGGCGAAATAGCCGCAGGCGCCCTCGAAGCAACTCATGTCGCTGGCATCCGCGATCAGCGAGCCCGCGGCAAAGCCGGCGCAGGCGCCGATCGCCGCGCCAAGGATGATGCCGAGCAAGGCCGCCACCACCGAAACCAGCACCGGCGGGCTCTCGGTTTCCGCATTGGCATAGACCGCATCGGCACCGGCACCGCGGCGCAGCAGGTAGAGGCAAAGCAGGCCAATCGCGATCTCGCCGCCGGTAAAGACAAGGCTCCTCGCCGAGAAGACGAAGTCGGGCGTCAGAAGCACATAGGCCTGCTGCGCCAGCAGCCAAAGGATGGTCGCGACCTGCCAGATGGTGAAATGGCGCGGGAAGCGCGCCGAGCGATTGAAGGCGAGGCCGAGCAGGTAAAGCCCCCAAAGGATGGTGACGATGCCCGCGACAAGGCCGCCATAGATAAGGAAGAAGACGCTTTCCGGCAGGCTGGAATCGCCGACCAACCGCCATGTCGACATCAGGCCATAGACCGACCTGGCCATGACGATGACGAGCCACGCCACGGGCACGTAGGACAGCCCGCTCTCCGGCCGCGCCGCCGGCCCCTGGTTGGTCGAAGTCATCTCCGGACTGTGCCCCCGCAAAGCCTTGTGTCCACAAGGACAGCGGACGGATGGCGAAGTCAAGCAATGACAGGCTGTGCCGCCCGGTCTGTGCACATCATTCGGCCGCGGGTGCGTGGCCAAGCCGTGGCGGCGGCCGCGCGAACGGTCCCTTATGCGGCAAAGCCGACAAAGCGCCATTATGGCTTGGCATTCGCCGCGGGATCGACTAGATGAGCCCCGCGCCTCTTGCTTCGACGGCTATGGGCGCCGGGATTGAGTGTCCGCCGGTTGAGGGCGCTCGAGGTGCGGAAATACCGCGCGAAATTCCCAAGGGACTGCATATCCCCAACCCGCGCGGCAAAACCGGCCGGTGCGCTCGTGCAAGGACGGAGAGGTGGCCGAGTGGTTGAAGGCGCACGCCTGGAAAGTGTGTTTACGGGAAACCGTAACGCGGGTTCGAATCCCGCTCTCTCCGCCAGAATTTTTCTAATAAGTTAATTATTTCAAATAGTTAGTTAACTCATAGAAGCGCTTCAAGGTCGAAGCGTCGTTAGTCTGTGTAACCTACGGTCAGGAATCCGCATAGTCCGCCATGGCGTCGCTCAACCTCGAGGAGGTCAGCGCCCTGTTTTGGGGCCGAGGGCGGACTGGCAGGTTCAGGCTGCGGTTGTTCAAAAGCGGACGTTCGGTTGAACGGGGACATAGTCGTGACCTGACCCAAAGTAGCCCGTCGGCAGCACCCGCGATCGGACCATAAACGACGCCGTGTGAGGAATGGCCCAAGAAACGTGGTGAGTTGATCGCTGTCGGCGCCGGCACTGGACGCTCGCATTCGAGGTAGGACTAGAATACGCTCGCCGCCCGAAGCTTCGACCTACGGAAGAGGCAGGACACAAGTATGGAGCGACGCCTCACCGCAATCCTTGCTGCCGACGTCGTCGGCTACAGCCGCCTCATGGGAGCCGACGAGGTTGGCACACTCACGCAGTTGAAGCACCTTCGCGCCGAGGTGATCGAGCCTAGGATCGCGCAGGCCCATGGACGCATCGTTGGTTCCGCCGGCGACAGTCTGCTTGTCGAATTTGCCAGCGCGGTCGACGCGGTACAGTGCGCGGTCGAAGCCCAGGAGGGATTGGCCGCTCACAATGCAAGTTTGCCCGAAGACAAGCGCATGACTTTCCGCATGGGCGTGAATTTGGGCGACGTGATTGCAGAGGACGACACAATCTACGGTGATGGTGTGAACATCGCCGCGCGGATCGAGAAGCTTGCAGAGGCTGGCGGCGTCTGCGTCGCGAGCAACGTCTACGAGCAGGTAAAGGGTAAACTAGACTATGCCTACACCGACCTCGGTAGCCATCAGGTCCACAACATCGTGGAGGCGGTGCGCGCCTATCAGGTCAGTCGAGCAAAACCAACTCCGGTATTCTCGACAAGGGAGAGGCTGATGCTTCCCGAAAAACCGTCCATCGCGGTCTTGCCATTCGACAACATGAGTGGCGACCCCGAGCAGGGCTACTTCGCAGACGGCATGGTGGAGGAGATCATCACCGCGCTGTCCCGGACGCGCTGGCTGTTCGTCATCGCGCGCAACTCGAGCTTTACCTACAAGGGACGGGCAGTGGACATTAAGCAGGTCGGACGCGAGCTTGGTGTGCGCTACGTGCTTGAAGGGAGCGTGCGCAAGGCGGCGAGCAGGGTTCGCATCACCGGGCAGCTTATCGACGCGACAACGGGAGCACATCTATGGGCCGACCATTTCGACGGCGAGCTGGAGGACGTTTTTGAGCTGCAGGAGGAAGTGACCAGGAGCGTCGTCGGAGCGATCGCTCCGAAGCTGGAACAGGCAGAGATCGAGCGGGCCAAGCGCAAGCCGACCGAGCACCTTGACGCTTACGACTACTATCTGCGCGGGATAGCAAGCCTCCACCAGTTGACCAGGAAATCCACCGCAAACGCCCTCCAGTTGTTTTACAAGGCCATCGAACTCGACCCTGAATTTGCCTCGGCATACGGCATGGCCGCCTGGTGTGCCGTCATTCGCAAGGCGAACGGTTGGATGACGGATCGCAAGCAAGAAACCGCCGAAACCGAGCGCCTGGCTCTGAAGGCCGTGGATTTGGGCAGGGATGACGCGATCGCTCTTTCCCGCGGCGGGACCGCGCTCGCCTACGTCGTGGGCGACAACAATAGCGGGGCAGCGTTCATTGATCGCGCGCTTGCGCTCAATCCGAACCTGGCTACCGCGTGGCTATTCAGCGGCTGGATCAGAGCCGACCTCGGCGATACGGAAACCTCACTTCGGCACCTGGCGACTGCGATACGCATGAGCCCAGTCGACCCGCTCATGTTCGACATGCAGAATGCGGTTGCAGTGGCTCATCTCTTCGCTGGTCGATTTGAGGAGGCATCATCTTGGGCTGAAAGGTCGTTGCGGGAAAAGCCGGACTTTTTGCCGTCGTTGCGCTTTGCCGCTGCAAGCTATGCTCACGCCGGCCGAACCGAGGATGCGCAAAAGGTCGTGAGCCGAATTCTCGCCCTCGATCCGGGCCAACGAATTTCCAATCTCGCCGACTTCGTTTCAGCCGTCCCAGCCCATATGGCTCTGCTTGCAGAAGGTTTGCGAAAGGCGGGGCTGCCGGAATAGCGCTGCCAGGCTGGCGCATCGATCACGAGTTGGGAACGCACCGAGATCGCAAAGACCGCACCGTGGGTGGCGTCGGCCCGGCACAACTCGCCGTAGGGCGCCGTACAAGCGATCCCGCGTCATCCATGGCGTCGCTCAGGGCGGACCGACCGCTTCTGGCGTACGCGAAGCGAGTAGCGGACACTTAAACCGATGGAACTGAGGCCCTGGATTGGACCCGAAGCCGTCACGGTCCGATTGCGAGGCAACTGCCGCGAACAAGCGGTAGGGAAGGTGGGACTCGCTCGTCGGTGGCGCTGCGGTAGGGTCGCCAAGGCGTCGCGCGAGCATAGCCTCAAGAAGCGTGATCTGTGGTATGATAGGCCGGTGAGGGCACGCTGGAAGCGCCGGTCCCTAACTGCCTCGGGCCTGCGGCTTGCGTGTCGCGAATCTTGACTGGGGCCCAACATGGAGCGGAAGCTCGCTGCCATCCTTGCCATCGATGTCGTAGGGTACTCGGCGCTCATGGAGGCGGATGAAGCGGGCACATTCGATCGGCTGAAACGTGGCCGCAAAGAGCTGTTCGAGCCGGAAATCGAGACGCGACACGGGCGAATCTTCAAGCTGATGGGAGACGGCCTGCTGGCGGAGTTCGGCAGCGTGGTAGATGCGGTCGAATGCGCGGTCACGCTTCAGCGCGGCATGGCGGAACGTAACGCGAGTGTCGCCGAAGACCAGCGCTTCGAAGTCCGGATCGGGATCAACCTTGGGGAAGTGATCGTCGAAGGGGACGATCGCTATGGCGAGGGCGTGAATGTGGCGTCGCGCCTCCAACAACTCGCCGAGCCCGGTGGCATCTGCGTTTCGGAGAAGGTGTCCAAGGAGGTCAGGCAGAAGCTGGCGTTTGCATTCGAGCCCATGGGCGAGCAGCGGGTGAAGAACATAGCCGAGCCGATATACTGCTATCGCGTGAACCTGCAGCTTCCGAGAGCGGCTCCGGTCGGGCGACTGGCATCGCTGGAATTGCCCGACAAGCCCTCAATCGCGGTTTTGCCTTTCACCAACATGAGCAACGATCCGGAGCAGGAAACCTTTGTCGACGGCTTGACCGAAGACCTGATCACCGACCTGTCTCGCTCAGCCGGCCTCTTCGTCATCGCGCGCAACTCGACCTTTGCTTACAAGGGGCGGTCGGTCGATGTGCGTTTGGCCGCACGTGATCTTGGGGTGCGCTATGTGGTTGAAGGCAGCGCCCGGCGCGCTGCAGCGCGCGTGCGCATCAATGCGCAGTTGATCGACGCGATCGGCGGCGATCATATCTGGGCCGAGCGCTACGACAGCAGCCTCGAGGATATCTTTGCAGTGCAGGACGAGGTCACGGCCAAGATCGTCGAAGCCCTTGTCGGCCGATTGGCCGGACAGCCGGCGCGCAAACGGCCGTCAAGTCTCGAAGCTTATGACCTCTGCGTGCGAGCCCGCGGCGTCAGTTTTCAGACCGGGTTAGGCGCGCGGGAAGCGCGCATGCTCCTGGAAAGGGCGATCGGACTCGATCCCGACTATGCCGAGGCACATAGCTTGCTGGCCCTCAATCTTTGGCTTGGCTGGCTGTTCTGGAACGAGCCGAAGGAAACCAACCAGCCTCGCGCGCTGGCTGAAGCGCAGCGGGCTGTGGCGCTCGACCCTAACGATGCCGGGAACCGCTGGGGCTGGGCATCATACTTGGTCACGAACGGCGATACGCGGAATCGGATGCCGAATTCGAGGCGACCTTCAGGCTCGATCCCAATCATGCCGATGCATGGGCGATGCGCTCGGATCTCATCACCTTGAGGGGCGACGCGGTCAAGGGCGTCGAATTCGTGAAGCGGGCTTTGCGGCTCAATCCGCACCCACCGGGGTGGTACTATTGGATGGCAGGCCAAGCCTATTATGCGCTCGGCGACTATCAATCCGCGGTCGAGGCTTTACGCAAACCGGAAACCTACCGCACCACGTCGCGGCGCATGCTGGCGGCAGCCCTCACGCAGGTCGGGCGCCTGGATGAAGCCCGTCAGGAAGCGGAATTCTTCATGATGAGCAATCCCCATTTCAGCATCAGGCATTGGGCAACATCGCAGCCATTCGACGACGAGGAAGTGCTCCAGCGCTTCGTCGAAGGCTATCGCAAGGCTGGCCTTCCCGACTGAAGAGCGCATTGCTTTGGATCGCCGCCTTGCTCTAGTCAGGGTATAGGCTCGTCTTTTGACTATGAGGGCAATGCCACGCGACGATCGAGATGCTGCGCAAAGCGGATTGCTTTGAACCTTCGCCATAGAAGCACTTCAAGGTCAAAGTGTTGATCTGTGTAACGAACTGTCAGGACCGCTTGGTCCGCCATCGCGTCGCTTAACGTCGAGGTGGTCAGCGTCCTGTTTGGGCTGAGAGCAGTAGGTCCGCTTGTGGTTGAGGGAACAACGATGGCGGACGTTGAGATGCCAATGCACAAAAGCCTACGGATCAAACGAAGCAACAGCCACCAGTTGCTCACGAAGCCAAGCGTTCCCGGCGTCGCGATCAAATCGGCGGTGCCAGTACATTGTGACGTCCATAGCCGGCGGTTCCATCGGTGGTATGAAAATATCCAAATCGAGACGTTCGGCCACCAGACGCGCAAAGTGAGCCGGGATGCTGCCGAGCAGCTCGCTCGTTGCTACGGCGAGCGCCACGGCCTGGAAATGCGGAACGGTCATGGCGACCTTGCGTGACAGGCCGAGCCTTTCGAGCGCAGGATCTATGGTTCCAGTCTTGGCCCCGTCGGCCGAACGCAACACCTGCGGGATGGCGCAGAAAACGTCGGCAGGAATGGTCTCTCCAGGCTTGATGCCCTTTGGCCCCAGCAACGGATGCCCACGGCGGGCGATGCAAACAAGCCAGGAACGGAACAGCTTGTGGCTGACGATCCACTCCGGCGTCTCCAGTGCCCGGTCCAACGCGATGTCGGCCCTGTCGTCGCTCAGCAGGCCGAAAACGTCTGTCGAAGGGTGATCTATCATCTGGAGGGTGATCGACGGCGCAACGGGCGCCACCTTTGCCGCCAGCTTCGGCATGAGCAAAGCCGAGAAATAGTCCGATCCGATCAGCATGAAGGACCGGGTCGACGTCCGAGGATCGAACGTTGCGTTTGCCGTTAGAGCCAATTCGATTTGCACCAATGCCTGGCGCACCGGCTCCTTCAGCTGGAGTGCGCGCGGTGTTGGCATCATGCGGTTGCCGTCGCGCACGAAAAGCTCGTCGCCGAGGATGGAGCGCAGGCGCCCGAGCGCCGAGCTGACCGCCGGCTGCGACAGGCCGACCCGTTCCCCGGCGCGTACCGTACTTCGCTCCAGCATCATGGCGTCGAAAACGCGCAACAGATTGAGATCGAACGCGGCCAAATTCACGGCGCCAATATCCCGAATACGATCATTCGATTTCCGCCAGTCGGATCATTGTTCTAACAATGCAAACGTTGCTGCAGCACCGACCCTAGTTGACCGAACATGGAAAGGGAAACGCGATGGACATCGCCCCAGGCTCGGTGCGCGCAGCGCGCACCGTCAAATGGATGGACACGGTCTACAGGATCAATGTCGGCAGATACCAAAGCGGCGGCATAGTCAGCGTCTTCGAATCCACCGTGCCCTCGCGCGGCGGCCCGCCCGTGCATGTGCACCACAATGAGGACGAAGTGATCCACGTGATCGAGGGCACCTACGAATTCTGGCTCGACGGTCAGTTCATGATGGTGCCCGCGGGCGCGTCGATCTTCCTACCCTGCGGCGTACCACACACGTTCCGCGTTGCGAGTGCCGAGCCAGGCCGCAACCTTACGATTTTGACGCCCGGCGGGCTGGAGGAGTTCTTCGTCGAGGCGGCCGCACGCGAACTGGCCATTCCTGATCAGATGACCGAAGTGGCGGAACTCGCGAGCCGCTATGGGATCGAGTTCCGTGGACCGGCCAAGTGGGTTGACTAGTTCGAACCGTCAGCGAGAGTCGCAATGACGAGGTGGCGCGGTGTCCCGCGTCGCCTCGTCATGACCGTTCAGGACAGATGACCTGGCCTAGGCTGGAAATCCAGCGAAGGGGCGCCCGCTTCTGGATCAACCGGATGATATGATCGTACGCAAATAGGAATGGATACGCGCAACCTCGACCTCCAACTTCGTGCCCGCAATGTCTGCTTGCAGGAAATGGCGATGCTGACATTCCTTGCGCGCGCGACCCTCGGATACCGCTCAAAACGGGTGGACGGACTCGGAGCAGCGAGCTTATAGAAGCCGTGACCTCTGTCGCCCGGCCGTGTAACTAATTGCGCAGCAAAAAGATGAATATTTTCAATGTTATAGGCCTATGATCGAAAGACGCTCTCTCCGCCAGAAGGCCTATGTGCCATCATACCCCGCATAATCCGCCCACCCCGCATCCGGTAATCCCATGAAGAAAATTGGCTTTCTGTCGTTCGGACATTGGTCGCCGTCGCCGCAGTCGGGGACGCGCTCGGCGGCCGACGCGCTGCTCCAGTCGATCGACCTTGCCGTCGCCGCCGAGGAGCTGGGCGCCGACGGCGCCTATTTCCGCGTCCACCATTTCGCCCGCCAGCTCGCCTCGCCCTTTCCGCTGCTGGCCGCCGCCGGCGCCAGGACGCGCCGCATCGAGCTCGGCACCGCCGTCATCGATATGCGCTACGAGAACCCGCTCTACATGGTCGAGGACGCCGGCGCCGCCGACCTCATCGCCGGCGGCCGGCTGCAGCTTGGCATCAGCCGCGGCTCGCCGGAGCAGGTGATCGATGGCTGGCGCTATTTCGGTTACGTGCCCGAGGAGGGCAAGAGCGATGCCGACATGGCCAGGCGCCACGCCGAGGTCTTCCTCGAGGTGCTGCGCGGCCATGGCTTTGCCCAACCCAATCCGCGGCCGATGTTCCCCAATCCGCCGGGCCTGCTGCGCCTGGAGCCTTTGTCAGAGGGCCTGCGCGACAGGATCTGGTGGGGCGCGGCCACCAACGCCACGGCGGAATGGGCGGCAAAGTTGGGCATGAACCTGCAGAGCTCGACGCTCAAATTCGACGAAAGCGGCCAGCCGCTCCATATCCAGCAGGCCGAGCAAATCCGCGCCTTCCGCAAGGCGTGGGCGGAGGCCGGCCACAGCCGCGAGCCGCGCGTCTCGGTGAGCCGCAGCATCTTCGCGCTGGTCAACGACATGGACCGCGCCTATTTCGGCGGCAGCGAGGACGAGGATCATTTCGGCTATATCGAACCCGAGAAGCGTGCCGTCTTCGGCCGCACCTATGCGGCCGAGCCGGATGTGCTCATAGAACAGCTGAGGGCGGACGAAGCGATCGCCGAGGCCGACACGCTGCTTCTCACCGTGCCCAACCAGCTTGGCGTCGCCTACAATACGCATGTGATCGAGGCGATCCTCAAATTCGTCGCGCCGGCCCTCGGCTGGCGCTGACGGGTCGATTTCGAGCCGCCGGCGTGGTCCGTCAGTGCGCGGTCTGCGAATGCTCGCCGCCCGGCTGCGAAATGCCGCCAAGCGCCTCGCCAGCCCATTCAGTATTGCCGGCGGTGGCGAGATCGCCGAGCGAAATGATGCCGACCAGCCGGTGCTCGCGACTGATGACCGGCATCCGCCGCAGCTTGAGGTCGCCCATGTTGCGCAGGATATCGTCCACTTCCTGGTCGTCGAAGCAGTATTTCACCTCCGCGCTCATCACTTCCCTGATCTTCGTATCGGGCCCCTTGCCTTCCGCCACGCCGCGAACGGCAATGTCGCGATCGGTGATCATTCCGACCAGCCGGTCATTCTCGCCGACGGGCAAAACACCGGCGTCAAGATCGGCCATGGCCCGAGCCGCGTCGCGCAAGGTCTGGTCCGGACTGGCGACCCGAACGGCCTGCGTCATGCAATCCCTGATTTTCATGATTCTCTCCTCGCGTTGCAGCGCCCTCGCCAATGCGGTGATCAGGAAGAATGAACGCCTGTCCGAAACGTTCCATCTTCAACCAGATGACGCTGTCGGGTGGCGGCTCCGCGCTGAAGCCTTCATCATCGGGAACCATCGGTCGGTCGAAGTGTTGTGACGCAAGGAACCCACCCCGAGAGAATGGAAGGAAAGACAATGCGGATGTTGACGATGATCGTCACGCTCTCGGCGCTCGCCCTGGCGCTACCGGTCTCGGCGCAGATCGCGGAGCCGCAGCGGCCCCAGAACCTGCCCCCTGCGCAAGAGCCGCTGCCGGACCAGACGGCGCCCGATCAGGATCTCTCCGCACAGGATTTCACCAATATCGCCCTGGTGGCGGTCGAGGACCTGCCGGCGGAAATCAAGGCGCAGGCGGAGGCCGTGATCACCGAGACCAGCGCCGAGGATCTCTTGAAACTGCAACGTTCAGTCGACGCCTCGCCGCAGGCACTGTCGGTCTTGCAGGCCAACGGGCTCAGCTCCTCGCAGGTCGTCGCTGCCAACATCGATTATGATGGCACGCTGACGCTGATCATCCAAACCACAACATGACAAGCGCCCCGGGGGAAGGCGCCGACCCGACCGACGACCGCAATCAACTGCGGAACCATATTGGCCGCGATCTCGCTAACTCGATCGAGTGGCTCCGGTCGAGGTCTAACCAGAGCCGGCATCGACGCGCTGCTCGCCTGCTACGTCAGTGCATGAACACGCCGCGCAGCCAGGCGAAGAAGCCGGATCCCGGCGAGTTCGCCGCGCGTACGCGAGAGGCCGCCCATCTGGCCGGCAGCGTCGCGCCGACATGGCAATGGCAGACGATCTCATGCAACTGCCAGTCGCTCAGCTCGAAGAAGCGCCTGGCTTCGCCGTAGCTGTCATCGGCCAGGCCCTGAGCGCGAAAGACCGGATCCTCGAAGGCGACCGTGATCGGCGATCCCGAAGCGCGCATCCTGTCGCGCAGGTCGGGAGCCGTGTATTCGGTGCCGGCGAGCGCCCCGAGGCGCCGGTCGGGATCCTGCTCCAGAAGTTGCGCCCAGCGTTCGAGGCGCTGGCCGCGGGTTGCGAAGAGATACGTCGCCTCGGCATGGACGTCGGCAACGGCATTGAGTTGGTCTACGGTCTGGTGTTTCACGGCCGCCTCCTGTTTCAGCAGATGACCCACCCCCTTGTGGAATTATGGCGCCGCTGGAGGTCGGCAAGCCCCGAACGGGCTGCGTCGTGAATCATTTTCGAGCATGGCTCGGCCCATGCCGCGGCCGGCGCGTAGGGCCGGATCGGAACCATACGCGAGCGCGACCGTTCCGCCTGTATCGCCCATTAACGTCGAGCCTGAATGATAGCGCCTGAGAGGCCGAGCGCAGGGACATCACATGACGGCAATTCTTCCCAATCCCGACCCCACACCCATGCCAACCCCACCGCCGCTACCCGAACCGAAGCCCATGCGAGAGCCGGAGCCGCAGCGGCTTCCGGACGAGGACCCGGTTCCCAACCCCGACGAGAACGACGCGCCGCCCAAGCACGCGATCGGGATCGACCTGTCCATGACGTTCCTATCTGAGGATCATCGAGGACAGGTCGGTTGAAATAGCGGCAGGCTGTCTCCAGTGACTGGTCGGACCACCATTTCGCTAGCAGAAACCAGCATTCGGCGTATCATCCTTTTGGGTGAAGGTTCATGGCAGGAGGAGGCCTATGAGCGTCGTGCCAAAAGTGCCGGCTATCGACTCGACGGCCGAAGAACTTGTTTCATCTACGCTTTCAAGATTCCGTGCCGGCGACACCATATCGACCAAGGCGGCGATCGACGCCATCCGCCGCATCGGCCCGGCTTGCGACGACAGCGACGACCATCTGGTAGAGCTGATTGTCATGGCGGCAATTGGTAAGACCATGGCGGTGGTTTTCGATCATCGGACCCACTAGGAACTCGTACCTAAAACTCTCGAAACTCTCGGCGCCCAGGAAGGTCGCGCCCAATCGAGGTTCCGGGGAACCCCACCGGACCCTTTTCGTTATCTCGTGTTGAACGAGGAACGCAGTCATGGCCGACGACAAGACGAAGACCGACAACCGCGACCGTTCGCAAGTGGCCGGCGACGAGGACTACGAGGTCAGGCATTTCGCCGAGGAAGCAGGCATCACGCCGGAACAGGCCCGCACGCTCATCAAGCGGCACGGGACCGACCGCAAGGTGCTGCACGAGATCGCCGAGAGCATCAAAGGGCAGTAGGTCGAGGGCTTCCGACGCGAGCCTAGCTCCCCAGCGGGTGGGGCATGTAGCCGACGAAGCCCGCTATCTTCCAGCGGCCACCGACCTTCGAGCAGAAATAGAGCGTTTGCCACTTCAGCCTGTCGACGCTGCCGTCCGCCTTCGCGATGGAACCGTTGAACTTCTTGTGCAGCACCGCCCGGTCGCCGTCGACATCGATGTCGCGCATGTTGGTGACCCGAAAAAGCGCCTCGCGCAGCGGCTCGGCGAATTTCGTCGCTGCGGTTTCCTTGGCCTGGCGCAGCCATTCGTCGCGATAGGCGGCGAGCGTCGGAAACTGCAGCCGCCAGGCATCCGCGTCGTTGAGGAAATGCGCATGCATGCCGAAGAAGCTTTCGGCGACGAAATCGTCCTCGACCATCGACCAGTCCTGCGAGAGAAAGGCGTCGATGTCGCGCCGCACCAGCATGTCCCACAGCGCATGACGATCGGCGTCGCCGGCCGGAAACGGGTTCTTGTCGAAGGTCATTTTCTTTCTCCCGGATCGCGACCGGCATGGCGGCGCAACATGCTGATCCACTTCTAGCAAAGCAACATCCATCTCGAAAAATATTGCTCTCCAGCCAGCGGCACTAGGAGGATCGCGCCAATAGGGATAGAGGGTCGGCAACGGCAGACTCCGAACAGTCCTGCCATGTCTGAACAGGAGGCTATTTCTTGCCCAAGCAGTGTTTCGGAACATCGCATGTGCCGCTATCCCCCGCGGTCCGTGCGGGCGACTTCGTCTATGTCTCTGGCCAGGTGCCGGTCGGAAGCGACGGTATGGTCGTCCAGGGTGGCATCGTCGAGCAGACCGAGCAGGTGCTTCAGAACATCAATGCGGCCCTGGCGCTTGCCGGCTGCACCATGGACGATGTGGTCAAGACGACGGTCTGGCTGGAGGACGCGCGCGACTTCGGCACCTTCAACACCGTCTATGCCAGGCATTTCCCGAAGCATCCGCCGGCCCGCACGACGGTCGAGTCGCGGCTGATGATCGACATCAAGATCGAGGTCGAGGCCGTCGCCTATCGGCCGCTCTGACAGAGAGACCAGAACAACCGGAGGCTGCCCGATGCAATTCGATCTCCTGATAAAGGGCGGCCGCCTTATCGATCCGGCTTCCGGGCTCGATGCGCCACGTGACCTCGCCTTCGCCAACGGCCATGTCGCCGCGATCGAAGCGGCGATCGACGCCGAACACGCGAAACAAGTGATCGACGCGAGGGATTGCCTCGTCACGCCCGGCCTCATCGACCTGCACAGCCACGTCTACTGGGGCGGCACCTCGCTCGGTGTCGACGCCGACCGGCTCGCGGCGAAGAGCGGCACCACTACCTTCATCGACGCCGGCAGCGCCGGCGCGGGCAATTTCCTCGGCTTTCGCCGCCACGTCATCGAGCGTTCGAAGGTCCGCATCCTCGCCTACGTCAACATCTCCTTCGCCGGCATTTTCGGTTTCTCGCAAACGGTCTCTGTCGGCGAATGCAGCGATCTGAGGCTCTGCGAGCCGCGCGAAACGGTGGCTGCCGTTCGCGAGCACGCCGATGTCGTCGTCGGCGTCAAGGTCCGCTCCGGCCGTCACGCCGGCGGCACCAGCGGCATCGCCCCGGTCGACCTGGCGCTGGAGGCCGCCGACCAGGCCGGCCTGCCGCTGATGGCGCATATAGACGAGCCGCCGCCCGGACGCTCGGAAGTGCTGCCGCGGCTGCGCCGCGGCGACATCCTCACTCACTGCTTCCGCCCCTTCCCCAACGCGCCGGTCTTCGCCTCGGGCGCGGTGCGCCCCGACATGCGGCTGGCGCGAGAGCGCGGCGTCATCTTCGACATCGGCCACGGCATGGGCTCTTTCGACTTCGAGGTCGCGAAGGCAATGCTGGCCGAGGGGCTCGCGCCCGACGTCATCTCGAGCGACGTGCATCTCTACTGCGTCGACGGCCCAGCCTTCGACATCCTCGTCTGCATGTCGAAGCTTTTGGCGCTCGGCATGCCGCTGGTCGAGGTGCTGCGCGCGGCGACGCAGCGCCCGGCCGAGGCGATCGCGCGGCCCGATCTTGGCGCGCTGAAGGTCGGCGGCATCGGCGACGTCGCGGTGCTCAGGCAGCAACCGGGCCGCTTCACCTTTGTCGACGCGGTCGGCGCCTCGCTGGTCGCCGATCAGCGGCTCGTTTCAGAGGGCATCGTCCTCGGCGGCAAATGGTGGCCAAACGAGGCCGCCGACCACAACGAGACCGAGCGCTTCGAGGCGCATGCGGGTCACACGCATGTCGAGGTTGCGGCCAGGCATTTCGGGCATGGGTGATCTCCCCCCTTGAGGGGAGATGTCGCCGAAGGCGACAGAGGGGGTCGCCGCGCGTGAAGCGCCAGCCTTCATCTGTCGCAGGAGGTCGAGCCCAGTCGAACCGACCCCCTCTGGCCTGCCGCCATCTCCCCCACAAGGGGGGAGATCGGTAGCTTCAGCGCCCCGCGTTGCTCGGCTCGCCATAGACCGGTGTCGCGATCCCTTCCATGCGCGCCTTGAGCTGCAGCGCCACGAACTTCGAATAGAAGCGCGACAGCGCGAGGTTGCCGCCATGGAACCACAGCGCCTCCTGCGCCGTCGGCTTCCACATGTTGCGCAACTCGCCCTGCCAGGGACCGGGATCGCCTCTCACGCCCGAGCCCAGGCCCCAGCATGGACCGACCCTGTCGGCGACCTCGCGCGAGACGATCGCAGCCACCGTCTCGTTCATCGACCGATAGCCGGTGCAGGAGATGATCGCATCGACCGCGAGTTCGCTGCTGTCGTCGAAAAGGATGCCGCTCGGTGTCAGCGACTTGATGCCGACACCGCTCCGCACCGCGATCTGTCCGTTGATGATCAGCTCGCAGGCGCCGACGTCGATGTAGAAGCCCGAGCCGGTGCGGTAGGCCTTCATCAGCAGCCCGGTCTCATCCTCGCCGAAATCGAGGGCAAAGCCGCTGTCGCTGAGGCGCTTGTAGAAATCAGCATCTCGCTCGCGGATAATGTCGTAGAGCGCGCGCTGCCCCTTCGGCACCAGCGCAAAAGGCGTCGAGGCGACGATCATGTCGGCCTTGTCCGTGGTGATGCCGCGGGCTAGCGCCTTTTCCGAGAATATCTCGAAGCCGACTTCCATCAGCGTGTCGGACTTCACCACCGTCGTCGGCGAGCGCTGGACCATGGTGACCATGGCGCCCGCCTCCCAGAGGTCGACGCTGACGTCATGCCCCGAGCTTGCCGCGCCGATGACCGCGACGCGCTTGCCGCGGAACTTCTCGCCGCTGGAATACTGGCTGGAATGCAGGATCTCGCCCTTGAAGGCCTCGGCGCCGGGCAGACTGATCTGCCGCGGCGGTCCGTAGGCACCGGTCGCGAAAACGATGTGCTTCGGCTTCAGGGTGATGCGCTGGCCGACTCGGTCAACGATGACGGTCCAGGCCTTTTCGGCTTCGTCATAGGCGGCGCTGACGCATTTGGTGGCGACCCAATAGTTCAGCTCCATCACCCGTGCATACATTTCCAGCCAGTCGCCCATCTTGTCCTTGGGCGTGAACACCGGCCAGTTCTCCGGGAACGGAATGTAGGGCAGATGGTCGTACCAGACCGGATCGTGCAGCACGAGCGAGCGATAGCGGTTGCGCCAGGAATCACCGGCGCGCGCATTCTTCTCGATGATGAGCGCCGGAACGCCAAGCTGCCTCAGCCTGGCGCCGAGCATGATGCCGCCCTGGCCGCCGCCGATCACCAGGCAGTAGGGCTGCTCCCTTACACCAAGGTCGCGTGCCTCGCGCGCCCGCGCCTCCGCCCAGGTCTCGCGATCGGGATCGGCCTTGTGGCGGATGCCGAGCGGCCGCGCCGGACCCTTTTGCTCCTCGAACCCCTTGAGCTCGCTCATTGCCGTGAACAGGCTCCGACAGCGACCGTCCTTGAGGCGCAGGATCCCCTCGCCCCTGGCAACGACTGTCTCGAAGCTGAACCAGGCCTCGATGAGGCCATCGTCGACGCTCGCTTCGCCGGTAAGGCTCCATCGCGACGGCTGTGCCGTCGCGAGCGTCGCCTCCAGCATGCCGCGGATCGCCGCCCGGCCCTCCATCGTCTTGATGTTCCATGTGAAGGTGAGCAGGTCGCGCCAGTAGCAGTCCTCGACGAAAAGATTGGCCACTGCCTCGATGTCGCCGGCTTCGAGCGCGCGGGCGAAGGAACCGAGCCAGGTGGCCGCCTGCTGCGATGGTGCGATGTCGAGCATTTTTTGTCCTTCCTCGGAATATCGACCGCGCGTCGCCAAACCTGGCGCCACGCAGAATGTGCCTCGAGACTATTGATAATCCGGTGAGGCCAGCCTGCAAGTGCCCCACGGGACAGTGAGAGGCGGCGGCGCCGGTCAGGCGAGCCGAAATCTTTATGGGATTCCTATTTCTTTCCTGTCCGCCCCGTCTCGAACCTTTATGGCCTTCCGATCCATATTCCCGGAGGCAAGCACCCCGTAACGGCTGCAGCATTGCAGTCGCGGCGGTGTCTTGTGCCGCTCTGACCCTGCCAGGCCGAAGCCAACCGGAAATAAGGACCACGCGCGATGGACGTCATCGTTATCGGGATAGGGGTTTTGTTCTTCGCCCTATCCTTCGCCTACATCAAAGCCTGCGACATTCTCTGAGCGGAAGGTCCGAAAAATGCTTCTCGATTATTTCCTCGGTGGTGGCGTGACCTTGTTCCTGCTCGTCTACCTGACATACGCCCTCGTTCGCCCGGAACGCTTCTGACCGCATCTGGCGCAAGGCACGGAAAGCTATTCTCATGACTCTCAACGGATGGATACAGATCCTCGTCTATTGCGGGATCGTCGTTTTGCTGGTGAAGCCGCTCGGCGGCTACCTGTACCGGGTCTTCAACGGCGAGCGCACCTTGCTGTCGCCGATCCTCGGCCCGGTCGAACGCGGGCTCTATCGCATTTCGGGAACCAGCGACCGCGAGGAGCAGCACTGGACCATCTATGCGGCCGGCATCATGGTCTTCAGCCTGGCGAGCTTCCTGCTGCTTTATGCCCTTCAGCGGCTGCAGGGCGTGCTGCCCTACAACCCCGCGGGCATGACGGCCGTCGAGCAGAACCTCGCCTTCAACACCGCCGCCAGCTTCGTCACCAACACCAACTGGCAGAACTATGGCGGCGAAAGCACCATGTCCTACCTGGTGCAGATGGCCGGCCTTACCGTGCAGAACTTCGTCTCGGCGGCCGTCGGTATTGCCATCGCGGTGGCGCTGATCCGCGGCTTCGCCCGCGCCTCGTCGAAGTCGATCGGCAATTTCTGGGTCGATGTGACCCGCTGCACCCTCTACATCCTGCTGCCGCTCTGCGTCCCACTCACCCTCGTCTATGTCTGGCTGGGCATGCCGCAGACGCTTGGCCCCTATGTCGACGCCACCACGCTCGAGGGCGCCAGGCAGACGCTCGCCCTCGGACCCGTCGCCTCGCAGGTCGCCATCAAGATGCTCGGCACCAATGGCGGCGGCTTCTTCAACGCCAATGCCGCGCATCCTTTCGAGAACCCGAACGCGATCTCCAACCTGATCCAGATGGTGACGATCTTCGCGTTGGGCGCGGCGCTGACCAACGTCTTCGGCCGCATGGTCGGCAACCAGCGCCAGGGCTGGGCGATCCTCGCCGCCATGGGCGGGCTGTTCGTCGCCGGAGTCGCCGTCTGCTACTGGGCGGAAGCATCGGGCAATCCGCTGGTCCATGCGCTCGGCATTGACGGCGGCAATATGGAAGGCAAGGAGACGCGCTTCGGCATCCCCGCATCGGCGCTGTTTGCTGTCATCACCACGGCCGCCTCCTGCGGCGCGGTGAACGCCATGCATGACTCCTTCACCGCCATCGGCGGCCTGGTCCCCATCCTCAACATGCAACTCGGCGAGGTCATCGTCGGCGGCGTCGGCGCCGGCTTCTACGGTATCCTGATGTTCATCGTCGTCGCCGTCTTCGTCGCCGGCCTGATGGTCGGCCGCACGCCCGAATATCTCGGCAAGAAGATCGAGGCCAAGGAGGTCAAGATGGCGATGCTGGCCATTCTCTGCCTGCCGCTGGCGATGCTGATCTTCACGGCCATAGCGGTCGTGCTGCCGAGAGCCGTCGCCTCGATGGGCAATGGCGGTCCGCACGGCTTCTCCGAGGTCCTCTACGCCTACACGTCCGCCGCCGCCAACAACGGCTCGGCCTTTGGCGGCCTCACCGGCAACACGCCTTGGTACAACATCACGCTCGGCATCGGCATGCTGATGGGCCGCTTCCTGGTCATCATCCCGGCGCTGGCCATCGCCGGCTCGCTGGTGGCGAAGAAGACGGTTCCCGCTTCCGCCGGCACTTTCCCCACCGACGGTCCGCTGTTCGTCGGCCTGCTGGTCGGCGTCATCCTGATCGTCGCCGGCCTCACCTTCTTCCCGGCGCTGGCGATCGGACCGATCGTCGAGCACCTGGCGATGATCCACGGGCAAACATTCTGAAGCCGTCCCTTCCGAGGCAACCATGTCCTGGTTCCACATCATGCGTCGCAAGGCTCAGCCTCGAGCTGAGAATGAGGGGGAGGCAACTCCCCCTCCCTTCCCGACCATATCCACCTTCCTCGGCCTGGCAGTGGTCATGATCGTGATCTGGCTGCTGGTCTACGGGCCGCCGCACTTCTTCTCGGCACCCGACCACTCGGTGCCGTCCAACACCATCGATACTGGAGCCTCCAGATGAGCCAGTCCAAATCCGCGAGCATCATCGATGCCCGCATCCTGTGGCCCGCCATCGGCGGCGCCTTCAGGAAACTCGACCCGCGCACGCTGGTCAGGAACCCGGTGATGTTCGTCGTCGCCGTCGTCTCGCTGCTCACCACCGTGCTGTTCGTAAGGGATCTCCTCGCCGGCGGCGGCGATCGCGGCTTCACGCTGCAGATCATCATCTGGCTGTGGTTCACCGTGCTGTTCGCCAACTTCGCCGAAGCCGTCGCCGAAGGCCGCGGCAAGGCGCAGGCCGACTCGCTGCGCAAGGCGCGCACCGAGACGCAAGCCAAGCTTCTCGCCGGAGAGGACCGCGCCAGGTTCAAGCTGGTGCCCGGCACCAGCCTCAAGGTCGGCGACGTCGTGCTGGTCGAGGCCGGCGACATCATCCCCTCCGACGGCGAGGTGGTCGAGGGCGTCGCCTCCGTCAACGAGGCGGCGATCACCGGCGAATCCGCCCCGGTCATCCGCGAATCCGGCGGCGACCGCTCGGCCGTCACCGGCGGCACGCAGGTGTTGTCCGACTGGATCCGCGTGCGCATCACCGCCGCTTCCGGCCACACCTTCCTCGACCGCATGATCTCGCTGGTCGAGGGCGCGGAACGTCAGAAGACGCCGAACGAGATCGCGCTCAACATCCTGCTCGTCGGCATGACGCTGATCTTCGTGCTGGCCACCGCCACCATCCCGAGCTTCGCCTCCTATTCGGGCGGCTACATCTCGGTGACGGTGCTGGTCGCGCTCTTCGTCACGCTGATTCCGACGACCATCGGCGCGTTGCTCTCGGCCATCGGCATCGCCGGCATGGACCGCCTGGTGCGCTTCAATGTGCTTGCCATGTCCGGCCGCGCCGTCGAGGCGGCTGGCGACGTCGACACGCTGCTGCTCGACAAGACCGGCACCATCACGCTCGGCAACCGCCAGGCGACGGAGTTCCGTCCGGTCAAGGGCGTCAGCGAGCAGGAACTGGCGGACGCCGCGCAGCTCGCCTCTTTGGCCGACGAGACGCCGGAGGGCCGCTCGATCGTCGTGCTGGCCAAGGAGAAATACGCCATCCGCGCCCGCGACATGGCAACGCTGCACGCGACCTTCGTGCCGTTCACAGCGCAGACCCGGATGAGCGGCGTCGACATCGACGGCTCGTCGGTGCGCAAGGGCGCCGTCGATTCCGTGCTCGCCCATGCCAACCAGTTGACATCAGCCAGCCATGCGACGCGGCCGAGCACCGAAACGATCCGGGATCTGCAAGCGATCGCCGACGAGGTCGCCAAGTCCGGCGGCACGCCGCTGGCGGTCGAGCGCGACGGCCGCCTGCTCGGCATCGTCCACCTGAAGGACATCGTCAAGGGCGGCATCCGCGAGCGTTTTGCCGAACTGCGCAAGATGGGCATTCGCACCGTGATGATCACCGGCGACAACCCGATGACGGCGGCGGCGATCGCCGCGGAGGCAGGCGTCGACGACTTCCTCGCCCAGGCGACGCCCGAGGACAAGCTGAAGCTGATCCGCGACGAGCAGGCCAAGGGTAAGTTGGTCGCCATGTGCGGCGACGGCACCAACGATGCGCCGGCGCTCGCCCAGGCCGATGTCGGCGTCGCCATGAACACCGGCACGGTGGCCGCGCGTGAAGCGGGCAACATGGTGGACCTGGATTCCGACCCGACCAAGCTCATCGAGATCGTCGAGATCGGCAAGGCGCTGTTGATGACGCGCGGCTCGCTGACCACCTTCTCCATCGCCAACGACGTCGCCAAGTACTTCGCCATTATTCCAGCGATGTTCGCCGTCTTCTACGTGGCGCCGGGCCAGACCGCCGGCCCGCTGCAGGCGCTCAACATCATGCATCTGGCGACGCCGCAGAGCGCCATCCTGTCGGCCATCATCTTCAACGCGCTGATTATCATCGCTCTGATCCCGCTGTCCCTGAAAGGCGTCAAATACCGCGCCATCGGCGCCGGCGCGCTGCTCAGCCGCAATCTCCTCGTCTACGGCCTTGGCGGCGTCATAGTCCCCTTCGTCGGCATCAAGGCGATCGACATGGCCGTCACCGCGCTCGGCCTCGCATAAGGACCATCTCCATGCTCAAGCAAATCAGACCCGCGATCGTCATGATAGTCTTCTTCACCATCCTCACCGGCCTGGTCTACCCGATCGGCATGACCGGGATCGCCCAGGTGCTGTTTCCGCGCCAGGCCAATGGCAGCCTGATCGAGAAGGACGGCAAGGTAATCGGCTCCGAGCTGATCGGCCAGGCCTTTGCCAGCGACCGCTACTTTCACGGCCGCCCCTCGGCCGCCGGCGACGGTTACAACGCCGCCGCCCCGAGCGGCTCCAACCTCGGTCCAACCAATCCCAAGCTGATCGACCGCATCAAGGGCGACGCCGAGAAGCTGAAGGCGGAAAACCCGGGTCACCCGGTGCCGATGGATCTGGTCACGACCTCCGGCAGCGGGCTTGACCCGCATATCAGCCCCGAGGCCGCCTATTTCCAGGTTCCCCGCGTGGCCAAGGCCAGGGGTCTCGACGAGGCCAAGGTCAAGACGCTTGTCGACAGCCATGTCGAGGCTCGCGAACTCGGTGTTCTGGGTGAGCCGGTGGTAAACGTGCTGGCGCTCAACCTTGCGCTGGACGACTCCACGAAACAGTAATGGTAGCGCCGGGGATCGACAGCCTACCCGGCGCCATCCATGTTTAGGATTGGTGCCAGACGCAGGATCAGATGCCGGACGACAGAAGCAACGCCGAAAAAAGGCCCTCGCCGGACGCGCTGCTCGAGCATGCCGAGCGGGAAGGGCGCGGCCGCCTGCGGATTTTCCTCGGTGCAGCGCCCGGCGTCGGCAAGACCTACGAAATGCTGATGGCCGGCCGCGCCCGGCTGGCCGACGGCATGGACGCGGTGATCGGCGTCGTCGAGACGCATGGCCGCAAGGAAACCCAGGCGCTGGTCGAAGGCTATGAGGTGATCCCGCGCCGCCAGGTCGACTACAAGGGCCGCGTCCTCGACGAGATGGACATCGACGCCATCCTTTCCCGCCGCCCGGCGCTGGTGCTCGTCGACGAACTCGCCCACACCAACGCTCCCGGCAGTCGTCATCCCAAGCGCTATCTCGACGTCCACGAGATCCTGACGCACGGCATCGATGTCTACACCACGCTCAACATCCAGCATGTCGAAAGCCTGAACGATGTCGTGGCGCAAATCACCCGTGTGAGGGTGCGCGAGACGGTTCCCGATTCCATAATCGACCAGGCCGACGACATCGAGATCATCGACCTCACGCCAGACGACCTGATAAAGCGGCTTGAGGAAGGCAAGGTCTATTTCCCCAACACTGCGCAGCGCGCCATCGAGAACTACTTCTCGCCCGGCAATCTGACGGCGCTGAGGGAGCTGGCGCTGAGACGCACCGCCCAGCGCGTCGACGAGCAATTGCTGAACCACATGCAGTCGCACGCCATACCGGGGCCATGGGCGGCGGGGGAAAGGGTGCTTGTCTGCGTCGACGCCCGTCCGGGCGGGGCTGCCCGCATCCGCTATGCGCGCCGACTGGCCGAACGGCTGCGCGCGCCATGGACAGCGCTGCATGTTGACACGCCGCGCTCGGCCGCCATGCCCGAGAAAGACAAGGATCGGCTGGCGGCGAATCTGCGGCTGGCCGAACAGCTCGGCGCCGAGGTGACCACCATTCCTGGCCAGTATGTGGCGCAGGACATCGTCCGCCATGCCAAGGCGAACAACTTCACCCATATCGTTATCGGCAGACCGACCCGGTCGCGCTGGCGGGAATTGATCGAAGGCTCGCTCACCTATGATCTCATCCGCGATGCCGGCGACATCAGCGTCCATGTCATCTCGGGGACCGAACAGGGCACCGAGGCGAAGACTGTCGGGACGGCAGCCGAGCAGAGGCCCTTCGAAATCTGGGCCTATCTGCTTGCCACGGCCTATGTCGCGGGCTCTCTCGCCTTCAGCGCGGTCCTCGACCAGTTTCTCGACGTCCGCAACCTCGCTATCGTATTTCTCGTGGCAGTGCTGGCATCGGCGGTGACCGGCGGCTTCTGGCCGGCCTTGTACGCCTGCATGGTCAGCGCCCTGGCGTTCAACTTCTTTTTCCTCGAACCGCGCTACACGCTGACGATCCGGGATCCGGAGAGCATTGTCGCGCTCGCCATTTTTCTCGTCGTCGCCGTCATCGCCAGCAATCTGACGGCGCGCGTGCAGCGCCAGGCGATCGCCGCCCGCTCGCGGGCGCGCGCCACTGAAGACCTCTATCAGTTCTCGAGGAAGCTCGCCGGCGCCGGCACGCTGGACGACGTGCTGTGGGCCACCGCCTTCCAGATCGCCCTGATGCTGAAGCTGCGCGTCGTGCTGCTCCTGCCGGAGAACGGCACCATCACCGTCAAGGCAGGCTATCCTCCCGACGACACGCTGGCCGAGGCCGACATCGCCGCTGCCCGCTGGGCCTGGGAGCATAACCGCGCCGCCGGCCGCGGCGCCGACACGCTGCCCGGCGCGAAACGCCTCTATCTTCCGCTCAGGACCGGCCGCACGCCGATCGGCGTCGTCGGCCTCGACGACGACAGGCAGGGGCCGCTGCTGACGCCCGAGCAGAAGCGCCTGCTCGACGCGCTCGCCGACCAGGCGGCGGTCGCCATCGAGCGCATCCAGCTCGTCGCCGACGTCGACCGCGCCAAGCTCGCAGCAGAGGCCGACCGCTTGCGCTCGGCGCTGCTCACTTCGATCTCGCACGACCTCAAGACCCCGCTCGCCGCCATCATGGGTGCGGCCGGCACGCTGAGGGAATTCTCGGCTGCACTGCCCGAAACCGACCGCGCCGAGCTCTTGTCGACCGTGCTCGACGAGTCGGAGCGGTTGAACCGCTTCATCGCCAACCTGCTCGACATGACCAAGATCGAATCCGGCGCGATGGAGCCGAACTGCGCCCTCCACTATGTTGGCGACATTGTCGGCTCGGCCCTGCTCAGGGCGCGCAGGATCGTCGAGGAGCACAAGACCGAGATCGACATCCCCGCCGACCTGCCGATGCTCAGGCTTGACCCGGTGCTGTTCGAACAGGCGCTGTTCAACCTCCTCGACAATGCCGCGAAATACGCCCCACCCGGCTCGACGATCCGGCTGCAGGGCTGGGTCGACAGCGGCTCCATCATCCTGCAGATCATGGATGAGGGGCCGGGCATCCCGCCCGATGATCTGGAGCGGATCTTCGACACCTTCTACCGGGTGCGCAAGCGCGACCAGGTGCGCGCCGGCACGGGGCTCGGCCTGTCGATCAGCCGCGGCTTCATCGAGGCGATGGGCGGCACGATCACCGCGGCAAACCGCACCGACCGAAGCGGCGCGATCTTCACCATCCGCATGCCGGTGCCGCCTGAATTGCCCGGCATGCACCGAGCCAGGGCGGACGATCAGACCAACGGTGATGCGGCATGACCAATCAGAACGTCACCATATTGGTCGTGGACGATGAACCGCCGATCCGCAAATTGCTGCGCGTCGGCCTTGGCAGCCAGGGCTATGCGGTCTCCGAAGCGCCCAACGCGAAGGTAGCAATCGAGCTGGTGGGGACGGAGAAGCCGGACCTGATCCTGCTTGATCTCGGCCTGCCCGGCATGACCGGTCATGAATTGCTCGGCAAATGGCGGGGCGACGGCCTCGACATTCCCGTCGTCATCCTTTCCAGCCGCACCGACGAAGCCGGCATCGTCTCGGCATTGGAGCTCGGGGCCGACGACTACGTCACCAAGCCGTTCGGCATGAACGAGCTTGTCGCGCGCATCCGCGTGGCGCTGCGCCACAAATTCCAGCGGCAGGGCGAAAAGCCGGTGTTCCACACCGGCGAGCTGACTGTCGACCTGGTCAAGCGCATCGTCACGGTCGCGGGCAAGGAGGTGAAGCTCTCGCCCAAGGAATACGACATTTTGCGCATCCTGGTGCAGCACGCCGGCAAGGTGCTCACCCACCATTTCCTGCTGAAACAGGTCTGGGGCGATTCCACCGACGTGCAGTATCTGAGGGTCTACGTTCGCCAGCTCCGGCAGAAGATCGAGAAGACTCCCGACCAGCCGCGCTACATCACCACCGAGACCGGTGTTGGCTACCGTCTGCGCGAGGTGGAGTGACAAGGGCGATCGGCTTCCCCGATCCGTCTCGATCCCCAAGGGCGATCGGCTTCGTCGATCGTCCCGGTCTGTCGGAACAGCAATCGAGTTCAGTCCGCCGACAGCTCCGCCGTCCTTGCCAGCGCGCCGCCCAAGCCGTTGAGCGAAATGGAGAAGCTGATCGGCTGCGCCGTGTCGGCGGCGACCGCATTGACCTTCAGGCTGGTGCCGTTCTGGAGCAGCGGCGTGGTGTCGGCGTCAAAGGCAACCGGCACACGACAGCCTGGCAGGTGTTGAACTGCAAGATGCCTTCCAGTTCTTGTCGTCGATCTCCAGCGTGATGCCCTTGGCCAGCGCCAGGCCGAACGGCAGCGCCAGGGTGCCAGCGGCATCCTCGCCGGTCTTGGTCGACAATTCGATCGCCAGCAGACGCTGGTTGGTCTGCTTGCTGAACTGCTGGTGCGAGAGGCTGCAGGCCTTGGCCGCGCCGTTGACCTGGCAATTGACCACCCAGTCGCCATGGGTCTCCGAGAGCGCCGAGGCCCCGCCTGGCAGTTGCGGCTTGGCCGCGTCGGCGGCCGGCGCCACCTTGTCGCCCTTGGTCTGCGCAGCGATTGCCCAAACCGGCACGCCGAGGATGCAGACAGCGCCAACCATCGCCGCGAGATACCTGCTTCTCATGGGGATCCTTCTTGGAAGGCTCGGCTCCAGCCACTGGCTCGGCCTGGCACCGGCCGACAGAGCGGCGAAACAACCGCCCCCGTCAAGTGCAATGCCAGGTTGGAGGGCACATTCCTGGCCGATGAACCAATCAATTTGGCGTGGCTGCCCATCGACCATGGCACCGCCGGTCAAATGCCCTATATGGGTGGTAGGTTTAACGCGGGAGCGGATCGATGCGGCAGCTTCGTCCAACGACGGTTCTCATATCGGCAATGCTGGCGACGGCGATGGTGGTGGCCGTGGCTCCGCATGCCTTGGCGCAGGTGATTATCCCAACAAATCGCAATGTTCTGGTCCAGCAGAACGAACTGCTGCAGCTGCAGAACAGGATGCTGCGGCAGCAATTCCAGCAACAGCAGCAGCTGAATCGCGAGCAGGATCGCCAGATCGTGCCGCAGCCTCGACTGCAGGTACCGGTGGTCAAGCCGAGCTGCCAGGTGCTGGGCAATGCGATTTTGACGTCGTGCCGCTGACAAGCCGGCATTTTCGATTTATTTAGCCGACTTACCTGCCGGAAAAATGCACTGTTGCATCGGCGGCGGTTTGGGGTTTTGCGGGATGGCGCCCTCCTTGCTCGGGAAGGAGCGATCCGACTGGGTTTCTGGGAATGGCAGCGACCAAGAAGACAGCCGTGCGCAAGGCAAAGAGGGGCGAACGGATTCGCCAGGTGGCGGCGATACCCTTTCGGCTGGGCCCTGATGGTGGCATCGAGGTGATGCTGGTGACGTCGCGCACGACCAGACGCTTCATCGTGCCCAAGGGCTGGCCGATGAAGGGCAAGAGCGGGCGCAAGGCGGCCATGATCGAGGCGCGGGAAGAAGCCGGCGTCCTCGGCGACATCCTGAAACAGCCGGCCGGCACCTATTCCTACTGGAAACGCCTGGCAAGCCGCTTCGTCCGCGTCGACGTCATCGTCTACCTGCTGAACGTGACGGAGGAGCTGCCCCGCTGGATGGAAGCGGGCACGCGGCAGCGGGCATGGCTTGCCCCGGCCGATGCGGCGCTGCTTATCGACGAGCCGGATCTGTCGACGTTGCTGAGGGATTTGACTGTCCCCCAGACCGAGCCTCCCGACGCGATTTGAGATCAGCGGCTCTCATCCTCGCGCCCGGGAAACGGTCGTACCGGAGTACCCGTATAGGCCCACAGCCATTCCCGCGGCAGCGGTCCCTTGTTGCGCTCGGTTTCCTGCGACTGCTCCCAGGCATGCGCCAGGATGCCGACCGAGCGCGACAGCACGAACAGGCCGCGCGTCAGCGGCGGCGGGAAGCCGAGTTCGCCATAGATCACCGCCGTCGCGCCGTCGATGTTGAGCGGGATGCGCTTGCCCTTGCGCCGCGCCACCTCGGCCTCGATGGCCTCTGCGATGTCGGCGAAGCGGCCACCGACCACGCCGCGCGCCGCGAAATCGCGGGTCAGTTCGATGAGCCGCGGCGCGCGCGGATCAACCGGATGGAAGCGATGGCCGAGACCCGGCACATAGCCCCTGTCTTCGGCGAAGAAACGATCGAGCCGCGCCGCCACCGCATCGGCCAGCGTCGTGCCCTGGTCCATCGCCGCGGCGATGTCGCCGTAGAAGGAAAGCGCCTGCTCGCCGGCGCCGCCATGCACGTCGCCCAGCACGTTAATGGCCGAAGCCATCGCATTGTTGATACCGACGCCGCAGGTCGCCGCCATGCGGGCGATGGCGATCGACGGCGCCTGCGGCCCGTGGTCGACGGCCGCACCCAGCGCGATGCCAAGCAGCGCCGCCTGGTCCTCGCTGGGCAATTCGCCGCGCAGCATCAGCCAGATCATGGCCGGAAAACTGACGCGGCCGATAAGGTCCTGGATCTCGTAGCCGCGCAGCCGGATCACGCCTGGGCTCATCTCGATGATGCCGGTCCGCCACCAGTCCTCGCCGCGCAGGCGGCCGGCCTTTTTCTCCTGGCTCATGCCTGCGCTCTTGTCTTGCCGCGCGCCGGCAGCGTCGCAAAGACATCATCCATATGTTCGCCCAGCGCCGGCGGCGGCCCGGCCGGCAATGGCGCTGCGCCGTCGACCATGAAGCCGCCGCGCACCACGGTCAGTGCCTGATCCATGCCGGGCATGCCTTCGAAGCGGGTCGTCATGCCGCGCTCTGTCACTTGGCGCTCGCCGAGCACTTGCGGGATGGTCAGCACCCGTCCGGCCGGCACGCCGGCGCGGTTGAGCTTTTCCTCCCAGGCGGCCGCCGAGGCATCCGCCAACGCATCCTCGATCAGCACCTTCAGCGCCGCGCGGTTCTGCTTGCGCGTCTCGCGTTCGGCAAAGCGCGGATCGGACGCCAGCTCCGGCCGGCCGATCAATTGGCAGAGCGTGACGAACTGCTCCTGCTTGTTGGCGGCGATGTTGAGCAGCCCCTCGCCGGTGCGGAACGCGCCGGACGGTGCTGCCGTCATGTTCTCATTGCCCATCGGCCGCGGCTCGACGCCGGCAGTCAGATAGTTGGACACCGGCCAGCCAAGTGCAGAGAGTGTGCATTCGAGCATCGACACGTCGAGGAACGCCCCCTCGCCGGTCGTCTTCTGCTTGACCAGCGCGGCGGCGATGGCGAAGGCGCCGACCAGCCCGCCCAGCGTGTCGGCGACCGGATAGCCGACACGCAGCGGCGCCGTCTCCGGGGTGCCGGTGATGCTCATGATGCCCGACAGCCCCTGGATGATTTGGTCGTAGGCCGGATTGTCGCGCATCGGCCCGCTCTGGCCGAACCCCGATATGGCGCAGTAGACGAGGCCGGGACGGACCGCCTTCAGGCTGGCATGGCCGAGACCGAGCCGATCCATCACGCCCGGCCGGAAGTTCTCCACCAGCGCATCGGACGAGGCGACCAGGTCGAGGAAGCGGTCGCGATCGGCCTCCTTCTTGAGATCGAGCACGACCGATCGTTTGCCGGCGTTCTGCGCCAGGAACGAGGCGCCCATGCCAGCCTGGTTGAGTTTTGCCGAAGCGCCGAGCTGGCGCGCCAGATCCCCGCCATTCGGCGCCTCGACCTTGATCACGTCGGCGCCGAGCAGCGCCAGCTGGTAGGCGCAGTAAGGGCCGGCCAGAACATTGGTCAGGTCGAGGACGCGGATGCCCGAAAGCAGGTCTGTCATGATGCTCCAGTTCGATCAGGCATCGCCAGGCACATGCTCCGGTCCGCGCCGGCGCCGGTGCTCGATCCAGGCCCAGATATGCGGCCCGACGAGACCGATGAAGGCCAGCGTCAGCAGCGTCAGCGACAGCGGATGCCGGTAGAACACCGTCCAGTCGCCATTGGCGATGGTCATCGCGCGGCGGAACTGCGTTTCGGCGAGCGGCCCGAGGATCATGCCGATGATGACGGGCGCGGTCGGGAAATCGAAGCGCCGCATCAGGAAACCGGCCGCTCCCAGGAGATAAAGGATGACGAGATCGATCGGCGACTGCGAGATGCCGTAGGTGCCGACGGTGGCGAACACCAGGATGCCGGCATAGAGCTGCGGCGCCGGGATCTTCAACAGCCGCACCCACAGGCCGATCAGCGGCAGGTTGAGGATGACGAGGATGACGTTGGCGATGAACAGGCTGGCGATCAGGCCCCAGACGAGGTTGGCCTGCGTCGTCAGAAGCAGCGGTCCGGGATTGATGCCGTAGCTCTGGAAGGCCGACAGCATGATCGCGGCGGTCGCCGAGGTCGGCAGGCCAAGCGTGAGCATCGGCACCAGCACGCCGGCGGCGGACGCATTGTTGGCGGCTTCCGGGCCGGCGACGCCCTCGATGGCGCCGACCGTGCCGAACTCCTCCTTGTGCTTCGACAGCTTCTTCTCGATCGCATAGGACAGGAAGGTCGGGATCTCGGCGCCGCCGGCCGGCATCGCACCGATCGGGAAGCCGATCAGGGCACCGCGCAGCCACGCCTTCCACGAGCGCGCCCATTCGGCGGCGGTCATGTAGAGCGAGCCCCTGAGCGGCACGATCTCGTCCTTGCCGGCATAGCGGCGCGAGGCCATGTAGAGCGTCTCGCCGACGGCGAACAGGCCGACGGCGACGATGATCACATCGACGCCGTCGAGCAGCTCGCCCGTGCCGAAGGTGAAACGCGGCTGTCCGGTCTGCAGGTCGACGCCGATCATGCCGATGACGAAGCCGACGAACAGGCTGGTGAGACCCCGCACCGACGACGAGCCGAGCACCGCCGAGACGGTTATGAAGGCCAGCACCATCAGCGAGAAATACTCGGCCGGGCCGAAGGCCAATGCGAACTTGACCACGATCGGCGCCAGGAAGGCGACGCCCAGCGTCCCGATGGTGCCGGCGACGAAGGAGCCGATCGCCGAGGTGGCGAGCGCCGCGCCGCCGCGGCCGGACCGGGCCATGCGGTTGCCCTCGAGCGCGGTGACGATGGTGGCGCTCTCGCCGGGGGTGTTGAGCAGGATCGACGTCGTCGAGCCGCCATACATAGCGCCGTAATAGATGCCGGCGAACAGGATGAAGGAGGCTTCCGGCGCCACCTGGTAGGTGATCGGCAGAAGCAGCGCGATGGTCAGCGCCGGCCCGAGGCCGGGCAGCACACCGATCGCCGTTCCCAATGTAGTGCCGACCAGGCACCACAAAAGGTTGGCCGGCGTGAAGGCGACCGAGAAGCCGTGCGCGAGTTGGTTGAGCGTGTCCATGGCGTCAGCGCCTCACCATGGCGACGACGGCGTTGATCGCCGTGTTCAGCTGGTTCTCGACGAAACCGGCGCCGATGTTGACGCCGAGCGCCCTGGCGAAACCGAAATAGGCCGCGAGCGCCAGGATCAGGCCCAGCAGCGCGTCGCGCAGCGGGCTCCGGCTGCCGAAACCGTAGCAGACCAGAACGAACATGATCACCGAGGCGGCGGTGAAGCCGAGCGGATGGATGAGCGAAAGGTTGGCGACGAGGCCGGCAACCACGAAGCCCATCGACTTCCAGTCGGTCGGCGTCTCCTTTTCCTCGTCGGGCTGCCAGCCGCCCCGAAGCGCCGCGACGATGAGCAGCAGCGACAGGATCACCATGCCGGCCATCGTGATGTAGGGGAAGACCCTCGGGCCGACCTTGGAATAGAGCGGCGACACCGGGATCGCCAGCGTCTGCCAGGCCACGGCGGCGGCGCAGGCCAGAAGCCCGACGCCGATCAACAATTCGGGTATGGCAAAGCGCGGCGGCGCCTGCTGGTCGCTGGTGCTCATGAATGTCCTCCCTCGATGGCCGGCATCCCACGGCCGGCCCTGACCGCAGTCTCGCCCGCGATGGATGTCATGTCCATGCGCCTGGCGAAGGTCCAGGCGGAGCGGCGCCGGCCGACCCGCCTGGGGAAGGCATCAGGCGAGGCCGAGATCCTTGAGGATGGCGCCGATGCGGGCGGTGTCCTCGGTGACGAACTTGGCATAATCGTCGCCGGTGAGCAGGATTGGTGTCCAGTTGCGATTCTTGCACTCGGTCGCCCAGGCCTCGCTCTTGGCCATGGTCTCGACCAGCTTGATCATCGCCGCCTTGTCGTCGTCGGAGACGCCTGGTGGAGCGAAAACGCCGCGCCAGTTGAACAATTCGACATCGATGCCGGCCTCCTTCAGCGTCGGCGCGTCGATACCTTCCTGGCGCTTATCGGCGGAGATGGCGAGCAGCCTGAGCGCACCTGCCTTGACCTGCTCGGAGAATTCGCCATAGCCGGAAATGCCGGCTGCCACCTGGTTGCCAAGCAGCGCCGACAGCGCCTCGCCGCCACCGGCGAATGGCACATAGGAGAGGTTGGTCGCGGGCACACCGGCGGATTTGGCGATCAGCCCGAACAGAATATGGTCCGAACCGCCGGCGGAGCCGCCCGCCACCGGAACCTGGGTCGGATCGGCCTTGAGCGCGGCGACGAAATCGGCGGCGGTCTTGAACGGCGATGCCGCAGGCACCACCAGCGCCTCGAACTCGCCGGTCAGGCGGGCGATCGGCGTCACTTCGGTCAGGTTGTTCGCGGACTTGTTGGCGATGATGGCGCCGACCATGACCATGCCGGCCACCATCAGTGAATTGCCCTTGCCCTTCCACTGATTGACGAATTGCGGCAGGCCGACCGTGCCGCCGGCACCGCCGACATTGGTGATCTGCGAGCCGGAGATCAGCTTTTCAGAACGCAGCACCTGGTCGATCGTGCGGGCCGTCTGGTCCCAGCCGCCTCCAGGCGCGGCGGGAACGAAGATCTGGAGTTGCGGCGCGTCCTGTGCGAAGGCGGGTGTGAAGTGCAATGCCGCGATGCCGGCCGCGGTGCTCGTCAAGAATCTGCGTCTGTTCAGCATGGGACTCCTCCAAATCACGACACCTCCTCCGGTGCCTGCCAAAGACGTGGCCTGAATTCAGACCCGCCTTCGAGTTCAAGCATTTGTGACTGCGTTCTGTCAACGGGAATGGCATTCTACTAGACAGAACGATTTTGCCACGACAAAATCGCATCATCCAGGCTTGGCCTGGACGGGGCGACCAACATGAAATCATCATCGGGATGAAAAATACACCTGCCAGCCCGACTTCCACCGAAGGCGTTGCCGCTCTCGACCGCGCCATCGCCATTCTCGACGCATTCACGCCCGCCGATCGCTCGCTCGGCCTGGCCGAGATCGCGACCCGCACCGGCCTTTACAAGAGCACGATACTGAGGCTGGCCAACTCGCTGATGCGCGGCCAATTGCTGGAACGGCTTGACGACGGGCGTTATCGCATCGGACCGGCCACCTTCAGGCTTGGCGCGCTCTACCAGCGCTCGGTGGTGGCGATGGATGTCCTGCTGCCGATCATGCGAGATCTGTCGGAGCGGAGTTGGGAAAGCGTCGCCTTCTATGTCCGCTCCGGCGATGTCCGCACCTGCCTTTACCGCGTCGAATCCAAGCATCCGATCCGCTACACCATCCACGAGGGCGACGTGCTGCCCTTGCTGGCGGGTTCCGGCGGCCGTGTACTCGCCGCGTTCTCCGGCGAGCAGGGCGAGCCCTACGATACCATCCGCGCGGACTATCACCATTTGTCGGTGGGCGACCGCGATCCCGAGACGGCTGGCGTCTCGGCGCCTGTTTTTGGACCCGGCCGGACTCTTCTCGGCGCACTCACCCTTGCCGGCCCAAGAACGCGCGTGGACGCAGCCTTTCTGCGCCGCATGACCGCGCCCTTGCTCGAGGCGGCGGCTCGCGCCACCCGCGCCTTCGGCGAAGACGCCTCGATGCTCGAACGAGCAAGTTTGAAAGCCGTTCATCGCCGATAAGGCACTGGAAACTCTTTGAACTTTGTTTCCATGACTTGGTCCCGATTTGTCGGGCTTTCGAGCGCCGGCAAATTGGAAGCAGTCGAACTGCAATAGTATTTGCCTAAAATCCTATCCTATACCCTTGCGAAAGCAACCTGTGGAAGAAGACAGGCTGTCTCGAGTAAAAATACTCGGCAAGTTTATTGGCTGTTAAGGCCGACATGCTACTCGGGCTGTTGTCGCATGACGAGCAGCGACATGAGGGAGAGAGGTTTCGCCTGGCCTGCAATTGCCTCGGTCAGGCCCAGCGGGTTCACGGGGGCCATGGCAATTTCCATGGAAGCTTGATGAGGCTGTCACCGGCGCTTTCTAGCCCACGTCTTGTCGGGTTGGTCTGGCCATTCATCCTCGTGGTCCTTGTCCAGGCTCTGGTCGCCGGCGGCAGCCTCTATACGCTTTCGGCGGTTCGCGCCTACGTCGGCGGCGAAAGCCATTGGTCGAAAGGACAGAAAGAGGCCATCTATTTCCTCAGCCTCTATGCCGATACCGGCAAGACGGATTTCTTCAACGAGTATCGCACCGCAATTGCCGTTCCGCTGGCCGATCATGCGGCGCGGCTGGCACTTGAGCAGGCCGAGCCCGACACCGAGGCGGCGCGCGCCGGTTTCGTGCAGGGTGGAAATCACGCCGACGACGTCGCGGGAATGATCTGGTTGTTCCGAAATTTTCGCTGGTTCAGCTACCTCGACGTCGCCATTCAGCGCTGGGCGGCTGCAGACGACATGATCCTGGCGCTCGACGAGTTGGGCGAGACAATCCACCGGAAGGTCGCGGAAGGACGGGTATCGTCGGACCAGGTCGGCGCCTGGAAGGCAGAGATCCACCGGCTCAACGATGAGATCGGCCCTCTGTCCAAGGCGTTCTCTGACAGCCTGGGAGAGGGTTCGCGTTTCATCAACATTGCATTGACGCTGGCCAATCTCGCCACAGCCGCTCTGCTCATCCTGCTAGCAGTGTGGCGCACGCGCAAACTCCTGGCGCAACGCCAGGCTTTCCAGAACGCGCTCAATGCCGAGCGCGAACGGGCCCAGATCACGCTTGCTTCGATCGGCCAGGCCGTCATCAGCACAAATTCCGATGGGCGGCTGGATTACATGAACGCTGTCGCCGAACGCCTGCTGGCGCACACGTTCGAGCTGGCGAGAGGCAAACCGATCGCATCACTGTTCAAGCTCGTCGACAAGGACAGCGGCGTCGAGGAGACGCAATGGATCCAGCGCTTGCTGGCCGGCGAGCCGAGGCGTTCCAATGCCCGCCCGCGACTGCTGCAGCGCGCCGACGGTTCGGTCGTTCCCATTGCCCTGACTGGCGCACCGCTTTTGGTGTCCGGCGAAGTCGTCGGCGCCGTGCTCGCCTTCCACGACATGACGCGCGAACAGGACTACATCGAGCGCCTTTCATGGCAAGCATCGCACGACGAACTGACGGGGCTTGCAAATCGCCGCGACTTCGAGAGCCGCCTGCAGAAGGCCATCCAGGATTTGCACCATCGACCCGGGCAGCACGCCCTGATGTATCTGGATCTCGACCAGTTCAAGCTGGTCAACGACACATGCGGCCACGCCGCCGGCGACCAGCTGCTGCGTCAGGTCTCCATATTGCTCGGCAATGATCTTCGGCCGGGCGACATTCTGGCGCGACTGGGCGGCGACGAATTCGGCGTCCTCCTCCTCGATTGCAGCCTGGATCTCGCCGCCGACATTGCCGAACGGATGCGCGCGACCGTTCAAGACCTGCATTTCTCATGGACCGGAAGACCGTTCGCCATCAGCGTCAGCATCGGCATGGTCCAGATTGTGGATGCCAAAGTCACGCTTGAAGAAACCCTGCAGGCCGCCGATGTCGCCTGCTACATGGCCAAGGAAAAGGGCCGCAATCGGGTTCAGCTGCATAGCGACAGCGACACGGCCCTGCGGGAACGGTTCACGGAAATGGCCTGGGTGCAGCGTCTGCACGCCGCGCTGGAGGAAAACCGCTTCAGGCTCTATTGCCAGGAGATATGGCCGCTCAGCGCCGCCGCGGCGGAAGGCGGGGCGCATCTCGAAATCCTGCTGCGGCTGACGGACGAGGATGGTTCCATTGTCTCGCCGGCCAGCTTCATTCCGGCAGCCGAGCGCTACGGGCTGATGCCGTCGATCGACCGCTGGGTCGTGCGCGGCACCTTCGCCGTTCTGGCCGCGCGCCTTGGCGATCCAGCGGCCGCTCCGATCGCCACCTGCGCCATCAATCTGTCCGGGGCGAGCTTCGGCGACGAGACGTTTCTCGACTTCCTGCGCGAGCAGTTCGAGATCAGCGGCATCCCGCCGAAGCTCATCTGCCTCGAGATCACCGAGACCAGCGCCATCGCCGACCTCGCCAACGCCATGCGCTTCATCGCCCAGTTGCGCGAGCTGGGCTGCCGCTTCGCTCTCGACGATTTCGGCTCCGGCATGTCGTCCTTCGCCTATCTGAAGCACTTGCCCGTCGACTATCTGAAAATCGATGGCAGCTTCGTCAAGGACATGCTGGAGGATCGCATCGACCGTGCCATGGTCGAGATGATCCATCATATCGGCAAGGTGATGGGCAAGCGCACCATTGCCGAGTTCGTTGAAAGCGAGAGCATCGTCACGGCCTTGAAATCGATCGGCGTCGACTATGCCCAGGGCTATGCGATCGCCAGGCCGCAACCGTTCGATCTACGCACGAAATTGCTAGACCCCGGCGCCGCGCCGCACGCTGATACGCAGAACGCCGTGGCGCGAAAGCTGCTCAAGGCTGGATGACGGGGCTCTACCGCCGCTCCAGCAGGATCGTCGGATTGTCGTGATAGGTGGTGCGCAGGATTTCCCTGTAGCCGCACTTGGCCGCAACATTGAGCGACGCTGTGTTTTCCGGATCGACGATGCAGACGGTTCTGGCCGGTGAGAACGTCACGTCTCCCCAGGCGAGAGCGCGCTGGACCACTTCGCTCGCCAGTCCCCGGCCATGCGCTTCCGAGGCCAGCGCCCAGCCGGCCTCCGGCACGCCATCGATCGATGGCTCGATATCGCGCTTCAAATCGTGGAAGCCAGCCTCGCCGATGAAGCGGCCGCTCGCCTTCTCCTCGATCGCCCAGAACCCATAGCCAATCAGCGACCACAGCCCGGCATGGCGCAGGAAGCGCATCCAGCTCTCCTCGCGCGTGCGCGGCTTGCCGCCGATGAAGCGGGTGACGGCGGGATCGGCCCACATGGCGACGTAGGCGTCGAAATCGTCCAGCCGGTGCGCCCGCAGGATGGTCCGCGCCGTTTCGATGACCGGCACGCCGGTTGCCTTTGGACTGCCCATGGAACTTGCCTCGCTTGAACGTCAAGAAGGCGCCTAGCAAACCTCCCGCACCGAACAAGGGCCACGGCGGTCCGGATCATCCTCCAGACCAGAACGTCCCATCACGCCAGGGCAGCTAGCTGCCCGCCGTGTCTGGGAATTCTGTCCGGCGATGCTAGTCTTAGCGGAAATCTGATTCAGCCCGCATATCATCCAACCAGAGGAAAATGCATGGATACCACCGACCTCGTGCTGGCCATCATCCATCATCTGCTGGTGTTTTCGCTGGCCGGCATCATCGGCGCCGAATTCGTGCTGCTCCGCGGCGATCTGCCCGCCGCGACGCTGAAGCGCCTTGTCGGCATCGACCGCCATTACGGCATCATCGCCGCGCTGATCGTCATCGTCGGCGCCGGCCGTGTCTTCTACGGCCTGAAGGGCTGGGAGTTCTACATCTACAACTGGATGTTCTGGGCAAAGATGACGGCCTTCGTCATCGTCGGCCTTTTGTCGATCATCCCGACCGTCCGCTTCATCTCCTGGAACCGGCAGACCGGCGCCACTCCCGGCTTCCAGGTGCCGGCGGCGGAGCTCGCCTCGGTCAAGACCTATGTCCGCGCCGAAGCCTTCATCTTCCTGCTGATCCCGGTCTTCGCGGCGGCTATGGCGCGCGGCTACGGCTCCTGAGCAATTCCGGGAAACTGCGCGGCGCGGTCTCCGTCCGGGTTGCGCACCGCTTCAAGCCTCGGCGGCAACCGTCTCCGAAAGCGGCGCGATCGGCACCAGCGGCGCCGGCATCTCGGCCGTCTTCTCCGCCGCCTTGCAGATGTCGGCGATGACGCAGGCCGGACAATCCAGCTTGCGCGCCTTGCAGACATAGCGGCCATGCAGGATCAGCCAGTGATGCGCATGGCGCATATACTCGGCCGGGATGATCTTCAGCAGCCCCTGCTCGACCTGTTCCGGCGTCTTGCCGGGCGCCAACCCGAGGCGGTTGCCGATGCGGAATATATGCGTGTCGACCGCCATCGTGTGCTGGCCGAAGGCCATGTTGAGCACGACATTAGCGGTCTTGCGCCCGACGCCCGGCAGCTTGATCAGCTGGTCGCGGTCGGCGGGCACCTCGCCGCCATGCTCGTCGATCAGCGCCTTGGACAGCGCGATCACGCTCTTGGCCTTGTTGCGCCAGAGGCCGATGGTGCGGATGTAGTCGCCGACTTTCGCTTCGCCGAGCGCCAGCATCTTCTGCGGCGTGTCGGCGACCGCAAACAGCGCCCGCGTCGCCTTGTTGACGCCGGCATCGGTGGCCTGCGCCGACAACACCACCGCCACCAGCAGCGTGAAGGCGTTGACATGCTCGAGCTCGCCCTTCGGCTCCGGTCGCTGCACCGAAAACCGCCGGAAAATCTCGCGCACCTCGGCCGAGCTGTAGAGGGGCCGTGATCGCGTCGGCCTCGGCCGCGGTTTGGCGTTCGAGCCGTCGCGCCGGCCGGGCGGCAATGCATTTTTGGCCATCGGGGATTTTTTCGTCTTGGGGCTTGCCATTCCCTTCCTATAATATCCAGGCATGAGCGACACAAACGCCTCTTTCCAGGCTGACGAGCCCTTCTTCCATGCCTTGCTGACACCGCACCGCTCGCTCGGCCGCACCGGCTTCATCGTCCTTATGGGCGCGCTGTCCTTCGGCTGGCTGGCCACCGGCGCCTTCTTCCTGTCGCGCGGCGCCTGGCCGGTGTTCGGCTTCTTCGGGCTCGACGTGATCGCCGTCTACATCGCCTTCCGCGTCAATTACCGTGCCGCCCGCGCTCGCGAGGAAGTCTCGGTGTCGCGCACCAGCCTCGACATTCGCAAGACCGCGCCATCGGGCAGGTCGGAGGCGCACCGCTTCAATCCGTTCTGGGCGCGCTTCTCAATCGCCCGCCATGCCGAGATCGGCATCACCAGGATGGCGGTAGAGGCACAGGGACAGATCGTGTCGATCGGGTCCTTCCTCGACCCCGTCTCCCGCGAGAGCTTTGCCACCGCTTTTTCGCGCGCGCTCGCGACCGCCAGGGCGCGCTGACTGTCGAATTTGCGTTATCCGGCGGCCGGCTTTCCACGCCTTGCCGTAGGAATTCAAGCACGTCGCGGGCGGGCGGCAGCAGGGCAAGTTTCGGGTGGTGGCAAAGGGCGGGAAGACCGATATTCGCGGTCAAGGAGATATTGCCATGAACGCCCAGATGACCATGAATACGCAGATGAAACCGACCGCGATCCTTGAGAACGAAATTACTCCCAAGGGCAGCGACTACGAGGTCGTGCGCCGCGCCATCGAGAAGATCAGTCTCGACTATCGCGACCAACCTTCGCTCGAGGATCTGGCCGAGGAGGTCGGCGAGACGCCGACGGGTCTGCAGAAGCTGTTCACCCGCTGGGCCGGCCTGTCGCCCAAGGCCTTTCTGCAGGCGGTCACGCTCGACCATGCGCGCCGGCTGCTCGATTCCGGCATGCCGCTGCTCGAAACCTCGTTCGAGCTCGGCATGTCGGGCCCGGGACGGCTGCATGACCTCTTCGTCACCCATGAAGCGATGTCGCCGGGCGACTACAAGACGCGCGGCGCCGGCCTCACCATCCGCTACGGCTATCACATCTCGCCTTTCGGCATCGCCCTGATCATGGTCACCGACCGCGGGCTTGCCGGCCTCGCCTTCAACGATCCCGGCGGCGAGCGCGCGGCCTTCGCCGACATGTCCGGCCGCTGGCCGAACGCGGCCTATGTCGAGGACATGAGCTCTACAGCGCCCTACGCCGCGCGCATCTTCGATCCAAGACTGTGGCGCGCCGACCAGCCGCTGCGCGTGGTGATGATCGGCACCGACTTCCAGTTGCGCGTCTGGGAAACCCTCTTGCGCATCCCGATGGGCAAGGCCTGCACCTACTCCTCGATCGCCGCCAGCATCGGCGCGCCGAGCGCCAGCCGCGCGGTGGGTGCCGCGGTCGGCGCCAATCCGATGTCGTTCGTCGTGCCTTGTCACCGCGCGCTCGGCAAGTCCGGCGCCCTCACCGGATACCACTGGGGCCTGACCCGCAAGCGTGCCATCCTCGGCTGGGAGGCGGGACAGGTCTCGTCCTGAAACGTCGATATTTTCGAGTTTTGTTGCACAAAACCGTGGATCAAAGTATAAACAAGTATTCCTACATTTATCGCCTTTGCCCCCAAATTTATAGGCATTACAACCGGCGACAACCTGTGGTTTCGCCGGTTTTACTCTTTTTAGGCAAGTGAAGACATTTCATTTTACCCTAAATTAACTACGATAAAGCGAAGATGCCTTTGTATTAAGTCGGACCATCCGGCTTGATAGGAGGGTTTCGATGAAGTTCTTTCGCGCCGTCATCGGTGCGGCACTGCTGGTCGCCTGCATCGACCAGACCGCATCCGCAGCCACCGGAAACGTGCTGTTCGACGGCACGATCACCGCGACCTGCACGATCACGATCAACTCCAACGGCACGATGACCGTCAGCACCAATCTTCAGTCGCTGAGCTCCCACAATGCAGGCGGTTCGGCCGGCAGCGCCCAGGTGGATACCACCGGCGGCGTCACGCTCAGCGTCGACCCGGTCACGACCACCACCGTGCCGGCCTCAGATGTCACGGCCACCACATGGACCCCGACCTTCGCCACCTCCGGCGCGCAGACCATTGCCGAGACCGGCACCGCGACCGCGCTGACGGTACCGGGCACATCGACGGTCGCGGTCAATCTTGCCGGCACCAAGAGCGGCTCGAACCGCTTCTCCGCCGGCAACTACCAGGCAACCGTCACACTGCGCTGCGAATAGCCTTCTCGCGAAAGGAGCGGTCTTTGAAAAAGGTTGGAATTCTGACGGCGGCGCTGGCCGTCGTGTTGTCTCCCCTTGCCGCGACGGGCCAGTCGATGACGCCGATGCGCGGCGAGGTGAGGTCGTTCACCGATGCTTTCGCCGTCCGCGTCTTTCCGGGCAACCCGTACGACCAGCGAATTCGCGTCGAGGTTCATGTCTACGACCAGGATTTCCAGCCGATAGCCGCCAGGATCACGCCCAGCGCCTTTCTTCTGGCCGGCCAGGCATCGCGTCCGGTTCTGGTGGTCGTGCCGTTCGACGGCGCGACCGAGCGTAAAGTGCGTATCTGTACCGAGAGTATCCCCTTTCCAAGCGAGCAGACGCAGATAAGGGCACAGATATGCGGAAAGTTCTTCGGACATCGCAGGTCCTGACCCTCTCCTTGCTGTCCGCTTTGGCGGTCGTGAGTTCGGGGTTTGCCGAGGACATACTGAACCTGAACCAGAACCAGACGGGTTTCACCCTGCCCGGTGTCACCCTTCCCCAGGGCCAGGACGAGGTGCATGCTTCCGACGGCACCACCTGCCGCTCCTCGGTTTCAGGCAGTGGCGCCTATCTCGACGTCGGCGTCATCAGAGGCAACAACAGCAGCCAGTCGAACAGCGACATCGCCACCTATGGCCGCGTGGTGGTCCCGATCGGTCGGACGCCGAAGCGTGTCGATTGCAGCCGCCTCTACGAGCTTGAGGTCGAGCGCCTGCAGATGGAACTGAAGCTGCTCAAGATGGGCCTCGGCGCCGACGGCCAGACGACGGGCAGCGTGGCTGCCGCCGGTCCCACGGCCGCTCCCGCTCCCGCAACCGCTTCGGCCGGATGGGCCAACGAAGGCTGGAGCATCAGAGGTACGAACGGCGATGGCAGGAAAAAGAAGAAGAAATAGCCGCGCCCTGCTTGCGGTGGCAGCACTTGCCGGCCTCTGCTTTCCCGCGCAGGCGGCGATCGTCGGCACCTGCACGATCGTGATCGGCGCCTCGGGAACGATGACGTCGAACCCCGCCATCAACATCCTCGGCTCCAAGCAGGCGGGCGGGTCGAGCGCCGGCGCCACGATCACCGCAAGCTCGCTGCTGTGCTCGATCCTCAACCTGCTCGACTGCTTTTCGGTTTCCGCGCCGGCGCCGATCGCCTTCACTTCGGCTCCAAGCGGCGGCGACACCAACGTCACCTTCGCCACCGTCTTCCGGCTCGACGGCTCGGGCACGGACATTCCGGGCAGTTCGCCGCAGCGGGTGATCAACGGCACACACACCATGCTGGTCGACCTCACCGCCACCAAGTCGCCGGGCATCTTTCCGGCCGGCACCTATCAGGGCACGGTCACCGTGCGCTGCGAATGAGCAAGTGGCAGCCGGCGCGGAACCCTATTGTGGGCTGGCAAGCGGCGCTCTTACAGGCTAGCTTCCCGCGCAGTCAGCAGGAGGCTCTTCTTGATTATCGTTGTCGGCTCCATCAACCTCGACCTCATCGCCAATGTCGACCGCTTGCCGGCGCCCGGCGAGACGGTGCGTGGCTCCACTTTCGCCACCGCGCCCGGCGGCAAGGGTGCCAACCAGGCGCTGGCCGCCGCGCGCGCCGGCGCCAAGGTGCGCATGGTCGGCGCCGTCGGCAAGGATAGCTTCGCCGCCGAGGCGCTGGCTTTGCTCACTGGCAAGGTCGATCTCTCCGGCATAGGCGAGAGCTTCGCTTCGACCGGCACGGCGCTGATCCTGGTCGGCGCCGACGGTGAAAACGTCATCGCCGTGGTCCCGGGCGCCAATGATTCGGTGCTGCCCGGCGATATCGCCAAGGCACAGCTCAAGAAGGGCGACGTCGTGCTGCTGCAGCACGAGATCCCCTTGCAGACCGTTGACGCCACGCTGGAGGCGGCGCGGGCGGCCGGCGCCATCAGCGTGCTCAACACCGCGCCGTTTCGCGCCGAGGCATCCAACCTGCTAAGCAAGGCCGACTATGCCGTCGCCAACGAGACTGAATTCGATCTCTATGGCGAGGCGCTGTCGCTCAGCGGCCGTGATCGCCCCGCGCGGATGCGCGACTATGCCGGCAAGACCGGGCGTACTATCGTCGTCACCCTCGGCGGCGATGGCGTGTTGGCCGCGACGCCCGACACGTTCCTGACCGTGCCGGCGCTGGAGATAACCCCGGTCGACACGGTCGGCGCCGGCGACACGTTTTGCGGTTATTTCGGTGCCGGCCTGTCGTCGGGCCTGCCGCTCGAACAGGCGCTCGCACGCGCCGCCACCGCCGGCTCGCTCGCTTGCCTGAAGCCGGGCGCGCAGCCGGCCATTCCGTTGGCAAAAGATGTCGACGCAGCCCTCCCAGGCGCGTGACGACGGCCATGCGTCCCAAGACAAAGCATGCCGTTCCGCCGGCCGGCGACATCTGCCGTCTGTCCGCCGTGGAGCTAGCCGGCGCGATCGGGCAGCGCCGCCTGTCGGTGCGCGAGGTGGTCGCAGCTTTTCTCGACCGCATCGAGGCGGTGAACCCGCAGGTCAACGCCATCGTGTCGCTGCGCGATCGCGCCGGCATCCTCGCTGAGGCCGACAGCGCGGATGCCCATCTGGCGCGCGGCGGTGAGACGGGAGCATTGTTCGGCCTGCCGATTGCGATCAAGGACCTGGCCCTGACCAAGGGCCTGAAAACCACCTTCGGCTCGCCGATCTTCGCCGACTTCGTCCCCGGGGAGGACGACTTCTTTGTCGAGCGCGTCCGCAAGGCCGGCGCCATCATTATCGGCAAGACCAATGTCCCCGAATTCGGGCTTGGCTCCAACACCTACAACAATGTGTTCGGCCCGACGCTCAACGCCTTCGATCCGGCCTTGACCGCCGGCGGATCGAGCGGCGGCGCGGCGGTGGCGCTTGCGCTCGACATGGTGCCGATCGCCGACGGCAGCGACTTCGGCGGCTCGCTGCGCAATCCCGCAGCCTACAACAACGTCTATGGCTTCCGCCCCTCGCAGGGGCTGGTTCCCGCCGGGCCGGACATCGATGTCTTCCACGCGCAGATGGGCGTGGAAGGGCCGATGGGCCGCAGCGTGCGCGACATCGCGCTGCTGCTCGACGAGCAGGCCGGCTATCATCCGCGCGCCCCGTTGTCGCACGACAAGCAGGGTTCCTTCCTCGACGGATTGTCGACGAAGGCAACTGGTGGCCGCATCGCCTGGCTCGGCGATCTCGGCGGCCACCTGCCTGTCGAGCCGGGCATAGTCGATCTTTGCCACGCCGCGCTCGCCCGTTTCGCCGATGCCTCCTTCCACAGCGAGGCGCAGGTGCCGGATGTCGATTTCGAGGCGCTGTGGCAGGCCTTCGTCACGCTGCGCCAGGCGAGCAGCGGCTGCGCGCTCAAGGTCCACTACGACGATCCGGCCAAGCGCAGGCTGCTGAAACCCGAAGCCGTGTGGGAGGTGGAGCAGGCGATGCGCCTCACCGCGCCGCAAGTCCATGCCGCAACGGTGAGGCGCTCGGCCTGGCACCGAAAGCTGCTGTCGATCTTCGACCGGTTCGACCTGGTCGCGTTGCCCACCGCGCAGGTCTTCCCTTTCGAAGTCGCCACCGACTGGCTGCGTGAGGTGGCCGGTCGAGCCATGGACAGCTACCATCGCTGGATGCAGGTCTCCGCCTTCGCCACGCTGGGCGGCTGTCCGGCGCTCAACGTACCCGTCGGTTTCGACGGCAAGAGCCGGCCGATGGGCATGCAGCTGATCGGGCCGCCACGCGGCGATCTCGCCGTGCTGCGGGCCGGCGCGGCCTACGAGGCGACACTGCCCTGGCAGGCAGGCGCAAGCTGAGGCCGGCTATCGGCGGCAGGCTGGCGCTTGCGCCCACACCGGCGCCGTGCATTGATCGGGCCCGGCCGCCACCGGATCGGTGCCATCTTGCTTGAGGAAAGACCATGTCGCTGGAACTTTACGCCACCTATGTCGTCGCCTGCATCGTCATCATCCTGGTGCCCGGTCCGACCGTCACGCTGATCATCGCCAACAGCATCCGCCACGGCGCGCGCGCCGGCCTTGCCAACGTCGCCGGCACCCAGGCCGGCCTCGCCATCATGATCGCCATCGTCGGCATCGGCCTCAACACGCTGATATCAGGCATGGGCCACTGGTTCGAATGGGTCAGGCTGATCGGCGCCGCCTATCTGATCTGGATGGGCGTGCAGATGTTCCGTTCGAAAGGCACGCTGAACCCCGACGGATCGGCCAGGAAAGCCGCGCGGCGGCTTCTTCCTGCAGGGTTTCCTGGTGGCGATCAGCAATCCGAAGACATTGGTGTTCTTCGGCGCCTTCTTTCCGCAGTTCATCGCGCCGCAGGGCAACTACACGCTGCAGATCGTGGTCATGGGCCTGACCGCGATGATCTTTGCCGCCATGTCGGATTCGACCTACGCGCTTGCCGCAAGCCGCGCCGGTCGGCTGCTGTCGGCCAGCCGCGTCAAGCTGATGTCCCGCATCAGCGGCAGCTTCCTGGTCGGTGGCGGCCTCTGGCTGGCCTTCTCGAAGGCGAAGTAGCGCCTACCTTCCCTCGCCCCGTTTACGGGGAGAGGGTGGTCGCGAAGCGACCGGGTGAGGGGCAGCGCCAGGATTGCAGGCAAAACACCGACATTCGCGCCGCCCCTCATCCGCCTGCCGGCACCTTCTCCCCGTAAACGGGGAGAAGGGAGCTTCAGAGCCGCCCTAGCCGCTCGACCAGCAGCGCGAAAAACGCGTCGTGGTCGATGTCGCGCATCACCATGGCGTTCTTTTCCCGCTTGGTCACGCCCCACCAGTCGATCACCGTCATGCCCATGGTGAGCTCGGAAGAGGTCTCGACGCTGACGTTGCAGTTGCGGCCCTTGAACAGCTCGGGCTTGATGAGATAGGCGATCACGCACGGATCGTGCAGCGGCCCGCCGTCGGTGCCGTATTTCTCCTCGTCGAAACGCTCGAAGAACTCCAGCATCTCCGACGTGGCGATGCCCACCTTGGTGCCGAGATCGCGGAAAGCCTGCGTGCGCTTGGCGGTGGTCAGCGCCTTATGTGTGACGTCGAGTGGCATCATCACGATCGGAATCCCGGACTTGAACACCACATCGGCGGCCTGCGGGTCGACATAGATATTGAATTCGGCGGACGGGGTGACGTTGCCACCCTCGAAGAAGCCGCCGCCCATCAACACGATTTCCTTGATGCGCGGCGCGATCCGCGGCTCGCGAATCAGCGCCAGCGCGATGTTGGTGAGCGGTCCGAGCGGGCAGAGCGTGATCGTGCCGCTCTCTTCGCGCATCAGCGTCTCGACGATGAAGTCGACAGCGTACTGATCCTGCAGTGGCATCGTCGGCTCGGGCAATTGCGGCCCGTTGAGGCCGGTCTTGCCATGCACTTCCTCGGCGGTGACGAGTTCGCGCGCCAGCGGCCGGATGGCGCCGGCATAGACCTTGATATCGGGCCGACCGGCCAACTCGCAGATCTTGCGTGCATTCCTTTCGGTCAGCTTCAGCGGCACGTTGCCGGCAACGGCGGTGATGCCGACGACCTCCAACTCGGCGCTGCCGAGCGCCAGCAATATGGCAACGGCATCGTCCTGGCCGGGATCCGTATCGATGATGATCTTGCGTGACTGCGGCATTTCAATTCCTTCTGGGAGTCTTTTTGGGCGGGGTTTTTGGGCGGGGTTTATGATGGCTTGAACTTGTCCGCGCGGCGGACCATATCAAGACAATCGGGAAAAATGCCATCCGGGTTTTTCCAGTTTATGTCGCTCTCTAGAGGACACTGTAACATGAGCCGAATGACGCCCTTTTCGAGCCCGCTTCTCCTGGGCTTCGACACCATGGAAAAGACGCTCGAGCGCCTGGCGAAGTCCGGTGACAGCTATCCTCCTTACAACATCGAGCGCCTCAGCGGTGCCGACGGCATGGCCGAAAGGCTGCGCATCACGCTCGCCGTCGCCGGCTTCGCCGAAAGCGACCTCGATGTCACGACGGAGGAGAACCAGTTGATCGTGCGCGGCCGTCAGACCGACGACACCGAGCGCGAATTCCTTCACCGCGGCATCGCCGCGCGCCAGTTCCAGCGCTGCTTCGTGCTGGCCGATGGCATGCGGGTGATCGCGGCGGAGCTGAAGAACGGCCTGCTATCGATTGATCTCGACCGGCCGGAGGTCGAGCGGCTGGTACGGAAAATAAACATATCGGTGAAAGACTGATCTTTACCGATGGCTCTCATGCGGGGCGGCCTTGGACGGCGTCCTCGCGCCAAGGAGGCTTGAAATGACCAGAACCGACGAAACCTTGACCATGACCAGTGGCGAATTCGCCCATCTCGGCGAAGGCTCAGTCGCCTATCTCAGGAAAGTCTCGAGCGACGATCTGCGCGGCCGCTTCCCCGGCCTCGGGGAAATCGCGCCCGGCCTGGAACTGTGGGCGCTGTTTGCCGCCAATGGCCAGCCGATCCTGCTTTCGGACGCCCGCGACCGGGCGCTGGCGGGCGCGCTGGAGAACGACCTGACCACTGTCGCCATTCACTGAGCGACCGCTGGCCGTCCGAAATGGCAAGGGCCGCCCAAGGCGGCCCTCTGAAACCTTCAATCCGAAAACTTCAGGCCGCGTGCGAGGCCTGCGTGTCCGACAGCAGTGCGTGGATCGCCACCGCGTCGCGCGTGCCCCTGATCTTGGCCACGGTGTCGGCGTCGCGCAGCACGCGCGCGATGCGCGACAGCGCCTTGAGGTGGTCTGCACCCGCCCCCTCGGGCGCCAGCAGCAGAAACACCAGATCAACCGGCTGGTCATCCAGCGCCTCGAAATCGACCGGCGTCTCCAGCCGGGCGAAGACGCCGGCAATGCGCTTCACCCCGGCGAGCTTGCCATGCGGTATGGCAATGCCGTTGCCGACGCCGGTGGAGCCAAGCCGCTCGCGCTGCAGGATGGTGTCGAACACTTCCCGCTCCGGAATGCCCGAAATCGCTGCCGCCCTCTCGGACAGCAATTGCAGCAGTTGTTTCTTGGAGTTCGCCTTCAACGCCGGCATGATCGCCGGAACGTTGATCAGATCGCTAAGATCCATGCTTGAAAAATCCCTTGTTCGCCCGCCGCAGCCAGTCCTCGCCCCCTCGCGCGGCTGGCTGCTATCCCTGTGCGACTTTGGTCGTGGACGGGTCGATCCAGCCGATGTTCCCATCCGGCCGGCGGTAGACGATGTTGAGATGCTCGTTCCCGGCGTTGCGGAACACGAAGACCGGGCTATCCTTGGTGTCGAGCTCGATGACCGCGGACGCCACCGACATGGTGCGCAGCGTCATCGTCGATTCGGCAACGACCGCCGGAGCGAAATTCTCCGGCATCTCCTCGTCGTCGTCGGCAAGCGGGGCCATCACCGTATAGGCGATGTCGGTCGGCTCGCCATTGCCGTTGCCGGAATTGTGCGATTTCAGACGGCGCTTGTAGCGCCGAAGGCGGGTTTCGAGGCGATCAGCCGCCGCCTCGAAGGCAAGCGTGGGATCCTGTGCGTCGCCCGTCGCCTGCAATGAGGCCCCGGAATCGAGCCGGATCATGCAGTCGGCCGAAAAGCGCGACCCCGATTTGATGACCGTGACATGCCCTGAAAAACCGCGATCGAAATATTTTCCGATCGCTTCGCCGACACGGTCGTTGATGCGCGTACGGAACGCATCGCCGATATCCATGTGTTTTCCCGAAATGCGCAGTTTCATCTGAAAACTGACCTTCCTTGCTCAGGCTTCAAACTGTCCCGAGTTTATACTCGTGGTCCGCGCGCACAAGCTTTGCGGCGGCGCTCGCGCCGATTTTAAATCCGAACTTTCCGGTTGATCACAAGTTGCCTTCTTGGCCGTCGCGAAGCCTTCGCCGTGACGGTCCCATCCGCTGCGGGCATCAGACCCGCCTCATGCGGGCGGGCTTCTAGACACTTCATTGCAGCTTGTCAATGAAGCTTGAAAACTGTGGAAATCCGGCCGCGCCGCGGCCGTTTTCAGAGCTGCGGTCAGCGCCCGGCGCTGGCGAGCGCGCGTTTTTCACGCCGCCGCTGCACGGAGGAGGGAATGTTCATGCCCTCCCGGTACTTGGCGACGGTGCGCCGGGCGATGTCCACGCCACTTTCCTTGAGCATATCGACGATGGCGTCGTCGGAGAGCACGTCGACGGGCTTTTCCTCGTCGATCAGCTGCTTGATGCGGTCGCGCACCGCTTCAGAGGAATGCGCGTCGCCACCGCCCGCCGAAGCGATCGAGGCAGTGAAGAAATACCGCAGTTCGAAGACGCCCCGCGGCGTCAGCATGTATTTGTTCGCCGTGACCCGGCTCACAGTCGATTCGTGCATGCCGATGGCATCGGCCACCGTGCGCAGATTGAGCGGCTTGAGGTGGCGCACGCCATGGACGAGGAACGCGTCCTGCTGGCGCACGATCTCCGACGCGACTTTGAGGATGGTCTTTGCCCGCTGGTCGAGGCTGCGCGTCAGCCAGTTGGCGTTCTGCAGGCATTCGGCCAGGAAATCCTTCTCAACCTGGTTCTTCGCGTGGCCCGAAACTCTGGCGAAATAGACATTGTCGACCAGGACGCGCGGCAGCGTCTCGGCATTGAGCTCGACCGTCCAGCTTCCGTCATTGGCAGCGCGCACCTCGACATCGGCAACGATGGCGTCGCTGGCGCCGCCCGAAAACGCCATTCCGGGCCGCGGATCGAGCGCGCGGATCTCGGCCAGCATATCCAGGAGATCCTCCTCGTCGACCCCGCAAATGCGCTTCAGCGCCTGGAAATCGCGCCGCGCCAGCAGTTCGAGATTGGCGACCAGCGCCTGCATCGCCGGATCGAGCCGGTCGCGCACCGCAAGCTGCAGCGACAGGCATTCGGCAAGGTCGCGGGCAAACAGGCCGGCCGGCTCGAACGTCTGGCAGATGCCGAGCACCTTGGCCACCGCCGCTTCGCTGGTGCCGAGGCGGGCCGCGATCTCGGCCATGTCGGCGCTTAGATAGCCGGCCTCATCGAGACCGTCGCCAAGCTCGCCGGCGATCAGCCGCGCCGCCGGATCGGCAAAGGCGAGCGCGATCTGTTCGCCGACATGCTCACGCAACGTAATCGCCGTGGCAGCCATGTCACCGACATCGAAACCTTCGGACGAGGACGCTCCCATGCCGCTGCCGGAAGCCGACTTCCATTGCGCGGTGAGATCCGGCCCGAGCCGTTCGCTGGTGCCGGGATCGTCGGGAAACAGGTTTTCCAGCGAGGAGTCGAGCTTGTCCGAGATCGCTTCGGCGCTCCATTCCGTCTCGGCTTCGAACCAATCGCCGTCGGCGGCGGACTCCGGCGCGGCATCGCTCTTCTGCGCCTGGTCGCTAGCCGCGTCGTCCTGCGGCTCGGCGCGCTCCAGCAGCGGGTTGCGCTCGATCTCGTCTTCGATGAAGCGTTCAAGCTCGACATGGGTGAGTTGCAGCAGCCGGATCGACTGCATCAGTTGCGGCGTCATCACCAGCGACTGGGACTGCCGTAGCTGTAGTTTCGCCGCCAGCGCCATGGTTGGTTATCAAACGCCTCGTCTACGCACAGGACCTGCCGGAACAGATTTTCCGACCAAACCAACAAAGTGGCCCAGCTTTTGCTTGTCAAGCGAAACGGTAGCAAAACTCGCTTACCGGAGCGTTATCTCAGGCAAAAATCGGACAGGAATCCCGAAAATCACCGAAAAATTGCGCCGAACCCTGGATTTCTTGTTTAGAGGGTAAAACCCTCGCCGAGATAGAGGCGCCGCACATCAGCATTGGCGACAATCTCGTCGGCGCGGCCATGCGTGAGCACCTGGCCGGCGTGGATAATATAGGCGCGGTCGATGAGGCCTAGCGTCTCGCGCACATTGTGATCGGTGATCAGCACGCCGATGCCGCGCGCCGTGAGATGCCGCACCAATTGCTGGATGTCGGCCACCGCGATCGGATCGATGCCGGCGAAAGGCTCGTCGAGCAGCATGTAGGCCGGGCGCGTGGCGAGCGCGCGCGCGATCTCCAGGCGCCGCCTTTCGCCGCCGGACAGCGACAGCGAGGGCGCCTTGCGCAGATGGCTGATGTGGAATTCCTCGAGCAGTTCATCGAGGCTGCGCTCGCGCGCCTTGCGGCTCTTTTCGACCATTTCGAGCACGGCGCGGATGTTCTGCTCGACGCTGAGACCGCGAAAGATCGAGGCCTCCTGCGGCAGGTAGCCGATGCCGAGCCGGGCGCGGCGGTACATCGGCATCGAGGTGACATCGAAGCCATCGATCTCGATCGTGCCTTCGTCCACCGGCACCAGTCCGGTGACCATATAGAAACAGGTCGTCTTGCCGGCGCCGTTGGGGCCGAGCAGTCCGACCGCCTCGCCGGCGCGCACGCCAAGCGTCACGCCGCTGACGACCTTGCGGCCCTTGTAGCTCTTGGTCAGGCCCTTGGCGATCAAGGTGCCCTTGAACTTCGCGGAATCGACGGAAACCGTCGCCGGCGCCGCTGGTTTGCCGGCGGCCCGCCCCGGAAGGCGAGCCAGCAGCGACGATACGCCGGCCATTATTGCTTCGGCGCTCCAGACTTAGGCGGCGGCGTCATCGACATGATGACGCGCCCGCCACAGCCGTCGACCTGGGCGAGGCCGCTCTTCATCTGAACGGTGAGCTTGCAGCCCTTGAGCACATTGGGGCCCTGCGACAGCACCACTTCCTTGCCGGAAAGCACGAGCACCTGCGTCTTCATGTCGAAAGTGCCGTTGTCGCCGGTGGCGATCTGGTCGTTCGATTTGATGTAGACCTTGTTGTCGACAACCAGGTGATCGATGTTGGCCGAGCCGGTCATCGCCGATGCGCCGGCGGCCGCGCCCTTGGCGGCATTGGGATCCTTGACATAGTAGACCGTCATCTTGCCGGCCTTGAGCGTGGTCGGGCCTTGCGTCACGGTGACGTTGCCGCTGAACACGGCGACGCTGTCCGCCTGGCGGACCTCCAGCTTGTCGCTCTCGATCTGGATCGGCTGGTCGCCGGAAAGTTTGAGGCCTGAGACCTGGCTGCTCGCGCCGGACTGGGCGAGCGACGGCGCCACGCCAAGCAACAACAGCACCGAGGCCGCGCCCAAAAGCCCTGCCAAACTACTGCGACGCATTCGATTCTCCGCTCTGTTGCTCTGCCGCCCTCAAGCTGGCGGGATCGATGTTGACGCGCACCTTGTTCTCGAAAACCAGAACCTTGCCGTTGTCCTGGACCGCCATCGAATCCGCCGTGATCCGCGAGCCGCCACGGCTGACATCGACCGGATCATCCGTCTTCATAGTGCCTTTGCCCATGTCGAGGAAGACTGATTTGAGCTTGGCTTCGATGCCGTCGGTCGTCGTCACCATTATGTCGCTGGTCAGGCTCATTGTGTTGCCGTCGCGGTCGTAGACGCCGCGCGTGGCGTTGACGGTCGCCACATTGTCGGACGTCAACGGCAATTTGGCATTGATCCCTTCCAGATCGATGATGCCTTGCTTGCCGACGTCCTGAATGGCGCGCAGCGCCGTCAGCGAATAGGGCAGCTTCTGCTTGGTGAAACCGTTGAGCTTGGGGTTGGCCATCACCAGCTTGCCGTCGGCAAAGGCGCTGCCTTCGGCCTGCACCGAAATCGACACCGGGGCCGCAAGATAGGAGTAGACGGGAAAGGCAATGGCGATGACGGCCGCAAGCAGCGGCACCGCGAATTTGAGCACGCGCACGCGGCGCGAATGCCGCTGCGCGAGGTCGAACGCATCACCCCGCGTACCGGCTGGCGCTGCTGGCGCCAAAGCCGTCTCGGCATTGGTCGTTTCGTTCGATCGCGCTAGCATGACTAAATTCTAATAAACCCTTGCCCCGCCAAATCACCGCCTATAGGTGGGATGCCGGCCCCCGTAAGCAAGCACAAGCGGAGGAAAACCGCAAAAATGTGACAGCTGCCGTTGTACAAACGGAAGTGAAGTCGACACAATCTACGCACTTCATAGCAGATACGGACGGGCAGCGTTAAAATTTCATGAAACGCCGGCCCGCATCGCGCAGGCGCTTTGACGCAACCCCACCAGGAAACGGTAGCGGGGCGCCGATGCTTGCTTTAAAAACATCTCTTCCCACCGACCGAGAGGCTGACCATGGCAATGAGAGCCGACGACCTGATCGACCGCCGCCGCTTGCGCCGCAAATTGACGTTCTGGCGTGTTGCTGCGCTCGCCGTCGCGGCCGTCGCGTTGATCGCCCTGTCGAGCTGGGTCTATCGCGACGACTTCACCGGCCAGGCTGTCGACCACATTGCCAAGGTCAGGATCGAAGGCACCATCACCGAAGACGAGGAGTTGATCAAGCGGCTGGAAACCATCCGTGAGTCCTCGAAGGTGAAGGGCGTCATCCTGTCGATCGATTCGCCCGGCGGCACGACGGTCGGCGGTGAATCGATCTTCGAGGAGGTGCGCAAGCTCGCCGCCGATAAGCCGGTCGTGGCGGAAGTCGGCACGCTCGCCGCGTCCGCCGGCTATATGATCGCCAGCGCCGCCGATCATATCGTCGCGCGCAAATCCTCGATCGTCGGCTCGATCGGCGTGCTGATCCAGTATCCGGACGTCAGCGGGCTGATGGACAAGCTCGGCATCAAGCTCGAGGAGGTGAAATCCTCGCCGCTGAAGGCCTCGCCCTCGCCCTTCAAGCCGACCAATGAGGACGAGCGCGCCATGGTCCGCAAGCTCATCCTCGACAGCTATGACTGGTTCGTCGGCATCGTCGCCGAACGCCGCAAGATGACCCGCGAGCAAGCGCTGGCGCTTGCCGACGGCTCGATTTTCACCGGCCGCCAGGCCCTCGCCAACCATCTGATCGACGCTGTCGGCGGCGAGACCGAGGCGATCGACTGGCTGTCGACAAAGGGCGTCGACGCCAAGCTCAAGGTGGTGGAATGGAAGGACACCGAGAGGCGCGGCGGCTTCCTGTTCTCCAAGACGATGGCGAAAACCGTCGCCAGCGCGCTCGGCCTGCCCGACGCCGGCGGCGACGTCATTCACGAAATTGGAGCCGACCGCTTGTTTCTTGACGGTCTCGTTTCGGTCTGGCACCCTTGACGCGCCGCTCGAGGCGAGCGAAAAAGCAAATAAAATCATCTGCATAATTTGACCGAAGTGCTTTCCGGGGAGCCGTTCTCATGATCAAATCCGAGCTTGTGCAAATCATTGCCACGCGCAATCCGCATCTTTTCCTGCGCGACGTCGAAAACATCGTCGGCGCGATCTTCGACGAGATCACCGACGCGCTTGCCGAGGGTAACCGGGTCGAACTCCGCGGTTTCGGCGCCTTCTCGGTGAAAAACCGTCCCGCTCGCACCGGCCGCAACCCGCGCACCGGCGAATCCGTCGAGGTCGAGGAGAAGTGGGTGCCGTTCTTCAAGACCGGCAAGGAATTGCGCGAAAGGCTGAACGGAGGCAAATAGACGCGAGTTCACGCGCCGGCCCTCCGCCAGCCCTGCTTTCGACAGGAAAACAAATGTTCAACCGCTTCATGCTCGTCGTTGTCTTCGTGCCGCTGGCCGTCGTCCTGATCGCGCTCGCCGTCGCCAACCGCGAGCCGATCGCCTTCACGCTCGACCCGTTCAATCCCGGCAATCCCGCGCTGACGCTGAAGCTCCCGCTTTTCGTCTTCCTGTTCCTGGCTCTCGCCATCGGCATGATCGTCGGCAGCATGGCGACCTGGGTGAAGCAGGGCCGCTACCGCAAGCTGGCGCGCCAGCGCGGCGTCGAGGCCGAGAACCTGCGCCAGGCGGTCAGCCGCGCGCCTCAGGCGGCTCAGGCGCCGCAGGGCCCGGCCCTGCCGAAGCCGACCGCCTGAAGCCTTTGGGCGCAGCAGATGCCGTAAGAATTGCGGCTTCGCGGGCGCCTTCACTCCACGGAGTCTTCCATGCTGACCATTTCGGCCGCCGAGGTCGACCAGGCGCTGACCTTTCCCGGGCTGGTCGAGACGCTGCGCACCGCCTTCCGCGACGGCGCCGTGCAGCCGGTCCGTCACCATCACACGGTCGACCGTCCTGATGGCGCCGCCTCGACGCTGCTGTTGATGCCTGCCTGGACCGATTTCAACGCCCCCGGCGCCTCGGCGGGCGGCCATATCGGTGTCAAAATCGTCACCGTCTCGCCCGACAACAACGCCATCGGCAAACCCGCCGTGATGGGCCTTTACCTGCTGCTCGACGGCACGACCGGCGAACCGGAAGCGCTGATCGACGGCCAGCGACTGACGCAATGGCGCACCGCGTGCGCCTCGGCGCTTGCCGCCTCCTACCTCGCCCGCAAGGATGCCTCGCGCCTGTTGGTCGTCGGCGCCGGCGCGCTGTCGACCTTCCTCGCCAAGGCGCATTCGGCGGTGAGGCCGATCAAGAGCATCCGCATCTGGAACCGAACGCCGGTTAATGCCGAAAAGGTCGCCGCCGGCTTGCGCGCCGAAGGGCTCCCGGCCAGCGCAGCCGGCGATCTCGGCGCCGAGCTCGCCGAGGCCGACATCGTCTCCTCGGCGACCATTTCCACCGAGCCGCTGATCAGGGGTGCGCTGTTGAAGCCGGGCGCGCATGTCGACCTTGTCGGCGGCTTCACGCCGACGATGCGCGAAAGCGACGACGACGCGATCCGGCGCGCCCGCGTCTATGTCGACACTCGCTCCGGTGCCACCAAGGAAGCGGGCGACATCGTCCAGCCGCTGGCCTCCGGCGTCCTGAAACCGGACGCCATCATCGCTGACTTGCATGAACTGGCGCGCGGCGAGAAGGCGGGCCGGCAAGGCGACGGCGAGATCACATTGTTCAAGTCGGTCGGCGCCGCGCTTGAGGACCTCGCCGCCGGCATCGCCGTCTACAAGGCGCTCAAGCGATAGCTTCGCTTGCCGGCACCATGCCCATCGCTTGCGCGATCAGCGCAAAATCATGCGCGCCGATGGCAAGCAGCCCAAAACGGAACTGGTAGCCCCAGTTCGGCCGGCCAGCCGTCAAGTCGAGCCGGTCGAGCAACGGCTTGATCGGCGCTTCCCCAGCCTTCGCCCAGTCGACATCACGCCGGAACGGCGTGAAGCCTGCGCCCATGTAGCCCCGGTAGGGCTCGCCGTCGCGCACCGTGCCGATGGCGGTGAAAGATTGCAGGCCGTCCTTTTCGCCTAGGACCGTGCTCGGCGAATAGTAGACGATGCGGTCGCCTGGCTTGACGCGGCGCAGCGGCGCCGCCTTGCCATGATTGACCTGCATGAAGCCGCCTTCGCGGCCGATCCTGACATGCGCCGCCGAGGCGACCGCGATCCAGTGCGCACTCATCCCTGGTCTCCCTCGTTCAGCCAATAGACGCGCAGCCGGTGGTTGTCGGGATCGAGCGCAACGAAGGTGCGGCCGAAATCCATGTCCGTCGGCGCCTGCAGGATCTTCAGGCCGCGCCCGGCCCAGTCCCCATGGGCAGCGTCGACCGCCGCCGGCGTGTCCTGCGCAAAGACGAGCTCGGCTCCGCCGCCCGCGGCGGCCGCCGCCGGCTCCACCGTGTGGCGCGACCACAGCCCAAGCTTGAAGCCGTTGTCGAGCACAAACAGCACGAAGGTCGGCGACGCCTCGACCGGTTGCCGCCCGAGCAGCGCGCCGTAGAAGGCGCCGCTCCGCTCCGGACTGTCGACGTAGAGGATAACGAAATTTGAGGTGTTCATGTCTGCTCTCCAGGGTTTCGATTGGAGGAGCATAGGCCGCCCCACTGTCAGATTCTGGCAGCAGGCATTTTGCAAGAGCGCGTAACGAAACGTCAGGCCTCTGGCCCACGCTTTGGTGCGTCCAGCGACGCTCGCCACGCCTTGAGGAGAGCCTGGCGACGGCGCGGGTAGCGAATTTCGGTGGCGCTGAGGGCGGAGATGCGATCGGCGCGGAAATGGCGGAAATCCTGCCGCGTCTCGCACCAGGCGACCACAATCCTCACCTTGTCGAAGAAGCCGAGCGCGAAGGGCCAGACCATGCGCCGGGACTGGACCCCTGCCGCATCGCGATAGAGGAAACCGAGCTTGCGTTCGTCGCGGATGGCTTGGCGCACCAGGCTGAGGTCGATGCCCTCGGTGGCCTCGGCGCTCGGACCGACGAGCAGCGTGGTGGCATCGAGATCCTCGCGCAGATCGGCCGGCAGCACGGCCGCGATCTTGGCAAGCGCATCGGTCGCCGCCGCCGAAAGCCTCGCATCCGGCTGCTTGGCGACCCAGCGCGACCCGAGCACGATCGCCTCGATCTCCTCATCGGTGAACATCAGCGGCGGCAGCATGAATCCAGGTTTCAGCACATAGCCCAGCCCCGCCTCGCCCTCGATCGGCGCGCCCTGCCCCTGCAGCGTCGCGATGTCGCGATACAGCGTTCGGATGGAGACACCCATTTCACCGGCAAGCGTGCGGCCACTGACCGGCCGACGATGACGGCGCAGGATCTGGACCAGGTCGAGCAGGCGTTCGGAACGGGACATGATTCTCGGGACTTGGGGCCAAATCCACGATAGAACCGCATGGGCGCGGCAGGAAGCCGGGACGATCCACATCCGGCGACTCGGCCGCGCCCACTTCGCTCGGAGATGTTCGGTCAGAGGCGAAACACCTTGACCTCGTTGCCGCGCTCCAGCGCCTTGTTGGCGATGAAGATTTCAGCCTTCGACTGTTCGGCATCGCGATCGGCGAGAACCCGCAGCATCGCTTCCAGCCGTCGCAGCGCGATTGCCTTGTTGCGGTGTTGCGAGCGCTCGTTGCGTGCCGTCACCACGATGCCTGTTGGCAGATGGACGGCGCGCACCGCACTGTCGGTGGTGTTCTGATGTTGGCCGCCAGGACCGCCGGCGCGCAGCGTTTCGATGCGCACGTCGCAGGGTGCGATCGAAGCCTCGGCTGGCACTGCCGCCGCCAGATCCACCGCCTTCACGCCGACAAACCAGTTCTGGCGTTTGTGTCCCGAGCGCACCGGGCTCTTGAAGACGAATTTGACGGTGCCGCAATATTCCGCCGCCAGCGCGGCGGCGTTCGCGCCTTCGAGACCGAGCAGCGCGGATTTGGCGCCGTGCCGATCCGGCCTGTGGCCGAAGGTGACATCGGTCGTGCAGCCGCGCCTGTCGGCCTCGGCTTCGATGATGCCAATCAGCGCCATCAGCGCGACGCGGCATTCCGCCGGACCGCTGCCCGAGGTGACCAGAAGATCAATCGCGGGCATGGCGGTCCCTCCTTCCCTGGCGGTTGCGGATCGGTTTGCTGCGCGTGCGGTCGGAGGGGCCTTCGAAGGCCTTCTTGTAGGTGACCAGCGGCTTCATCGCTGCCAGCGCCAGCACCAGGCCTGCCTCGGCGAGGTCCCGCACCACCTGGCCGGCATCCTTGTAGGCGGACGCTGCTTCCTCGATAACCAAATTGCGGTCATCGCAGATCAGTTGCCCGCCCCAGCCGTTTCGCAACAGCGCGTCGCGCTCCGACCTGTTGCGGCCGGCGCGGCCATGCATCGTGGCGCGGTCGTATTTGCGGCCGGCGCCGTGCGAAATTCCGCCCAGCGACGAACCGGTGGCGTCGAGGACCTGCACGACATAGCTTAGGCTTGCCCGCGACCCGGCGATCGGCGCGATGTCTCCGGCAGCAACCGCAGCCGAACCCTTGTGGTGCACAAAGCCGCCAACCCGTTCGCGCACAAGGTTGTGCGGGATGTCAGCGACCAGCCGAACATCGCTTTTCAGCACGCTTGCCGCGCGCTCCGCGATCAGGCTGCGGTTGAGCGAGGCCCAGGCGACGCAGACATCATGCTGGCGGCGCCAGTGAATGCCGTCCGCGCTGTCGGGATCGAGCCCGGCGGTGATCGCGGATTGGCGATCGAGCATCTGCCCGAAGACAACCGCGCCGAGGCCGCGCGAGCCGGAATGCACCAGCAGATAGAGTTTCTGGCGGTCGAACAGGCTTTCGCCAGCGGCGTCGATTGTCTCATCGACCGCCTGCAGCTCGCAAAAATGGTTGCCGCCGCCGATCGTGCCCAGAGCCCCGGGATAGAGATCCGGCGGCAGATCCGAACGGCCAAGTGCCTCGGCCGGATCGAAGACATCCTCGGCTTCGATCCGGCGCAGACGCTCGGCAGCCTTGTCGATCCTGAGCTTGCGCAGCGGCAGGTCGAGTTCAAACAGCGACATGCCGCAGCCGATGTCGTTGCCGATCAGTTGCGGGTGCAAGCGCTGCGACAACACGGCGATACCGGTCGGGCCGTATTTGCCGGGGTGCAGGTCTGGAAAGGCCGCAACCGAGGTGACGCCGGGCAAGGCCGCGACGTTCCTGAGTTGCTCGAGCGCCGCGCCCTCGATCCATGTCTGCGGCGAAAAACAATGCTGGATATGCGCAGCCGGCACGGCGCGCGACGTAGAGGGGCTAAGGCCCCCGATAAGATTGCCCATGATGGAACACTTCTGGATACAGGTCCGGAGTCGGACGCCTTCAGGCATCCGTTCGACCGGCGGCAGCCACCAAGACGCTGGCTTACGCCGGAACCCCTGCGGGGTGCGCTGTGAAGATGTTCGTCATCTTTCGCTCCCATTCCAGAAACAACAAGGCGGCCCTCATAGACGAAACGCGCAAAAACACAAGTCCGTGGCAGCCACAGCATGACCGTCATCGCTTGTTGCACCGCCGCGCCCCTCATGCCAAAAAGCGGCCACTCAGCCCGGAGACCCTCCTGCTTGAAGTCTTTTCGCGACAAACGCCGCGACAACCGTCCGCCCGCAAAGGGCGGGGCCGAACACGCGCGGCCGCGCCAGGAGCACACGGCATCGCGACCACAGATAAGGTCGGGCGAACGGCATGAGGCAAAGACGCAGGAGCGATCCGAGCCCAAATCTGCGCCGCGCATCCTTTCGCGCCGCGATGGCTTGCTGCCTGCAGAGCGGCTGCCGCTGATCCTCGAAGTGGCGCCCAATGCCGACTACGCCCTGCTGGATAGCGGCTCGGGCCAAAAACTCGAGCAGTATGGCCCCTACCGCATCGTGCGGCCGGAGGGTCAGGCGATCTGGCAAAGGGCGCTGCCGGCCAGGGACTGGGAGCGCGCCGATGCCATCTTCACTGGCGACACCGACGAGGAAGGCATCGGCCGCTGGCGCTTCCCAAAAACGCCGCTCGGCGAAACCTGGCCGATGAAGCATGACGGCATCGACTATCTTGGCCGCTTCACCTCGTTTCGCCATGTCGGCGTGTTTCCCGAACAGGCCTCCCACTGGGATCACATGGCTGGGCTGATCATGGCGGCCAAACGGCCGGTCAAGGTACTGAACTTGTTCGGTTATACCGGCCTCGCCTCGCTGGTCGCGGCGCGCGCCGGCGCCGAGGTCACCCATGTCGATGCGTCCAAGAAGGCCATAGGCTGGGCCCGGGAAAACCAGGAGATGGCGGGGCTCGGCAGCAAGCCGATCCGCTGGATCGTCGAGGACGCCGTGAAATTCGCCGAGCGCGAGGAGCGCCGCGGCAGCCGCTACGACATCGTGCTGTTCGATCCGCCGGCCTATGGGCGCGGACCGAAGGGCGAGGTCTGGCAATTGTTCGACGACCTGCCCGGCCTGACCGACCTCTGCCGCTCGATCCTGACGCCGAAGCCGCTTGCCGTCGTGCTGACCGCCTATTCGATCCGCGCCTCCTTCTTCGCCATCCATGCCCTGATGCGCGATACTTTCGCCGGCATGGGTGGCACGGTCGAATCGGGCGAGTTGATCATCCGCGAAAAATCCGCCGGCCGCGCGCTGTCGACCTCGCTGTTCTCGCGCTGGGTGGCTTGAATGAACGCTTATGAGAGCTCGCGCGCCGTCGGCCAGGTGAAGGAAGTCACCAGCCTCGCCAACCCGCTGGTCAAGGACATCAAGGCGCTGGCGCTGAAAAAATTCCGCGAACAGCAGAACGCCTTCATGGCCGAAGGCCTGAAGCTGGTCATCGACGCGCTCGACCTCGGCTGGTCGATCAAGACGCTGGTCTTTGCCAAGGCCGGACGCGGCAACGCGGCGGTGGAGAAGGTCGCGGCGCGCACCGTCGCCGCTGGCGGCACCGTGCTCGAAGTCTCGGAGAAGGTGCTGGCGGCGATCACCCGCCGCGACAACCCGCAAATGGTGGTTGGGGTCTTTGCCCAGAGGGTCCTGCCGCTGAAGGATATCCGCGCTTCGGACGGCGACGTCTGGGTGGCGCTCGACCGGGTGCGCGACCCCGGCAATCTCGGCACCGTCATCCGCACCGTCGATGCGGTCGGCGCCAAGGGCGTCATCCTGGTCGGCGACACCACCGACCCCTTTGCCGTCGAGACCGTGCGCGCCACCATGGGCTCGATCTTCGCCGTGCCGGTCGCCAGGGCGACGCCGGAGGCTTTCCTTGCCTGGCGCAAGGGGTTTCCGGGCCTCGTCGCCGGCACGCATCTGAAGGGCGCGGTTGACTATCGCTCAGTCGATTTCACCAGGGGACCGGTGCTGCTTTTGATGGGCAACGAGCAGCAGGGCCTGCCCGACAGCCTTGCCGAAAGCTGCGACCGGCTGCTCAGGATTCCGCAGGCCGGCCGCGCCGATTCGCTCAACCTGGCGGTCGCCACCGGCATCATGCTGTTCGAGATCCGCCGCGGCGCGCTGAAGCTGGGGCCGGACTAGACCATGATCCCAAATGGCGGCGTCCGGTTTTCGGACAAGATCATGGTCAAACAAGAGGGCATCAAATCGTGAGGTTCTGGTCCCCCTATTGCCTGCTGGTCGTCGTCGCCATTGCGCTCGACCAGTGGATCAAGCAGTTGGTGGAGGGCGGCCTCGCCTTTCAGGAGAAGGTCGATCTTTTGCCTTTCCTGGCGCTGTTCCGCACCTACAACACGGGCATCGCCTTCTCGATGTTCCAGTCTTTCGGCGATACCGGCCTGGTGGTGATCGCCGTCCTCGTCGTCGCCTTCGTGCTCTACCTCGCAACGCGCACGCCGGCGGGCCATGTGCTTGCCAGGATTGGCTTTGCACTGATCATCGGCGGCGCTCTCGGCAACCTGATCGACCGCGCCGTCTACGGCCACGTCATCGACTACATATTGTTCCACACGCCGGTTTGGTCCTTCGCCGTATTCAACCTAGCGGACGCCTTCATCTCGGTCGGTGCCGCGCTTGTCCTCTTCGACGAATTTGTCGGCTGGCGGCGCGAGCCCAAGCCCTCGCAAGATTGACCGCGCGCAGCCGCCGCCGCACAGTCCAGGCACCGCACAACCGGGGAGAAAAAAGTGTCCGAAACCTTCAAAGCCATCCTCGTTTCGCGCGACGCCGACAAGAAGCAGTCGGTCGCGGTCATCAACCTCACCGAAGCCGAACTGATGGAGGGCGACGTCACCGTCGCCGTCGAGGCGACGACGGTCAACTACAAGGATGGGCTGGCCATCACCGGCAAGGCGCCGGTCATCCGCCGCTGGCCGCTGGTGCCGGGCATCGATTTCGCTGGTACGGTGATCTCCTCCTCGCATGCCGACTGGCGCAAGGGCGACAGGGTGATCCTCAATGGCTGGGGCGTCGGCGAAACGCATTTCGGCGCCTTTGCCGGTCGCGCCCGCGTCAACGGCGACTGGCTGGTGCCGCTGCCCGAAGGCATGAGCCCGCATGATGCGATGGCGGTCGGCACTGCCGGCTACACGGCCATGCTCAGCGTCATGGCGCTCGAGCGGCACGGCATCGTCCCGGATCGCGGCCCGGTGGTGGTGACGGGCGCGGCCGGCGGCGTCGGCTCAGTCGCGGTCTCGATCCTCTCCAGCCTCGGCTACCATGTCATCGCCTCGACTGGCCGCAATGCCGAAAGCCCCTATCTGATCGACCTCGGCGCCGCCGAGGTGATCTCGCGCGATGAACTCACCCAGCCGGCAAAGCCGCTCGCCAAGGAGCGCTGGGCCGGCGGCGTCGATGCGGTCGGCAGCCACACACTGGCCAATGTTCTGTCGATGACCGCCTACGGCGGCGCGGTTGCCGCCTGCGGGCTTGCCGGCGGCATGGACCTGCCGGCGAGCGTTGCTCCCTTCATTCTGCGCGGCGTCTCACTGCTCGGCATCGATTCGGTGATGGCGCCGAAGGCGGTCCGCCTGGAGGCGTGGCGCCGCATCGGCGCCGACCTCGACCATGGCAAGCTCGCGACGCTGTCCAGGACCATCGGTTTTGACGATATAATCGACGCCGCGCGTGATATCGTCGATGGCAGGATCAGGGGTCGCGTCGTTGTCGATATGTGAGCGCTGACGGGCAAAAACCGCGCGACCGTTAAAATTCGAGCGATCCGCCGCAATCTTCCATAATGTCTCTGTGGCATGGCTTTCCGCATGATCGCGGAATCCGGCATCAAGGCGGCGGAGAGTGCCGATGGCGTGGACGGGCCGAACCCTGCTACGCCGAAGCGTCAGCTTGTCACCGCGCCGCCGCTGGCGCCCGTACTGCCGCCTGCCAATCCCGAAGGCCTGCCTTTCCTCACCGTCGTCGCCATCGCCGTGCTGGCGGGTCTGGCTCATCTCACCGGCGCGCCGATCTTCGTCACTCTCGGTCTGCTGGTGACCGGCCTCGCCGGCCTGGGCATGCATCTGCGCAACAAACGCAACGAACGCCTGGCCTCGGACTTGCTCGACGAGACCGCCGCCCGCAGCCGCGCCGAGATCGAGACCCTCGCCGACCGCATGTGGGAGATGCAGGAAAGCGAGGAGCGGTTTCGCGGGCTGATTGACGCGCTCGGCGATCTCGTCGTCCATCGCGATCGCGACGGCCATATCGTCTATGCCAACAAGGTTTTCGCCGACCTCGTCGAGGTCGACCAGCGCGATCTTGCCAGCAAGACGCTGTCGGAGCTCGGCATCGACGTCGGAATCGTTCCCGACGCCGCCTTCTCTGATCATGAATGCCTGAGCTCCACCGACGTCGCCGTCCGCACGCCGAACGGCCCGCGCTGGTTTTCCTGGATCGAGCTGTCGGTGCGCGACAAGGACAATGGCGCCGTCTCGCACCGGGCTATCGCGCGCGACATCACCGCCCGTAAGCGCGCCGAATCCTCGCTGATCACCGCCCGCGAGCGCGCCGAATATGCCAGCCAGGCCAAGTCGCGCTTCCTCGCCACCGTCAGCCACGAAATCCGCACGCCGATGAACGGCATCATGGGGATGGCCAAGCTGCTGGTCGACACCGATCTGTCGCCCGAGCAGCGCACCTATGTCGGAGCCGTCTCGACTTCGGCCAGCGCGCTGCTGGCGCTGATCGAGGATTTGCTCGACTACTCCAAGATCGAGGCCGGCCGCTTCGACCCCGAGCCGCAGCCGACGTCGGTGCGCGAAATCGCCAACAACATCATCGAACTGATGGCAGCGAAGGCCTTCGCCAAGAACATCGGCCTCGGCTGCCATGTCGAGCCGGACGTCCCGCAGATGATCACCGCCGATCCAGGCCGGGTGCGTCAGGTGCTGCTCAACCTCATCGGCAACGCCATCAAATTCACCGACACCGGTGGCGTGCTGCTCGGTGTCGCGCGGGCGCGCACCGAGACCACCGACCGCATCTGCTTCACCATTACCGACACTGGTCCGGGGCTGCGCGAAGAGGACATGGAACGCATCTTCGAGGAGTTCGAACAGTCGGACGGCACCTCAACCCGGGTGCATGGCGGTGCAGGCCTCGGCCTTGCCATATCCAGGCGCCTCGTCACCGCCATGGGCGGTTCGATTTCAGTGTCGAGCCGGCTCGGCGAGGGATCCGAATTCGTCTTCGAGCTTCCGGCCGTGGCCGCAACCGAGCCGCCGCAGAACCGGCAGGACATCCTCTCCGGCCGGCGCGCCGTGATCGTGTCGAAGAACGCGGTCGAGGCCGACGCCATCGCGCGCACCATCCGCGCCCATGGCGGCGCCGTCGACCTGGCGACGACGCTTGCCCAGGCAACGCCTTTCGCCACCGGCTGCGACGTTCTACTGGTCGATGCCGCCATGGAAAACAGCGACGGGCGCTTGCTCAAGCGCTTGCGCCAGAACGGTTTTGCCGACTGTGAGGCGATCACGTTAATCGCGCCGACCGACCGCGGCATGCTCGGCGAATTCCGCGCCAACGGCTACGCCACCTTCCTGGCGCGGCCGGTGCGCGGCGAGACGCTGCTGCGCGTGCTCTTGACCAGCCACGCGCCAGCCCTGCCCCTGCCGCAAGCCGACAAGCGCGGCGCGCAGCCCGTGCGCGCCGGCGGCCGCCGTGGCGAGCAGGGCCTGTCGGTGCTGATCGCCGAGGACAACGACATCAACGCCATGCTCGCCCGCGCCACGCTCCTGAAGGCCGGGCATCGCGTCAAGGTGGTCGGCAACGGCAAGGCCGCCGTCGAGGCTGTCACTGATGCCGGCCTGAAGCACCGCTTCGACGTGGTGCTGATGGACCTGCACATGCCGGTCATGGACGGGCTGGATGCCATCGCCGCCATTCGCCGCCACGAGGAGGCGCTGGCGGTGCCGCCCGTCCCGATCATGGTGCTGTCGGCGGACAGCCAGGAAAAGACCCGCCACACGGTACTGGCGCACGGCGCCAGCGGCTTCGTCACCAAGCCGCTCGACCCGGACGCCCTGGTCAGCGCTGTCGAGGCGCAGGTCGCGGCCTGAATTTTTTGCCCCCGGCACACGCCTTGGATTGCCTGGCTTTGCCCAGCTAAAGGTAGCCGGATGAAGGCATTCGCCAGCCGACGAAGTATTGCCCGCCGCTGCGTATCACGGTACTGTCACAATCCTGTTGCACCTACACCGTATCCCCGTGCCAAGAGGGATGGCTCGAAGGAGAATCACTCGTGCATACAGTTATGCCGGAATGTGACACTCGGCCGAATGCCGGCGGCGCCCTGCTCGCCGCGCGGACCGGCGATGCCGTTGCAACAGGCACCCCTCTCGGCCGCATCGGCAATCTCGAAGTGCGGCTTGCCCGCAACGAGGCCGAGATCGCGGCCGCCCAGGAAGTGCGCTACCGGGTATTCTATGACGAGCTCGGTGCCAGGAAGGACCTGTTCCAGGCGCAGAACCGTCGCGACGCCGACCGTTTCGACCCGCTCTGCGATCACCTTTTGGTGTTCGACACCTCGCTCCCCGGCCCTGAGCACCGCCGCATCGTCGGCACCTACCGGCTGCTGCGGCAGGAAATCGCGGCGACGGCTGGCGGTTTCTATTCCGAGGGCGAGTTCGAGCTGACCAAGCTGATCGCCCGTCATCCCGGTCAGCGTTTCCTCGAGCTCGGCCGCTCCTGTGTCCTGCCGGAATACCGTTCCAAGCGCACCATCGAGGCGCTGTGGCAAGGCATCTGGGCCTACATCAACCACTACGGCATCGGCGTGATGACCGGCTGCGCCTCCTTCCACGGCATCGTGCCGGCAGCGCATGCCGAGGCCTTGACCTATCTCGCCCATCACTGCCGCACCAATTCGGCTTGGGACGTCAAGGCGGTCGCGGGCCGTTACTGCCCCATGGACCTGATGCCGATCGAGGCGGTCAACGCCAAGGCCGCGATCGCGGCGATGCCGCCGCTGGTCAAGGGTTACCTGCGCGTCGGCGCCCGCATCGGCGACGGCTGCGTCATCGATCATGAATTCTCGACCGTCGACGTCTTTGTCGTCATGCCGGTCAAGGAGATCGGTGCGCGCTACGTCAACTATTATGGCGGGGAAGCCCAGCGCTTCGCGGCATAACTCAGCGAACAGCGAATACTGACCAGCGGGAGCTGCGTCAGCCCCTATTCGCTACTCCCTATTCGCTATTCGCTCTCTCTCATGGAATATCCTCCGGCCGCCGTCCGGGCCTGCTTTTGTAAGACGCAAAGGCCCAGCCGAATTTGAGCGCGCCGCCGCGCACAATGAATGCCGCGGCGAAACCCAGCAGACCCGCCGCCAACGGCGGCAGGCCGGCAAGGTCACCGACGGTGAAAAGGGCCGCACCCGCAAGAGCCGCCGTGACGTAGATCTCGGGCCGCAGAAGCACCGACGGCTCCCCCGCCAGAAGATCGCGCAGGATGCCGCCGAAGGTGGCGGTCAGCACGCCCATGATGGTGGCGACGACCGGTGAGCCAGTGATGGCGAGGCCCTTGGCGGCGCCCATCACCGAGAAGGCGGCGAGGCCGATGGCGTCGAGCCAGAGCAGCAATTTGTAGCGGGATTCGACCAGGTGGGCGCTGAAGAAGACTAGCACCGCGACCACCACGCAGATCAGCACATAGTCGCGGTTGGCGACCCAGAACACCGGCAGGTTGAGGATGACGTCGCGCAACGTGCCGCCGCCGATACCGGTGACGCAGGCCAGGAACAGAAAGCCGATGATGTCGAGTTGCTTGCGCGAAGCGGCAAGCGCGCCTGTCGCCGCGAAGACGGCGACGCCGGCATAGTCGAGAAGCTCGATGAGGTTCATGGGCTGAGCGAGTAGTGAATAGCGAATAGGGAGTAGGGCAATAGCACGAAGCCGCAGATTAGTATCTGTCCCCCTACTCACTGCTCCCTATTCGCTACTCACTATCAGGCATCCTTCTCGGCCTGCTCGTTCACCGGCCCCGGCTCGACCGGCGCCTCGGCGACAGCGGCCTTCGGGCCGCCCTTGGCGACGCCGACCATGGCTGGCCTCAGCACGCGGTCGCCGATCGAATAGCCGGGCTGGACGACCTGGACGACGGTGCCTGAGGGAACATCGGGATTGGGCACCTCGAACATCGCCTGGTGGAAGTTCGGGTCGAACTTCTCGCCTTCCGGCGCGAGCTTCTTCACCCCATGCCGCTCCAGCGCCGCAAGCATGGCGCGCTCGGTAAGGTCGACGCCCTCGATCAGGGCCTTGAAGCCGGCATCGCCCGACGCCTTGGCTTCGGCCGGAATGGCGTCCAGCGCGCGGCGCAGATTGTCCGACACCGACAGCATGTCGCGCGCGAAATTGGCCACCGCATAGGCGCGCGCGTCGTGCACGTCGCGCACGGTGCGACGGCGCAGGTTCTCCATCTCTGCCGCGACGCGAAGCGCTCGGTCCTTCAATTCCTCGTTTTCCTTCAGCAGCCGCACCAGCGCCTCGTAGTCGCCGTCGACGCTGCCTTCCGCACGTTCGCCGGTGGCCTCGGTAGGCTCCATATCCTCGGGCGCGCGTTCGTCTTTTGCCTGGTCGCTCATCGCCGTTTCCCGTCATTCCGAATGGTTTGGATTTGCGCCCGATATCGAGGTTTGAAGGCCAAAAATCAAGGGGCAAGCGAGCCAACGCAGTTTCGCTGCGTCTCCAGGGGACCGTTCGATATTAAATCAAATTTTACCTTGATCGCCGGCTTCGCTTGCGAGAAAGCGGCGGCGAGGGAACCATTGCCGGGTTGAGGGAGTTTCGAAGCCGACACAGGATTTGGGACGATGAGCGGCAACAAAAGCGAAAGGCGCGCGGAACTCGCCGCCGATATCAGACGACAGCTTGGCAGCGAAGCGACGAAGCGCTTTCTGCGCACGCTGCCGTCATTCCGCCTGGAAACGAACACGCCCGAGCATTTCCGCGACCTGCTCGACCAGCTCGATGACATCGAAACCAGGGCGGCCAACGGCGAACGCCGCCAGTAGCTGCGCATCCGCAAGACCGGACGCGCCGCCGCGCCTGAAGCAATTCCAGCAAGGCTGCGCAGCCCGGTTTCCGCCTGGAATTGCACAAGAAATCAGAGGCTTAGAGGATCAGCGGTTCCATGGGACTGGAACCGCTGCGAGCGGCGCTTTTCCCGATATTTCAAGCCGCCTTGCGTTCGTCGCGCATCAGCGCCTTGCCGTCGCGGATCTCGGTGCCGAGCACCTTCAGGCATTCGCGCATGAACGCTGCAAGGCCAGGCCAGCCCTTGGCCGATACCAGATTGCCATCGACATGGGCGCCGGTCGGCGCGACATCGATGTAGATGCCGCCGGCGAGCGTCACTTCCGGCTCGCAGTATTGCAGCGCCGCGACCTCGCGGCCGCGCACCACACCGTCGACGGCGATCAGGATCTGCACGCCGTGGCAGATGGTGAAAATCGGCTTGCCGGTCTCGTGGAAATGCCTGACTAGCGCCTGCACGCGCTTGTCGATGCGGATGTATTCCGGCCCGCGCCCGCCGGCCGCATAGACGGCGTCGTAGTCGGCCGGGTTCACCTCGGCGAAGGTCTTGTTGAGGATGTAGTCGTGGCCGAGCTTTTCGGTGTAGGTCTGGTGGCCTTCGAAATCGTGCAGCGAGGTCTTCAAGATGTCGCCGGCCTTCTTGTCGGGGCACACGACATGCACCGTATGGCCAACCGCATGCATGGCCTGTTCGAAGACGAAAATCTCATACTCCTCGCTGAACTCGCCAACGAGCATCAGAATCCTTTTGCCTGCCATGCCGGTTCCTCCCTTAGCTGGCTATTTATTTCGAGGCGCGAAATATAGCCCTATCGTAAGGGCAAGCAGGGCGGAGGGGAAGCGCAAATCGCACGATTGGTCCTACCAGATTGATTCTGTGGCGCCCGGTGAGCAACAAAGGCAAGGCTTCCGGAGCAAAACCGGAGAGGCTGGTCTGACCAAGACAGCGTCAGGCAGCCGCCCGGATCATATCCGCCGCCTTCTCGGCGATCATGATCGTCGGCGCATTGGTGTTGCCGCCGACGAGTGTCGGCATCACCGAGGCGTCGACGACGCGCAGCCCTTGCAACCCGCGCACCTTTAACTGCGGATCGACGACGGCCATCTCGTCGATGCCCATCTTGCAGGTGCCGGCCGGGTGATAGATCGTGTCGGCGCGGGCCCTGATATGCGCCATCAGCTCGGCGTCGCTGGCAGCGCCAGCGGTATAGATTTCCTTCTGGCGATACCTGGCCAGCGCCGGCGACTCCAGAATGCCGCGCATCATCCGCACACCCCGGAGCAGAAGCTCGGCGTCGCGCTCGTCCTCGAGGAAGCGCGGGTCGATGCGCGGCGGCGCCAGCGAGTCTGGACTGGACAGCCCAACCTCGCCGCGCGAATAGGGCCTCAGCACGCAGACATGGCAGGAGAAGCCATAGCCCATATGCAGCTTGCGGCCGTGATCGTCGACGATGGCGATGCAGAAATGCAGTTGCAGGTCGGGCCGCTCGGCCGCCGCGTCGGATTTGAGGAAGGCGCCGGCCTCCGCATAGGGCGTGGCGATCATGCCGGTGCCGTCCTTGCGCCAGCGCAGCATGTGCCTGAGCAGTCCGGGCAGGCCGCGGAGGCCGATGCCCATCAGCTCGGTCTCGCGCGACTTCCAGGCCAGGATGAAATCGAGATGGTCCTGCAGGTTCTTGCCGACACCGGGCAGTTCATGGACGATCGGAATGCCGTGCACTGCCAGCTCCGCCGCCGGACCGATGCCGGAAAGCAGCAGCATTTGCGGCGAGCCGAACGCGCCACCGCACAGGATGACCTCGCGCCTGGCTTCCGCCACGGCTTCGCTCTTGCCGGCACGATAGCGCACGCCCGTCGCGCGCTTGCCGTCGAGCACCACGCCGGTCGCCTGCGCGCCGGTGATGACGGTGAGGTTCGGCCGGCCCATCGCCGGATGCAGATAGGCTGCCGCGGCCGAGCAGCGCTCGCCATTGCGCCGCTCGCCCCAGAATTGCGTGACCTGGTAGAGCCCCGCCCCTTCCTGCTCGGGCCCGTTGAAATCGTCGTTACGGCGGATCTGGTTCTCGCCGCAGGCCTCGACGAAGGCTTTCGAGATCGAACGCGGCTCCTGCTGCTCGGCCACCCTGAGCGGTCCGTCGCCGCCGTGCAGCGCATCAGTGCCGCGCTGGTTGCCTTCGGCGCGCCGGAAATAGGGCAGCACCTCGCTCCACGACCAGCCGTCGCAGCCGAGATCGGCCCATTCGTCATAGTCGCGGCGGTGACCGCGCGTGTAAAGCATGGCGTTGATGGCGCTGGAGCCGCCCAAGGCCTTGCCGCGCGGCTGGTAGCCCTTGCGGCCGCCGAGCCCTTCCTGCGGCACCGTCTCAAACCCCCAATTGTTGATCCTGGGCCTGCCCGGCAGCAGCGCGATGATGCCGGCCGGCGCGCGGATCAGGAGATCCTTGCCTTCGCCGCCCGCTTCGATCAGGCAGACCGTCTTCGATGCATCCTCAGAAAGCCTGGCGGCAAGCGTGCAGCCGGCGGAACCGCCGCCGGCGATGACATAGTCGTAGCGCATGGTCTCCTCCCGGCGGATATTTCCGTCCGTACGGTCAGAGAAGGCCTGCTTGCGCGCGTTGTAAAGACGTCGACGAGTTACCGCAGGGTCAGCCCGCGCGTTTGCGCCGCCAGGAATATTTCGGCCCCTTGGTCTCCGCCTCGGCGGTCGGCTGGTAGTAGAGCCCCAGCCCGCCGGTGCGGCCTTCCCCCAACCGCTTCAAAAGCACCGGGTTCGAGATTTCGAACTCGTCGAAGCCGACCCGCAGCATATGCGGCAGCTGGTCGACCAGCACCTGGCCGGCGGCGCGGACGGCGCCCTCGAAATGATGGCGGCTGCGCAGCAATTCGCCCTTGGAGAAAGAACGGCCGTCATTGAACGCCGGGAAGGCCAACGCCACCAGCGACAGCTGGTCGAGCAGGCCGACGATCTTGTCGAGCTCGTCGCCGGGCTGCAGCAGCACCCCGATGCGTTCCCTGGCCGACTTGCGCACCTCCGGGTCGAGCCCCAGGAACGCCTGCAGCGGCAGGATGAAGCGGCCATTGCCGGCCAGCGCCTCGGCGCTCTCGGCCTGGATCCACTCGTCCTCGCGGAAACCGTTCGGGGTCCAGAGGCGGGTTTCCGATTTGGTCGGTTCAGTCATCAAAAATTCCCAAGTCCAAAAATCCAAGGATGTGTCGCGTTTCAGGTCAGGCCGAGCCCGAGCGGAGCGTCCCATGGTGCGTGAGCACCGGAAACGCTGGAAACCGACGATTGCGGGCCGGCCTCACCTGAATATCAACATAGCCTAAAGGGATGCGTCGGTCAGCGACTTCTCCAGGCCGGAAAGGTGGATGCCGCACTCTGTCTTGGCGTGCCCGGCCCAGCGGCCGCTGCGCGCGTCCTCGCCCGGCTGTACCGGCTGCGTGCACGGGAAGCACCCGATCGACAGATAGCCATAGGCGACCAGCGGATTTTCGCGCAGCGCGTGCTGGCGCATGTAGTCGGCCTGGTCCGAAGTCGTCCAGTGCGCCAGCGGATTAATGCGGATGCGCGAGCCGACCGCCTCGAAGACCGGAAGCGCCGCGCGCGTCGAGGCCTGGAATCGCTTGCGCCCGGTGAACCAGGCGCGGAACGGCTCGACGCCGCGCGCCATCGGCTCGACCTTGCGCACGTTGCAGCAGGCGTCGGTGTTGGTTTCGTGCAGCCTGCCTGTCGGATCGACGCGTTCGAGCGCGGCCTCCTCCGGCTTGATCACCCTGACATCGGTGAAGCCGAAATCGGCGACCAGCGCATCGCGATAGCCGAGCGTTTCCTCGAAATGCTTGCCGGTGTCGAGGAAGATCACCGGCAGCGCGCGGTCGACCTTGGCGATCATGTGCAGCAGCACGGCGGAATCGGCGCCGAAGGAGGAAACGGCGGCGATACCGCCGCGAAACAACTCGTTCGCCGAACGCTCTATGACCTCGATCGGGCTGAGGTGCCCATAAAGCGCGTCGAGCCCCGCCGCCTCGGCGGCGACGCCGGCCTCGACATCAACGACCCGGTCAAGCGGCCTTGGTTTCGCCAGCATAGAGCGCCTCCTTGAACGGCGCGGGACCGACTCTGCGGTAGGCGTCGATAAAACGTTCTGAGGGACTGAGCCGAAGGCCGAGATAGGTATCGACGATCTGCTCGATGGCGTCGGTGATCTCTTCCGACGAGAAGCCGCGGCCGATGATCTCGCCGACGGAGGTGTTCTCGTCGGCCGAGCCGCCGAGGGTGACCTGGTAAAGCTCGGAGCCCTTCTTCTCGACGCCGAGAATGCCGATGTGGCCGACATGATGATGGCCGCAGGCATTGATGCAGCCGGAGATCTTCAGCTTCAGCTCGCCGATCTCGCGCTGCCGTTCGAGCGAAGCGAAGCGCTGCGAGATCTCCTGCGCCACCGGAATGGAACGGGCCGTGGCCAGCGCGCAATAGTCGAGGCCGGGGCATGAGATGATGTCGCTGATCAGGTTGGAATTGGCCGTCGCCAGGCCGATGTCGACCAACGCGTCATAGACGGCCTTCAGATCGGCGCGCGCCACATGCGGCAGGATCAGGTTCTGCTCGTGGCTGACGCGCAATTCGTCGAAGGCGTATTTCTCGGCGATGTCGGCGACCGCCTCCATCTGGCTGTCGGTGGCGTCGCCCGGCACCTCGCCGATGCCCTTCAGCGAGATCGTCACCGCCGCGTAGTCGGGATGGCGATGCGTCACCACATTCTGGTCGAGCCATTCCGAGAAATTCTTGGAATCGAGCCGCGCCAGCTTCACAGCCGCGTCGCCTTCCGGCCGCTCGACCACCGCCGGCGGCGCGAAATAGGCGTTGATGGCACCGATGTCGGCTTCCGGCAGCTTCAGCTCGGCGTCCTTCAGCTCCTGCCATTCGGCCTCGACCTGGCGCGTGATCTCCTCGACGCCGGTCTCGTGGACAAGGATCTTGATCCGCGCCTTGTACTTGTTGTCGCGGCGGCCGTAGAGGTTGTAAACGCGCAGGATCGCCGTGCAGTAGGAGAGAAGATCGGCTTCCGGCAGGAAGTCGCGGATCTTCCGCGCCACCATCGGCGTGCGGCCCTGGCCGCCGCCGACATAGACCGCGAAGCCGAGCTCGCCGGCCGCGTTCTTCTTCAGGTGCAGGCCGATGTCATGCGTCTGGATGGCGGCGCGGTCGCGCTCCGCACCCGTCACCGCTATCTTGAACTTACGCGGCAGGAACGAGAATTCCGGATGCACCGACGACCATTGCCGCAGGATCTCGGCATAGGGGCGCGGATCGGCAACCTCGTCGGCGGCGGCACCGGCGAAATGATCGGCGGTGACGTTGCGGATGCAATTGCCGCTGGTCTGGATGGCGTGCATCTCGACGCTGGCGAGATCGGCCAGGATCGCGGGAATGTCGGAGAGCGCCGGCCAGTTGAACTGTATGTTCTGGCGGGTCGTGAAATGACCGTAGCCCTTGTCGTATTTGCGCGCGATGTGGCCGAGCATGCGCAGCTGCTTGCTGTTCAGCGTGCCATAGGGCACCGCGATGCGCAGCATATAGGCATGCAGCTGCAGATAGACGCCGTTCATCAGCCGGAGCGGCCGGAACTGGTCCTCGGTGATCTCACCGGCAAGCCGGCGTTGCACCTGGTCGCTGAACTCGGCGACGCGGGCCTGAACGAAATCGTGGTCGAACTCATCGTAACGGTACATGCTTCGTCTTTCAGGGCGCGTCCGCCCGCATTGCCTGTTTGGTCTATGCCGCCCGCACGGGTTGCGGGCTCGCCTGCTTGCCGAGATCTTCGCGGATGGTCGGCCCGGCGGCGCGGATCTTTTCGCGCAACCGCACCGGCTCGACCAATCCGTCGACCACCGTGACGTCGATCAGGTTGACGTCGACCACCTCGTTGTTGGCGTAGGCGGCAGCGCCGATCGCTTCCAGCCGGTCTTCCGCCGCCTTGTCATGGGCGAGGTCGGCACCGCCGACCGTCTCCGCCCAGCCGCCATCGGCGTACCAGACGGCGATGCCGTCGGTGAGCCTGTTCGCGGTCAGAACTTTCATTGTTCAACTCCTTCGGCCGCTACGCTGGCCGTATCTTCATGCCTGTGTGCCGCGAGCGGCTCGGAACGTTCGAAATTGGCGCCGGCGACCGCATCGCCGATGATGGTCATGACCGGGCCGGTGAGATCGGCGCGGGCCTCCAGCGACGGCAGGTCGGCCAGCGTGCCGTGGAAGCGGCGACGGTTGCCGAGGCTGGCGTTCTCGACCACGGCGACCGCGGTGTCGGGCGACAGGCCCGCCTCGATCAGCCGGCCGGCGACTTCGGCCGCGACCGAACGGCCCATATAGACGGCGACGGTGGCGCCGGAAATGGCGAGCTTGGCCCAGTCGGGCAGCGAATTGCCCTTAAGGTCATGGCCCGTCGTGAACACCAGCGACGACGACACGCCGCGCAGCGTCAGCGGCAGTTCGAAATCGGCGGCGGCGGCGAAGGCCGCGGTGACACCGGGAACCACCTCATAGGCGATGCCGGCATCGCGAAGTGCCGCCATTTCCTCGCCGGCGCGGCCGAACACCAGCGGGTCGCCAGACTTCAGCCGCACGACGCGCTTGCCCTCGCGGCCGAGCTCGACGAGCAGCGCGTTGATCTCTTGCTGGCTCTTGGAATGGCAGCCCTTGCGCTTGCCGACCGGCAGGCGCTCGGCGTCGCGGCGGCCCATGGCGACGATCGCGTCGGGCACCAGCGCGTCATGGACGATGACGTCGGCCTCCAGCAGCAGGCGATGCGCCCTGAGCGTGAGCAGATCCTCGGCGCCCGGACCGGCGCCGACCAGCGCGATGTGGCCCGAGGCCGGCGCGTCGGAGACAAGCAGCTCGACAGCGGCATCATGCGCCCGTGACAGTTCGCCCGCCTCCACGGCCCGCGCCGGAGCGCCGGCGAAGAAGTCGCGCCAGAAGCGGCGGCGGCCGGTGCCCTTGGGCAAGCGCTCGGCGGCGCCGCGAAAGGACGCGGCAAGCGTGGCCAGCGCGCCGAGCGACGGCGACAGCATGCGATCGATGCGGCCGCGCAGCATCTGCGCCAACACCGGGCCGGCGCCTTCGGTGCCGATGGCGATGGCGACCGGCGCGCGGTTGACCAGCGCCGGCGTGAAGAAATCGCAAAGCTCTGGCCGGTCGACCGCGTTGACCGGAATGCTCAAGCGGCGCGCGTCCTCGGCAACGCGGCGGTCGAGCGCCTCGTCGCCGCTGGCGGCGAACACCATGGCCGCGCCTTCGAGATGCGCAGCCTCATATGCGGCGGCGACATGGACAGCACCGGTCGCGGCAATGAAAGACAGCAGCTCGGCTTCGGCGGTTTGCGCTATGATGCGCAGCGCCGCGCTCGACTGGCCGACGAGCCGCGCCTTGGCCAGTGCCGCCTCGCCGCCGCCGACAATGGCCACGGCTTCGCCCTCGACCCGCATGAAGACGGGGAAAGCGTTGAGCTTGGCATTGGCCTGCGACATGGCGAGCAGATTCCTGAGCAATTTGGCAGTTTTACGCGCGGGCGTGAAAAACCAGAAGCAAAGCACTCGCGCATCCCGCGATGGCAGGCAATCGCTTTTTCGCAAGCGCGAAGAGCAGGAGAAAAAAATTCCACATCCGGGAGAGGATCGGATTGAAGCCGCCATTGCGGGCCCTGATCTCAGGCGTTTTTAGCTGCAAATGCTCCACGCTACAAAACTGATTTTTCTAAATCCTACCAATTTAGTAGATTAAAGCCGCAATACCGTCGCCGGCCGGCGCGCGTGGCTGAATGAGCGCCTGACCAATATCGGAACATTCCAGCTTGAGCGGGCGTTTGCCATACGGAACCCCGCCGGCCACCCGCCGCGAACGGTTCGCAACACTGCAAAAGCAGGAGGAGCCCGCATGAGCAACGTCACTCTGAAACATGGCCTTTGGATCGTGGTCGCCGATGGCGAGAAGGCGCTGTTCCTGCGCAATGAAGGCAACACCCGCAATCCGGACCTGCAGGTCGTGCAGGAGATGGAGCAGGAGAACCCCGCCACGCGCGAGCAAGGCAGCGACCGCCCCGGCCGCTACAATGACGGGCCGTCCATCCATCGCAGCGCGGTCGAGGACACCGACTGGCATCGTATCGGCAAGGAGCGCTTCGCCGACGACATCGCCGAACGGCTTTATGGGCTCGCCAATCGCGGCGCCTTCAAGGAGATCGTGCTGATCGCGCCGCCGCTGGTGCTGGGCGAAATGCGCCGGAAGCTCCACAAGCTTGTCGGCGACAAGGTGACGGTGGAAATTCCAAAGACGCTGACCAACCACACCATCCCTGAGATCGAAAGCCTGCTCCAGGCAGCCTGACGGCGCCCGCCGCGCAAGCGCAATCCGCCCTTCGCCCGGCATTCGTGCCCCTTGCCTTTCGATTTCACGGCTTTACGGGTTGCCTCGCGGCCCTGCCTCCTCCCATATTGCAAGGGCGGCGGCCGCGGGGCGGCCCTATCCTACATCGTGATTTTTTCGAAAGGCGCTCCATAGACAATGCCGCATGACACGCCCCTTATCGCCACGATCGTCGCCGGTCTGGGGCTGGCTTTCGTTTTCGGCGCGCTCGCCAACCGTTTCCGCATCCCGCCGCTGGTCGGCTATCTCGTGGCCGGCGTGCTGGTCGGGCCGAACACGCCGGGCTTCGTCGCCGACGCAAGCCTTGCCACCGAGCTTGCCGAGATCGGCGTCATCCTCTTGATGTTCGGCGTCGGCCTGCATTTCTCCCTGAAGGACCTTCTCTCCGTCCGCGCCATCGCCGTGCCCGGCGCCGTCGTCCAGATCGGCTTTGCCACGCTGCTCGGCGTCGGCCTTGCCTGGCTGCTCGGCTGGTCGATGGGCGCCGGGCTGGTCTTCGGCCTGGCATTGTCCGTCGCCTCGACGGTGGTGCTGCTGCGCGCCTTGCAGGAACGGCGGCTGATCGAGACCGAGCGCGGCCGCATCGCCGTCGGCTGGCTGATCGTCGAGGACCTTGCTATGGTGCTGGCGCTGGTGCTTTTGCCGGCGCTTGCCGGTGTGCTGGGCGGCCAGCCGCAGGCCGACGACCATGCCAGCCTGCTGGCGCTGCCGGCCAACTACGGCATCTGGGGCGTCGTCGGCGTCACGCTGGCCAAGGTGGTGGCCTTCGTCATCGTTATGCTGGTGGTGGGCCGCCGCGTGATTCCCTGGATCCTGCATTATGTCGCCCATACCGGGTCGCGCGAGCTGTTCCGGCTGGCGGTGCTGGCGATTGCGTTGGGTGTCGCCTTCGGGGCAGCAAAGCTGTTCGGCGTCTCGCTGGCGCTGGGCGCCTTCTTCGCCGGCATGATCATGAGCGAATCCGAGCTCAGCCACCGGGCGGCCGAGGAATCGCTGCCGCTGCGCGATGCCTTCTCGGTGCTGTTCTTCGTCTCGGTCGGCATGCTGTTCGACCCGTTCAGCCTGGTCAGCAATGGCTGGCCGATCCTGGCGACGCTGGCCATCATCCTGCTCGGCAAGTCGCTGGCCGCGTTCGTCATCGTCGTCGCCTTCCGCTACCCGATCGCGACGGCGCTGATGATCTCGGCCAGCCTGGCGCAGATCGGCGAATTCTCCTTCATCCTGGCCGAACTCGGTGTCGGCCTGAAGCTCCTGCCCGAGCAGGGTCGCGACCTGATCCTTGCCGGCGCCATCCTGTCGATCCTGCTCAACCCGCTGATGTTCCTGGCCATCGACTGGATGACACCGTGGCTGGAGGCACGCTCGGCCAAGGCATCGCCGCCGGAAGAGGCAAGGCCGATCGGCCCGGCGACCGAGCCCGGCCAGGTGGCTTCGGTGACGGCTTCGCCGCAAAAGCAAGACGGCCCGCCGCCAAGAACCGCGCTTACCGGCCATTCCATCCTGATCGGCTACGGCCGTGTCGGCAGCCTCGTCGGCGCGGCGCTGAAGCAAGCCGCCCTGCCCTTCCTGGTCATCGAGGACGCCGACAAGACGCTGGCGAAGCTGAAGGCCGATGGCGTCGAAACCATCGCCGGCAATGGCGCCAATGCGGACGTCTTTTCGGCCGCCAATCCGGAAGGCGCCAAGCGGCTGATCCTTGCAATTCCGAATGCCTTCGAGGCGGGTCAGATCGTGCTGCGCGCCCGCGCCGCCAACCCCGGCATCAATGTCATCGCCCGCGCCCACTCCGATGCCGAGGTCGAGCATCTCAAGGGACTCGGCGCCGACACCGTCATCATGGGCGAGCGCGAGATCGCGCGCGGCATCGTCGAGGTGGTGACGGGTAGGTCACCCGCTGGGTTGAAAGAGGTCGCCCGCGCCCCGGAGATCAAACCGCAAGCCGTTTGAGTTGCGCGTCCTGCACCAGCCAGGTTGATCAAGCGACAAATGCGGAGCCGCCGTTTTGCGCGATATCGCTGAGATATTTTGCCGGCGGCTTGCCCAGCGCCTTCTTGAACATGGTGATAAACGCCGTGACGGATTCATAGCCGAGATCGCCCGAGACCTGCTGCACGCTGGCGCCTGAGGCGAGTTCGCGCAGCGCCACGATCAGGTGCAGCTGCTGGCGCCAGCGCCCGAAGGTCAGCCCTGTCTCCTTCACGACGAGGCGTGCCAGACTGCTCTCGCTGAGCGCCACGCGGTTCGCCCATTCCGCTAGCGTGCTGCGGTCGGCGGGATCGTCCGCTAACGCCTCGGCGATCCGCCGCAAGCGCGGCTCGGCCGAAATCGGCAGGTGCAATTGCTGCACAGGCATGCGCGGCAGTTCGGCAAGCAGGATCCCTCCCAGGAAACCGCATCGTGCCTCCTCCGGCGCGCAATCCGACAGTTCGATGATCAGCTCGCGCAGCAGCGGCGAGATCGAAAGCGTGCAGCACCGGTCCGGCAATTCGGCGGCCCCCGGTTCGAGATAAACGAAGAAAATCCGCGCATTGGCGGTCGCGATGTTGCTGTGCTGCATGCCGCCCGGAATCCACACGGCGCAATGCGGCGGCACCATCCACAGGCCGCTCGGAACCCGACAGGTGACGCCGCCGCCCAGCGCGAAGACGAGCTGCCCCTTGCGATGCCAGTGGTCGCGCACCTCGGCCCTGGTCTCCGGTACATCGACGCGCACGGCGATTGCCGGCGCGTGGACGTCGTCGACATCGAAATCGAGCCATGGGTAGCGAAGAGGCTGTCTCATGATTGACTGTTTTTAGCGACCGTGTGCAATTATAGCTAAATTCTTAGACCATGGAAGTCGATAGGCTCCGGTTTGCGCATGGCGATCGCGTTGACGCTGCGCGCCCATCGCCGGCTTGGTCCAGGAAGGTACAGCCCCATGCTCGCCCTCGTCATCGCTTCCGACAGCGCCACCGGGCTTAGGCTGGCCGAGGTCGAGGACCCTCGGCCCTTGGCGAACGAGGCGCTCATTGCGGTCCACGTAACCTCGCTGAACCGGGGTGAGCTGCGCCTGCTCGGCATACGCCCGGACGGCTGGATACCCGGCCAGGACATCGTCGGCGTCGTCGAACGGGCAGCAACCGATGGCTCCGGGCCTGGCGTGGGGACCCGGGTCGCAGCTTTGGTCGACGAGCACGGCTGGGCCGAACGTGTCGCGGTTCCGACCGACCGTCTCGCCGTCCTGCCGGACGGCGTCGGCTTCGGCTCCGCCGCCACGCTTCCGGTCGCCGGCACGACGGCGCTGAGGACGTTGCGCCATGGCGGTGACCTCGCCGGCCAGCGGGTCCTGATCACCGGCGCTAGCGGCGCGGTCGGTCGTTTCCAGATCCAGATCGCCCGCGAGCAAGGCGCTTCGGTGACGGCGATCGCCGCCGCCCGGCATGAAGAGGACCTGCGTGGGCTGGGCGCCGAACGTGTCGTCGAGTCGATCGAGCGGGCCGAGGGGCCGTTCTCGCTGATCACCGAGTCGGTCGGCGGCGCAAGCCTCGCGCACGCGATCGAACGCGTCGCGCCGGGCGGCACCATCGTCATGTTCGGTTCAAGCAGCGGCGAACTGACGCCCGTCGGATTTCGCCAGTTCGTTCCGGGCCATGAAGGGGCGAGGCTTCAGACCTTCGCCTACTATACGTCCGGTCCAGCCATCGGCGCCGATATCGCCTCACTGCTCGCCCTGGTCGCGGCTGGCCGGTTGGAAACCCGCGTCGCCTTGACTGTGCCGTGGACAGACATCGGCCAGGCGCTGGACGCCCTGCGGCAGCGCAGCTTCAGCGGCAAGGCCGTCCTCACCATGACCGGATGAGCGATTTTGCCCCGAAATCGAGGGTCAGACGTGCTGACCGCCATTGATGTGGATCTCCGAGCCGGTGACATAGGACGCCTGCCCGGAGCACAGGAAGAAGATGATGTCGGCCACCTCCGCCGTGGCGCCGAGGCGTCTGAGCGGGATCGTCTCGACGATCTTGTCGGTGCCCGGCGACAGGATAGCGGTGTCGATCTCGCCCGGCGCGATGGCGTTGACGCGGATGCCGTGCGGGCCGAAATCATGCGCCATCTCGCGCGTCAGCGAACCCAGTGCCGCCTTCGATGTCGCGTAAGCCGTGCCGGCGAAGGGATGCACACGGGTGCCGGCGATCGAGGTGACGTTGACGATCGAGCCCTTCGCCTGCGCCAGCTCCTTGAACAGGCCCCTGGCCAGCATGATCGGCGCGAAGAAATTGACCTGGAACACGTCACGCCAGACATGCATCGGCGTGTCGATCGAGTTCATCCGGCTGCCGTCCTTCAGCTTCGGCGAAATGCCGGCATTGTTGACCAGCGCGTTGAGCTGGCCGCCATGCGCCTCCAGCCGGTGGCGGATCTCAGAGACGGCGATGCCGACATCCTCCTGGTCGGCGAGATCGACCTTGATGTGGTCCTCCGGCCCGGCTGGCCATGGACAGTCCTCGGCAAAAGCCTGGCGCGAGCAGGTGATGACGCGCCAGCCCTCACGCGAGAAGCGCTTCACCGTCGCATGGCCGATGCCCCGGCTGGCACCGGTCAGCACGATGGTTTTTCTTGTATCGGTCTCGGCCATGTCGCGGTCTCCGGCCGGACATGTAGCCGAAGGCGCAAGCCATGGCGAGAGGCGATGTTGCCGCTCAACCGCCGGTGAGGATGTCGAGGATCGAGGTCTGCCGCTTTTTCGTCGGGCCGCCGACATTGCCAGGCGGCACCGGATGGCCGACCGAGGCGGTCGTCCCGCCATCGCTCGGCATGTCGAACCCGTCGGCATCGACCGTCTCGGCCGGCCGGGCCGGACGCGCCGGGCGTGCGGGCGCCTGGGCGGACTGACCGATCGCCGCCTGCGGCACCGGCACCGGCTGACCGGCGTCGGCCGAGGGGATGTCGTCCGGCACGATCGTATCCGAAGGGGTAGACTTCCAGGTTCCGGGCAGCGGCCGGACCGGCACGCCTTCGTGCGCGGCGACCATGAATTCATGCCAGGCCTGCGCCGGCAGCGCGCCGCCGGTGACCTTCTTCATCCCGCTGCCGTCGTCATTGCCGAACCAGACGCCGGTGGTCAGGTTGGCGGTGTAGCCGACGAACCAGGCGTCGCGCGAATTCTGGCTGGTGCCGGTCTTGCCGGCCGAGGGCCAGGCGAAAGCCGCCTTCTTTGCGGTGCCGATTTCGACCGTGCCGGTCATCATCGAGTTCATCATGCCGACGATCTCTTGCTTGACGACGCGTGGCGCGTTGCCGCCATTGTTGTCGTAGAGCACCTTGCCGCCAGCCGTGGTGACGCGGCGGATGAAATGGATGTCCGGCTTGTAGCCGCCATTGGCGAACGGCACATAGGCCGAGGTCAGCTCCAGCGGCGTCACTTCCGAAGTGCCGAGCGCGATCGAGGTGTTCGACTGCAGATCGGACTGGATGCCCATGCGGTGAGCGGCCTCGACCACCGCGTCGGGCCCGACCTCCATGGTGAGCTGGGCGGCGACCGAGTTCAGCGATTTCGCCAGCGCCGTCGCCAGCGTCACCTTGCCGAAGTATTTACCGCCGTAATTGTCCGGCGTCCACTTGCCGATCTTGATCGGTGCGTCGTTGCGCACGCTGTCCGGCGTGCGACCGGCCTCGAGCGCTGCCATGTAGACGAAGGGCTTGAAGGCCGAGCCCGGCTGGCGGCGCGCTTCCGAGGCGCGGTCGAACTGGCTGGTCGAATAGTCATAGCCGCCGACCATAGCGCGCACCGCGCCGGAATCGTCGATCGATACCAGCGCGCCCTGCGTGACGTTGAGCTTCTTGCCGCTCTCGTCGATCAGCCGCCGGATCGACTGTTCGGCAAGCTTCTGCAAGGTGAGATCGACCGTCGTGTCGACGACGATATCGCCGCGCACGTCGCCGATCAGGTCGGGCAGTTCGCCCATGATAGTGTCGGCGACGTAGTTTTCCGATCCGGTCCAGTAGGACGGCGCGCGCGTCGCCGGCGCGCTCATCGCGCTCGTCAGTTCCTTGGCGCCGATCTTGCCCTCGTCGCGCATGGCGGCGAGCACCAGCTGCGCACGCTCCTCGGCCGCCTTCGGGTCGCGCGCCGGCGACAGCCGCGACGGCGCCTTGAGCAGGCCCGCCAGAAGCGCCGCCTCGGAGAGCGTCACGTCACGCGCGCTCTTGCCGAAATAGCGCCGCGAGGCCGCTTCGACGCCATAGGCGCCCGAGCCGAAATAGACCCGGTTGAGGTACATTTCGAGAATCTGGTCCTTGGTGTGCTTGTGCTCCAGCCACAGCGCCAAAAGTATTTCCTGCACCTTGCGCTCCAGCGTGCGGTCGGGCGTCAGGAACAGGTTCTTGGCCAGCTGCTGCGTCAGCGTCGAGCCGCCCTGCGAGAAATGCCCGCCAAGCACATTGGTGACCATGGCGCGCGTCAGCCCGATCGGATCGATGCCGAAATGCGAATAGAAGCGGCGATCCTCGATGGCGACGACGGCCTCGGGGATGTAGGGCGACATCTCGTGCAGGCCGACGGCCTCGCCGCCGCTCATGCCGCGATTGGCGATCAGCTGTCCGTCGACCGAAACGATCTTGATGTTGGGGGCGCGGTCGGGGATCGACCAGGTGGTCGCTGCCGGCATCTTGGCGCCGTAATAGACGACGATGCCGGCCACCGCGATGCCGCCCCAGATGGCCAGCACGAAGCACCAGTAGGCCAGCCGGGCGAGAATGCCGAACAGGCCGCGCCGGCTGCGGTCGCGCCCGCGCCGCGACGACTTCCTGGCCGGTTTGCGTCTGGCGGCGGATTTGCGACTGCCCGGCACGACGCGATCCTCCTCGCTCACCGAGAACCCGGCCGGGGATTTCGCCTGGGGCGGCCCGTCGAAGCTCGGTTCGATGCGACTGTCTCTGCGGTTCGCCATGCGCTGCGCTTAATATCCCGGTGCTAATGGCGCTCGGGTGCAGACTAGATGCGGCGATTTAAGGGCGCGTTAAAGCAGGGTTTATGCAGGCTTTTGAAATTCCTTACGATTTTCTAAATCCGTTACCGCTGCGGGACCGACGACAGTGCTAAGCCATAAACTGGCGATTGCCGCCGACGAGTAGCCGATGTGTGGCGGAGAGCGTTCGCCAGCGAAGCGCTCCAGCAGAAACATCTACGTCTGCCCGCTGACGGTCCGGCTTCGTGTGCCAGAGATCAACTCGTCAAGATGAGCGGATTGCATGTTGCTCAGCCCGGCGAGTACGAACCGCGCACCGTCGCGCGCCAGCTTCTTGGGATCTCGATCAGGCCGTTCGTCCGCGTACTGGATGTGTGCGATCGTCACGTTTGCGATCAGGATGCGTATGAGCACCGGATCCGTGGCAACGAACTCGCCCGCCTCTATGCCCTGGCGGACAAGTTTCTCCAACGCGAGGTAGAGGGATTCGAGCTTGGCGGCCCAGTGCGCCAATTCCGGCGCACGCAATATATCGCTGCTGTAGAGTTCGGATAGCGAGAGCGGCAGGCTCAGTAGCGTCTCGAGATCCCAGACCAGATAGTCATGAAGTCTCGCTGCCGCCGATCCAGATGCGTTCGCTGTCCTTTCCGCGACGACCACCGCATTGTCGAGGCTGAGAGAAAACAGCGCCTCGAGTATCGCCTGCTTGTTTGCGAAATGGTGAAACAGCGATGGCTGCCTGATGCCTACCGCAGCCGCGATCTGTCGTGTCGAGGTGGCCCGATATCCGTGGCGGCGGAAGAGCGCGCTGGCTTCCATGAGGATTCGTCGCCGGGTGTCGTTTGGCGCGAACTGATCCCAGTTTTGATCACTTGCTCCGATAGTCTGATCTGCCTTGCTCGCCATACCTCGTTCCCGGCCGATCGACGCCCCAATGCAGGATATCGGATCGGCTGTAGTGACCCGTTACGTCGAGATCGTGTTTGAACGCTATGGTCTGCGCAAGGTCAAGGTCACAGATGACGGGCGCGTCACCGAAGACCGGACCGACCAGGTATTCGCCATCGGGCCCGATGACCCCCGATCCTCCGGGAAACGAAGCGTCTCCCCCCGTCCCCTTTTCATAGGCCGCCCGCAGGTCCGGCAGCACGGCCTCCACAGGAAGATACGTCGCGGCGCTTGCGACGAAGCAGCGCCCCTCGAAAGCGTAGTGCCGGGAAGCAAGCTGGTGCGCCGACGGCATGTCCGGCCAAAGGGCAACATGAATCTGCTCGTCCTCGGCGTGCAGGGCCTGGCGGATGATGGGGTGGAAATGCTCCCAGCATACCATCGCGCCGACCCGCCCGGCCGCCGTTTCGTTCACGCGCAGGCCGTCCGCATCGCCCGGCGTCCAGACCAGGCGTTCGGTGTGGGTTGGAGTGAGCTTGCGGTGAACGGATACGATCGATCCATCTGCGTCGATCGTAAGCGCGCTGTTGTAAAGCAGCGCGGCGCTCGGCCGAGCGCGCTCATTGAGGCCGATCACCACGCACACCCCATTGTCACGCGCGGCGTCGCAAAGGGCCTGGACGTGAGGGCCGGGAACGGTGGCGCTTGCGGCCACCAGCTTCTGGAACCAGTGCCGCGCCTCCGGATCGTTCCAGCCGGCTAACCCGAAAACCCAGGCCGGATAGCCCCCGAGCCAGGTTTCGGGAAACACTACGAGATCGGCGCCTTGTGCCGCTGCGGCCTCAATCTCCGCTTTCGCAGTGGCGATGCCCGCGTCGAGATCGAGAAGGTGCGGGGGCCTCTGGCTGATGTAGATGCGCGTCATATTCTACCACCCCGTCAGCACGCGGACCGTGACCCAGACCCAGGCAAGAGCGAAAGTCGACAAGGCGGCGAAGTCGCCGACGCTTGCAACCTTGTATCGCTGCGGAAAATCCGGCCACCAGCCCATCGCACCCGTCGAGATGACGGTATAGAAGCCGGTGACCAGCAACACCAAAGACGCATAAGAGTCGACGACGCCTGTCGCCTCCGCGGCGAGGAAGATGCCGCCGAGCACCAAAGCGTCGACGTGGCCCTGCCGCAGCCGCGCGAAGTTTCTGATGTATGCCCAGCCTGCCGGGCGCTCGAGCGACAGATACATGAGGATACCGGAGCAGCCTCCCATCGACAGCAGCAGCAGGCCGCCTTTGCCAAGAATGCCCATTTCTATTCCGCAGCCAGGTTCTTGCGACGCCACGCGCCGATGTAGATCACAGCCAGCGCGGCAACGACCGCAAAGACCCAGATCGCCGCCCAAACCTGCCAAACCGGAGCATTTGGCGGCGCCAGTTCGACGCGTGGCCAAGCTATGTTGATGGTCTCGAACACCAGCCAGACCAAGGCGGCGACGTTGACCGGCGTGCCGAGCGCGCCGAGACGCAATGAGCCATCGGGGCGCCACTTGCCGCTGACGCGGGCGTAGAGCGCCGCCGCCACGACCAGCAGGAACGTTATATAGAGGCCTGCGGTGCCGAAGCTGATCATCGTTCCGACAGCCCCTTCGTTGAAGCCGAGAAGCAGGCAGGCCGAGGCGATGAGCGTCATGGTCGTCATGGCGACCAGCGGAACCTTTCTGCCTTCGCTGACCGAAGCCAACTTCCGGGAGAACGGAAGCACGCCATCCCGGGCGAGACTGAAGATGACGCGGCCAAGATAGGCTTGCATGGATATGCAGCAGGCAAAAAAGGTGATCGCCACCACGGCCAGAAACGGCATCCGCGACCAACCACCCAGCGAGGCGACCACCGTCGCCGTGACCGGATCCATTTCAGAGCCCGAGATCACGGCCTGGAGGTCGCCGGTCGCCAGGATGACGGCAACGGCGACCAAAACCACTGCGATGCCAACGACCGCCGTGGCGGCAAGGATGGCACGTGGGACGTTCGCGCCCGCGCCGGTGGTCTCTTCGGCGACCGACGCGCTCGCATCGAAACCGACGAAGGCCCAACCGCAGACGGCGAGCGTGGCAAGCGCTGCTCCGAGCGAGGTCGGAGCCCCCATCGAACTGAAGAGGACAGTGACATCGTGGGTTCGGAAGAACACCAGCAGCATCGAGCCGATAAGCATCGAAGCGATTATCTCGGCTGCGATGCCGAAGTTTACCGCCACGCGAACGACCTGGACGCCGCCGGCATTGACCAGCAGGGAAGCGAGCAGCACGCAGAACGAAAGCAGCATGTGCCCGCCCGGCGAGGGCTGAAGACCGAGCAACTGCGCGAACCACGGCGCCGCAAGGAACGCCACGGTAGCGAGCGCCGCCGACACGGCAACGAGGTATATGAGGCCTGTGAAGATGCCCGCGTCCGGCCCGATCAGCCGGCGCACCCATTGATAGGGCCCTCCTGCAATCGGGAACTCGGATGCGAGTTCCGCATAGACCACTGCCACCAGCACCTGGCCGACCAGGGACAGTACCAGCAGCCACACCCACACCGGCCCGGACAGGTTCATCCCGAGTCCGAAGATCGCATAGAGACCGACCACCGGTGCGACGGTGGCAACGCCGATAGAAAATGTCGAAAAGACGCCGAGTCCGCGCCGGAGCTGCTGTCGATAACCCAGCTCCTGCAACCGTGAAGCGTCCGAGCTCACTCGATCCAAGATCCCCTCCCTATCAATCGATAGTCTACCTATCATATGATAGGCTTGGATTGTTTTGTCAATCGGCTCACGACTCGCGACGTCGCGATGCTTGCTTGCAGCAGCTCTTCTCAAGTCCGATGAGGTTCAGGGGCGCTTTCGCCGCTGGCCATCGACGCACTACGCCAGGATCCGTAGGACCTATTGCGGCGGTCGTGGCCTTAGGGGCGAGTCAAGTCGGTAGAATTTGAAAAGGATTGATAATCAAATGCTTGGCGAGGCACCGGCTTGGTGCTCGTCGCGGCCGCTGTTGCCCATGCTTTCTGGCGCCTCGTCCTGTTATCCGCCGCGCGTTGGCGGCGCGCTGCATGTTTGAACCGGCGATCAACACCCTGCCCCGGCGCGACCATCCGGCCGGGGCAGGATCAGCGCCTAATGGCTAAAGCCGGAACCAGATCCAGACGCGCCGGCGATAGCAGCGCCTGCGCAGGCGGCCGTACCGCCAGTAGGTGCGGCAGTAACGTCTCCAGGCGCGCCGCCGTCTCCTGCGCCGGCGCCAATAGCGATGCGAGACGGTTTGCAGATCCGCTTCGGTGCCGTCGTCCTCCCAGGCCTGCCTGTCCTGCGCCTCGAGCTCGTCGAGGATACCGCTTCCCGCGTCCGGAATGCCGGCCACGGCGCTGATGGGCCGAACCGCGCTGACGACTGCGGCCGCCCCCGCCAAGCCCAGCATTCCCGTCAAGAATAATCGGCGATCCATGAAAACCTCCCAATCTGCCAATCAGTGAACCGGGTCCACGAAAGGGAAGTAGCGCGGCGGTTGCAAAAGCCCAGGGGTTCGCGCAGCGCCGGGAATAGCGCAGCGGTTCCTAGCGGCGTCAGCCTTGTTGCGAAGTTGCGGTGGCCTTGCCCGCCATCCTCACGGGTCGCCGCCACCGTCAAGGCCGGTGGCGCCGACCCTTTCGTCAATTCTGCTGGATCGAAATGCCCTTGTCGTCGATCTTGAGCTCGACGCCCTTCGGCCGGGTTTGCTCGCGGTAGACATAGACGCCGAGCGCGATGACCACGACCAGCAGCGCGCCGATGATCAGATAGAGCATGTTCTGCTTCACGGCGCGTCCCTTCTAATGCATCTCGACCAAAAAGTGCGCATCGGTTTTGGGATAATGGCATGCACAAAAACAAAAGACCTAAAGCGCGTCGCCTGACTCTGTTTCAGCACGACGCGCTTTCGCGGTCGGGCCTCACGCTCGCTTCAACACCTTGACCACCAGCAGCAGGATGATGGCGCCGAGCGTGGCATTGATGATGGCGGCGAGTATGCCGCCGCCTATGGCAAAGCCGAGCCTCGGGAACAGCCAGCCGGCGATGAAGGCGCCGATGATGCCGACGATGATGTTACCGATCAGGCCGAAGCCGAAGCCCGACACGACGAGGCCGGCGAGCCAGCCGGCGATGGCGCCGATGATGATGAAGATGAGAAGGCTTTCGATACCCATTGAGCTTTCCTCTGAGCAGGAGGGCGACGCCGGGGCGCGCCCCCCGAATCGGCCTCGATATCAACGGGTTCAGGCTAAGCCAAAGCAACCCCGCCCGCCAGCGACCAGCTCATCCGCGCCGCCTTTCCTGTAATTGCTCCAGAGGCTGTTGAGATTCAGGTCAGGCCGAGCCGAAGATGGTGGATTCCGATAACCGCAATGGAGCGGACTTTTGGGTCCGTGAGTACCGGAAGCGCAGGAATCCACCATTGCAGGCCGGCATCACCTGAATATCAATAGCCCCCTAGTCGTCATCGTCGCTTACGGCAGGCCGCCAGCTGGTCGGCTCGACCTTTTTCTGCGTGGTGCTGTCGATATAGGTCCACCAGCCGCCGTCGCGAAATTGCGCGATCGACTCGTTGATCACCCCATTGCCGTCCTTCCAGTAGACGGTGACCTTGGAGCCGTCGGTCGGCGCGGTTGCTATCGGTTTCCTCTCCGCCATGTCGTCCTCCGAGGCCGTCAGCTATGGGCGAAGATATCCTCCTCGCCCCAGCCCATCAGGTCTAGTTTGGCACGCGTCGGCAGGAAGCGGAAGCAGGCGTCGGCCTCCTTCGTGCGGCCCTCGCGCGCCAGCCGGGCGGCCAGCACCTCGCGCAGCCGGTGCAGATAGAGTACGTCGGAGGCGGCATATTCGAGCTGTTCCGGCGACAGGGTCTCCGCCGCCCAGTCCGACGATTGCTGTACCTTCGACAAGGTGACTCCGAGAAGCTCGCCGCAAATGTCCTTCAGCCCATGCCGGTCGGTATAGGTGCGGGTCAAGCGCGAGGCTATCTTGGTGCAGAACACTGGTTCCGCCACGACGCCGAAGGCGTTGTAGAGCACGGCGATGTCGAAGCGGCCGTAATGGAACAGCTTGGTGACGCTGCGGTTGCGGAGCAGGCTGACCAGGTTCGGCGCCTTCTTCTGGCCGGGCGCGATCTGGATGACGTCGGCGCTGCCGTCGCCCGGCGAGATCTGCACCACGCAGAGACGATCGCGATGCGGGTTCAAACCCAACGTCTCGGTGTCGATGGCCACTGCCCCGACATTGTAGTGGGACAGGTCGGGCAAGTCGTTCTTGTGGAAGCGGATGTCGCTCATCATTGTCTCCGGATCGCGGCCTGCGCTGTTCGTTTCGTCCTCACCGCGATCCGACGAAAAATCAACAAAAACTTGTCTTTCGACCCCTCAGCGCGTCAGCGCGTCGAGAATACGGGCCCAGGAGCGCTGCCCTTTGTGGAACGAAGTGAGCTCGTATTTCTCGTTGGGCGAGTGAATGCGGTCATCGTCGAGACCGAAGCCGACCAGCAGCGACTCCAGGCCGAGATAGGTCTGGAAATCGCCGACCACGGGGATCGAGCCGCCGCCGCCGGTGATCACCGCCTGTTTCGCCCATTCGTCGGACAGCGCCTCCTTGGCCTTGGCCAGGAACGGCGAGTCGTAGGAGAGCTTGATCGCCGGCGAGCCGCCATGCGGATGGAATTCGACCGAGCAGTCAGCCGGGATGCGTTCTTGAACGAAAGCCTGGAACGCAGCCCGGATCTTCTCGGGGTCCTGCTTGTGGACGAGGCGGAACGACACCTTGGCCGAGGCCTCCGCCGCGATCACCGTCTTGAAGCCCTTGCCGGTATAGCCGCCGATAATGCCGTTGAACTCCGCCGTCGGCCGCGCCCAGGTCAGTTCGAGCACCGAGCGGCCCTTTTCGCCGGCGAGGATCGACAGGCCGATCGGCCCGAGGAAGCTCTCGGCGGTCTCGCCGAGCGTTTCCCACGACTTCAGCACCTGCGACGGCGTCTCCTCGACACCGTCATAGAAGCCCGGGATGGTGATGCGCCCATCCTTGTCGTGGATATCGGCCAGGATCCCGGCCAGGATCCGGATCGGATTGGCGGCAGCCCCGCCATAGAGCCCCGAATGCAGGTCGCGATCGGCCGCTTTGACGGTGATTTCCTCGCCGACCATGCCGCGCAGCGACACGCAGATGGAGGGCGTCTCGCGATCCCACATGCCGGTGTCGCAGACGAGCGCGAAGTCGGTCTTGAGCTCGGCGGCATTGGCCGCGAGGAACGGCTTCAACGACGGCGAGCCGGACTCTTCCTCGCCCTCGAACAGGATGGTGATGCGGCAAGGCAGGCCGCCATGCACCTGCTTCCAGGCGCGGCAGGCCTCGACGAAGGTCATCAACTGCCCCTTGTCGTCGGCCGAACCGCGGCCGGTGATTATCTTGCGGCCAGGCTCGATCTCCTTGATCGCCGGCGCGAATGGATCGCTTTCCCACAATTCGATCGGATCGACCGGCTGCACGTCGTAATGGCCGTAGAACAGCACATGCGGCGCGCCCGCTGGCCCGTCGTGATGCGCCACCACCATCGGATGGCCGGGCGTGTCGCGCACGCTGGCGTCGAAGCCGATCAGCTTCAGCTCGGCCACCAGCCATTCCGCCGCCTTGTGGCAATCCTCGGCAAAGGCCGGGTCGGTGGAGATCGACTTGATGCCGAGCAGGCCGAACAGGCGCTCGAGGCTCTGGTCGAGATTCTGGTCGAGACGATCGAGGACGGGGGAGATTCTGGACATTGTCTGAAGCCTTTCGATTTTGCGCCGACCCTAAAGGGACGAGCCGAAAACGAAAAGCCGGGAACGTTGGACCAGCGTTTGGCAGCGGAAAAACATTCAGACCGATATGTCTGACCTGAAGACGAAAAAGCCGCCGTGGTGGAGGGGAACCACGGCGGCCTTACTCGAAACGTTGCGGCAGCCCGGAGAGGGGGATAGGCTGCCGCAGTTGTCCGGGATAGGCGGGGGACGGGCCTTGCTCCGGACTTCGGCGAAAACTGCCGATGGACCTTATTTGGGTCTGTGAACGTGGCGATTCAAGGGCACCAGTATTACACTTTTGTAACATGCCCGTGAGTGGCCGGATCATTCGGCGGCAGCCTCTGTCAGGGTGTTGCCGGAACCGGTAGTTTCAGCCGCCTTTGGCATGGACCGCGCCGTCTGGCCGCGCTATCCCTGCCGGCATGAAAAAAGGCGATCATCTCTTCCTCGTCGACGGCTCCGGCTACATTTTCCGCGCCTATCACGCGCTGCCGCCGCTCAATCGCAAATCCGACGGCTTGCCCACCAATGCGGTGCTCGGCTTCTGCAACATGGTGTGGAAGCTGATGCAGGATGCCCGCAACACCGATGTCGGCGTGGTGCCGACGCATTTCGCCGTCATCTTCGACTATTCCTCGAAGACCTTCCGCAACGAGCTCTACCCCGAATACAAGGCCAACCGCTCGGCACCGCCAGAGGACCTGATCCCGCAGTTCGGCCTGATCCGCCAGGCGACCACGGCTTTCAATCTTCCCTGCATCGAGATGGAGGGCTTCGAGGCCGACGACCTCATCGCCACTTATTGCCGGCTTGCCTGCGAGGCTGGCGGCGACACCACTATCATCTCCTCCGACAAGGATCTGATGCAGCTGGTCGGTCCCACGGTCGGCATGTACGACCCGATGAAGGATCGCCAGATCGGCATCCCCGAAGTGATCGAGAAATGGGGCGTGCCGCCGGAGAAGATGATCGACCTGCAGGCGCTCACCGGCGACTCGGTCGACAATGTGCCGGGCGTGCCCGGCATCGGGCCGAAGACGGCGGCGCAGCTCCTGGAGCAGTTCGGCGACCTCGACGCGCTGCTGGCGCGCGCCGCCGAGATCAAGCAGGAGAAGCGGCGGGAATCGATCATCGCCAATGCCGACAAGGCGCGCATCTCGCGCCAGCTGGTGACGCTGAAGAACGACGTGCCGGTCGCCGAGGGGCTCGGCGACTTCGAGCTGCACGCGCCGGACGGGCCGAAGCTGATCGGCTTCCTCAAAACCATGGAATTCACCACGCTGACCCGCCGCGTCGCCGAAGCGACCGGAACCGAGATCGGCGACGTCCAGGCCGCCGCCGTCACCATCGAGCGCGCCGATACCGCGCACGGACCCGATGTCGGAGCCGGCGCGCCGCCGGCAGCACGGTCCACGCCCGCCGGCAACGACGCCGACAAGCCAGCGCCGGCCATCCGGGCAGAAGACGCGCCGCCGCAGGGCGACACCCCTTCCCTGCTCTCGGCGCTTCGCCTGGAACAGGCGGCGGCGCGCAAGATCGACACGTCGGCCTATGTCGCCATTCGCGATGCGGCGGCGCTGACGGCCTGGATCGCCGAGGCACGGGAAGCCGGTGTCCTCGCCTTCGACACCGAGGCCAGCTCGCCCGACCCGATGCAGGCCGAGTTGATCGGCCTGTCCATGGCGGTCGCGCCCGGCCGCGCCGCCTATCTGCCGCTCGTCCACAAGAGCGGCACCGGCGACTTGCTGGGCGGCGGCATGCTGGAGAACCAGATCCCCGTCCGCGAGGCATTGGCGCTGCTGAAGCCTCTCTTGCAGGACGGGTCCGTTCTCAAGATCGTGCAGGACCTGAAATACGACATCGTCGTGATGAGCCGCCACGGCATCGAGATCGGCCCATTCGACGACACGATGCTGATCTCCTATGTGCTTGATGCCGGCACGTCCGGCGGCCACGACCTGGCCGGCCTCTCGGAAAAATGGCTGGGCCACGCCCCGGCCTCCAAGAAGGAGCTTGCCGGATCGGGGAAAAGCGCCGTCGGCTTCGATCAAGTCGATATCGAGCGCGCGACCGCCTACGCCGCCGGGCAGGCCGATATCACGCTGAGGCTCTGGCAGGTGCTGAAGCCCAGGCTTGCCGCCAAGGGCCTCGTTTCCGTCTATGAGCGGCTGGAACGGCCGCTGGTGCCGGTGCTGGCGCGGATGGAGCAGCGCGGCATCTCCGTCGACCGACAGATCCTCTCCCGGCTGTCGGGCGAGCTGGCGCAGGGTGCCGCCCGCGTTGAGGAGGAGATCTACGGCATCGTCGGCGAGCGCATCAACATCGGCTCGCCGAAACAGCTCGGCGACATTTTGTTCGGCAAGATGGGCCTGCCGGGCGGCTCCAAGACCAAGACCGGCCAATGGTCGACATCGGCGCAGCTCCTGGAGGACCTTGCCGCCGAAGGCCATGAACTGCCGCGCAAGATCGTTGACTGGCGCCAGCTCACCAAACTGAAATCGACCTATACCGACGCGCTGCCTGGCTTCATCCACCCCGACACGAAGCGCGTCCACACCTCCTATGCGCTGGCGGCGACGACAACTGGACGTCTCTCGTCCTCCGACCCCAATCTGCAGAACATCCCGGTGCGTACCGCCGAGGGGCGCAAGATCAGGACCGCCTTCATTGCCGAAAAGGGCCACAAGCTGGTCTCTGCCGACTACAGCCAGATCGAATTGCGGGTGCTCGCCCATGTTGCCGAGATCCCGCAGCTGAAGCAGGCCTTCGCCGACGGCGCCGACATCCACGCCATCACGGCATCCGAGATGTTCAACGTGCCGGTCGAAGGCATGCCTTCGGAGGTGCGCCGCCGCGCCAAGGCGATCAATTTCGGCATCATCTACGGCATTTCGGCCTTCGGTCTTGCCAACCAACTATCGATCCCGCGCGAGGAGGCCGGCGCCTACATCAAGAAATATTTCGAGCGCTTCCCGGGCATCCGCGACTATATCGAGGCGACCAAGGCCTACGCCCGCGAATATGGCTATGTCGAAACCATCTTCGGCCGCCGCATCCACTATCCGGAGATAAGAGCCTCCAATCCCTCCATCCGCGCCTTCAACGAGCGCGCCTCGATAAACGCCAGGCTGCAGGGCACCGCCGCCGACATCATCCGCCGCGCCATGGTGCATATGGAGGAGGCGCTGGAGAAGGCCGGCCTGTCGGCCCGCATGCTGCTGCAGGTGCATGACGAGCTGATCTTCGAGACGGTGGAAGCCGAGGTCGAGGCGACGCTTCCCGTCGTGCGCCGTGTGATGGAGAACGCGCCGATGCCGGCGGTGTCGATGTCGGTGCCGCTGCATGTCGATGCGCGGGCCGCCGACAATTGGGACGAGGCGCATTGATGTGAACGCGTTGCTGCCGCCCTCGACAGCCACCGTCCTTTCCTTCTCGCTCGCATGCCTGCTGATCGAACTGACGCCGGGTCCGAACATGACCTATCTGGCGCTGATTTCCGCCAGCGAAGGACGCCGCGCCGGCTTTGCCACGGTGGCGGGTATCGCGTTGGGACTGGCGACCGTCGGCGCGGTCGCGGCCTTCGGCGTCGCCGAACTGATCCAGGCATCGCGGCCGTTCTACGAGGGACTTCGCTGGGCCGGGGTGCTATTCCTTCTCTACCTCGCCTGGGAGGGCTGGACCGCGGGAACGGACGTCGTATCGAGCGCCGGCGGCGCGCGCGGCAAGCATTTCATGCGCGGACTCGTCACCAATCTCTTGAACCCCAAGGCGGCGGTCTTCTACGTCGCCGTGCTGCCGACCTTCGTCGATGCCGGACGGCCGGTCCTCTCCCAGACAGTCCTGCTCAGCGCGGTCTATGTGGCGATCGCGACCGCTGTTCACGGCGTCATCGTCGCTCTGGCGGGGACGCTGGAACCGTTCCTCAACGATCCCCGCAGGGAGCGATTTGCCCGACGGCTGCTTTCAGCGCTGCTGGCGCTGGTCGCGTTCTGGTTCGCCTGGTCGACCAAGCACTGAAGCGATACGCTCCCGGGTTTGTTGAGTTTCAGGCCGAGCCGAGAACGGCGGGGTCCGAGAACCGGAGCGGAGCGTACTTGAAGTACGTGAGCACCGAAGCGCAGGAGCCCGCCATTTGCAGGCCGGCCTCGCCTGAAGAACAATAGACCCTAGGCGGCCTCGGCCCGGCACTTGGCGCAAACGCCGCGGAACTCGATCACCGCCTTCTTGGCGGCAAAGCCCGTCGAGCGCACCCATTCGTCGAGCCGGTGGTCGACATCATGGTCGGACATCTCGGTCACCTGGCCGCATGTGTCGCAAATGGCGAAGGCGGTCATCGAATGGCTGTGATCATGCGGCTCGGCGCAGGCAACGAAGGAGTTGAGGCTCTCCAGCCGGTGCACGAAACCCGACTTCACCAGCGTGTCAAGCGCGCGATAGACCTGCAGCGGCGCGCGGAAGCCACGTTCGCGCAGCTGGTCGAGCAGCATGTAGGCGCTAAGCGGTCCGCTGGCGGCCTCGAGCTTTTCGAGCACACACAACTGGTTCTTCGTCAGCACATCCCTTGCCGCCATGGTCCTGCTTCCAGTCAGCTTGCGTCGTCCGCACGCCATTTGCGCATGCAAGTGGCCTGAATTCCACTGAGATAGCGACGAACCGTCTTTTTTGCCACTGTTTCCGTCGCCATCGACGGCACCGCCTCAGTGGTTGGTCATCGCCATCGCGCAACCAGCCTTCAAAATACTGACAAAATCATCGATGAGGGTTGCGGCTGCTTGCGAATTCGATCGGGCTTGGGGGCATCCATGATCAGATTGACACGCCGGACGCTGCTTGCCGGCGCCTCCGCGCTGACGGCAGTCGGCACGCTGTCGTTTCGTGCGCTTGCCGCCCAGCGCACCTATTACGCGCTGCTGGTCGCTTGCACCGACTATCCGAACCTGCCGAAGAAGAACTGGCTGATCGGGCCGAAGAACGATGCCGGCCTGGTGCGCGACTACCTGCTGAGGAACACCCCGGCCCCGGTGAAGTTCGCGCCCGAGAACGTCACCCTGCTTGCCAAGGATGTCGACGGCGCCGCCGGCCTGCCGACGCACGCCGCGATCAAGGCGGCGCTGGCCAGCCTCGCCTCCAGGGTCAAGTGCGACGACTTCGTCTATCTGCATCTGTCCGGCCATGGCGCGCAGCAGCCCGAGGCGACCAACAGCGACGAGACCGACGGCCTCGACGAGATCTTCCTTCCCGTCGACATCGAGAAATGGGTCAACCGTGAGGCCGGCGTGCCCAACGCGCTCGTCGACAATGAGGTCGGCGCCGCGCTCGACACCATCCGCGACAAGGGCGCTTTCGTCTGGGTGGTGTTCGACTGCTGCCATTCCGGCACCGCGACACGCGCCGCCGAGGTCGACGACGAGCTGGAGCGCAAGGTCGAGTTCGCCGATCTGGTCGGCGGCAGCAAGACCGAGCGGGCGGCTGCGGTGAAGCTCTATGACGACATCACGGCGACGGCCTCGCGCGGCTTCGACGAGAACGGCCAGCGCAAGCCCGCCTTCAACCTGACGCCAACCGGCGCCGAACCGACCACGAAGGGCAAGCTGGTCGCCTTCTATGCCGCGCAGACGATCGAGACGACGCCGGAGATGCCGCTGCCCAAGGGCACCGCCGACGCGCCGCGCTTCGGTCTGTTCACCTTCACCATCCTGTCCAAGCTGGCGGAGAACCCCAACGTCACCTACCGCCAGCTCGGCCAGGCGGTGCTGCAACAATATTCGGCCGACAGCCGCACGCGGCCGACGCCGCTCTTCGAAGGCGAGCTTGACGCCCGCGTCTTCGGCACCGACAGGACCGACGCGGTGATGCAATGGCCGCTGGTCATCAAGGACGATGCGGCGACGATCGGCGCCGGGCTGCTCCAGCGCCTCGCCCCCGGCAGCAAGCTCGCCATCCTGCCATCGGCGCTGTCGCAATTGTCGGATGCGCTCGGCTATGTCGAGGTGCAGTCGGCCAGGAACCTCGAGGCTTGGGTGAAGCCGGTGGAGCTCGACGGCAAGCCGGCCCTGACGCTGGCCGCTATCCCGGCCAATGCCTATGCGCGCATCGCCGAACTCGCCGTCGACTACAAGCTCGTGGTGGCGCGCCCGGCGGCGACCGACGGCCTCGACAAGGAGACCGCGCTGGTCAACTCGGTTCTGGACGAACTGGCGGCCAGGGAGAAATCCGGATTCCACGTCGAGCTGGTCGAGCCCGGCAAGAGAGCCGACCTACGGCTGGCGGTGCTGCGCGAGAATGCGATTGCCGGCGCGGCCACCGATGCGACCGACAAGCCGGCGCTATGGTTCCTGCCGGCTTCCGGCGACGTGACGCTGAAGGACGGCGGCAGGCCGCCGCTGATCATCATCCGCCCGGATAACCGGGCAAAGCTGGCCGAGGCGGCGGCGAGGAACCTGACCACCATCTTCCGCGCCACCGGCCTCTCCAGGCTGGCCGCAGCGTCCGACTACCGGCCGGAAGAGGTCAGTGTCGAGTTCGAGATCAGGCGCCAAGGCGGCGACGCGCTGGAGCCGCTGCAGGCCTCGACCGTGCCGCGCGTCTCGCCGGGTGACGAGATGCACATCAAGGCCAGGAACGATTCCGACAAATATGTCGACATCAACGTGCTCTATGTCGGCAGCGACTATTCCATCACCCATATCGTCGCCGAGCGGCTGGCGCCCGCCAACGGCTCGCCGGATGCCGGCTTGCGGGAAGGACTGCTGGCCTTCACCGACACCAGCTTCGGTATGGAGCGGATGATCGCGGTGCTGACCGAGGCGCCGCCGCAGAGCGAGAAGGAGGACCTGAGCTTCCTGGCGCAGGACGGCGTGCCCTCGGCCACCCGCGCGGCCGGCGGCTCCGGCTTCTCCGACATGCTGACCGATATCGGCATGGCGCCCTCGACGCGCTCGGTGATGAAGCTTACCGACAGGAGCGGCCCAAAGGGCGCGGTGATGATCTTTCCGATGGAGACGGTGCCGCGCGCCTGAATGCAGGCCGCAGCAAAAGCCTGTCGCAATCGCGCAGCGGCTCTTGCGCGACGGGCTTGGTATGTGGACATTCTGGCGCGGCGCGGAAAGGATGAGGACGCTCGTGAAAACCAAGGTTCTTTGCTGGCTCGGAGCGGTCCTTCTTGCCGCGGGCCTGTCGTTCGCCCATGCCTCGGCAGAGGAGACCTGCGGCCTCTGCGCCAAGCAGATCGTGACCAATTCCGAATTGGCGAGTTGCTTTCTCGACCAGTACGACCAGATCGCCAAGACCGGCAATGAGGCCGTCGTGGTCGATCTCAGCGGCTGCGCCTCGCGCGGTGTGGTCGAGGCCCTGCCCTCGCCGAACAAGGCGCCCGCCGAGCCTGACGTGCAGTTCATGATTTCGCGTTTGCAGCTCGACTGCCTGAAGAAAAAGCTCGAGGCGCCGGGCATCGTGCTCGACCCCTCCGCCATTATCGACCTGGACAGCTGCCGATGAAAAAACCGGGGGGTAAGGTTACGCCAGCGACGGCATCTACGGAGCCGCCGGCGATCAGGAAGGCTGAGGCGCTGCCTGAGACCACGGAGGGTTTCCCGTGGCCGAGCAGCCACGAGATCAAGAAGGAATCGAACCCCTTCACCGATCGTGACTGGCGCATGCTGGCCTATGCCTGGTCGGGCCTTCTGGTGCGCCTGGTGATCATCTTCACCCTTCTGTTCTCCGTCTTCCAGTTCCTGGCCAACCAGGAGCAGAAGCGTGTCGAGCAGACCATGTCGCTGGTCGAGCTATGGGAGAGCAAGGACCTGCAGCAGGCGCAACGGGCGCTCAAGGAGCGGCTGACGGGGCTCAACGCCAAATACGACAATCTGCTCAGCGCCAATCCGACTCCCACCGAGGAGCAGGTGTTCAGGCAGCGCATCGGCATCGAGGCGATGACCACTGATGGCGGCACCATGCCGCTCGCCGATTTCAGCGATCATTTCGACCGCGTCGTCTATTTCCTCAATCGCCTCTCCATCTGCGTCGAGAGCGACCTGTGTTCACGCAAGGTGGCGGACGCCTACTTTCGCGACTACGCCGTTTCCTTCTGGAGTTACTTTGCCGGCTATATAGATAAGCAGCGCAAGGCCGGCTCAGCCAACTTTGCCACGGCGATCGAGGCCTATGTGCGCCAGGGACAGCCAGAGGCGCAGTCCAAGTAACGGCCAGTCGAGCGGCGCCCGGAAACGAAAAGGCGGCGAGAGTTCCCGCCGCCTGTTCAACGCAGCCGTTAGGCAGATTTGAGCCGGCCTATTTGTAGAGGCCGTTGATCCACTCGACATTAGCGGCGTTGAGCCTGACCGCGGTGTTCGCTTCCGGGCCCTCGGCCACGTTGACGCCGGTGATGACGCGTTGCTTCGCGGCATTGTCATAGGCGTAGACCGAGCTTCCGCTCGAGCCCGGGAACGTATCGCAGTCATATTGGAAGTAATCCGTGCCGATGTTCTCGGCGTGCACTTCGCAGCTTGCCTTCCACATCGTGCCCATCGACTTGTCGCCGGGATAACCGACGATGTTGGCGGTGAAATCGCCCAGATCCTCGTAATTGGCATAGCCCAGCCAGCCGAGATTGGTGCCAATGTCCTGCTTCAGGGTGACGATGCCGAGATCCCACGGCACGACCGAGCCGTAAAACCCCTGGTAGTTGTCGATGAAGCCCTGCAGGATATAGGCGCTCTCATAGGTGAAGGCGCCGAACGGCGCGTCGTCGGCGGTGCCGCCGTTGAGGCCCGGCACGAACAGATATTCATCGAGCCACGCGCCGTCTTCATGGCTATAGAGGCAGTGCGCCGCGGTGAGCACGGTGCGCGGCCCGATCAGCGTCGCCGAGCAGCTGCCGTATTTGCCGGTCTTGGGCGACTTGGCTTCGAGGTAGCCGATGGCCGAGAACGGATAGGTCTTGGTGTTCTTGACCTGCTCGCGATCGTCCGTGCCGAAGACCTGGCGACCGGTTTCGCCCTCAGTCAGCCCCGGATCTTCGGTGTTCTGTGGACCGGAAGCGTCGGACCCCTGCCCGTCGGCCGGCGCGTTCAGCTCCTCAATGATCAGCTCCTTCAGCGCCTCGTTCGCCTCGATCTTGATCTCCTTGCCGTCGGCGGAACGCCCCACGACGCCATAGGACTTGACCGCCGCGTCCTCGTCGGCGAGCGGCGCGGCGCGGCTGGCCTCGTCCTCGGTCAGTTTCGGCGGCGCGATCGGCTTTGCCCGCCCCGGCGTGTAGTCGCCCGATCCCCCATCGCGCATGCTTTCGCCATTGCCGGCATTCGCGGTGCCGGGGTCGGCGGCGAAGGCCGGCACCAGCCACATCGCGGTGGAAAGAAATGCGGACGCAATGATGGTGTTTGTCAGTTTTGTCACGGTGAGACTCTCCCAAAAGTCAGCAAGGACTGGATCAAGATACAGAAATATTGTCGAGATCGTGGTGGCCCCAAAACCGAGCTTTGGAACCGCCGACCAGAACATTGCTCCGCGCGGTCAGTTGAGGCCCCCGCCAAAAACATCCGCGCGATATACTGCCTAAAATATTCCAACATTGGCAACGACAAATCGCTTCCACGTAGCCCGTGGGGGCTATAGGGTTTTGAGCGGGTTCTGCTCGCGGGCACGATTAGCAGTAGTTGCACTTCGGTATTGTGACCGGTCGCGCGCCGATCTGGGCTGCGTGGCCGATCGTTCGAAGTGCCTCGGCAGCGGATCATGCGCCGGGCCGGCCTGTTCGGGAACGTTCGTCTCAGGAGGTCATGGTGAACATCATCCATCGGTTCAGGCCGCTCGCCACAGCATTGCTGACCGGCATCGCGGCGCTCGCGACGCTCAACGCCATCCACGCTGCCGATGGGCCGGCCCGGCCGGAAGCGGCGGTCTCGCCAATGAAGCGCGTCGCGGAAGCACGGGCCAAGGCCAAGGCCGAGAACCCCGACGGTGCCGATCGCGTCTATGGCGGCAAGGAGGCCGAGAAGGGCGCTTTTCCTTTCCAGGTGGCGCTGCTGACAAGCGACAGGCTGGACGCCAGCCCGGCCTCGCAGCCGGACGCGCAATTCTGCGGGGGCAGCCTGATCGCGCCGCAATGGGTGCTGACGGCTGCGCACTGCCTCGTCGACAACGGCAGGCCGATCCCGGCCGGCGCGGTTACCGTACTCACCGGCGCCACCGATCTCGGCGAAGGCAAGCGCTACAAGGCGGTGGAGGTCATCGTCAACGAGAGCTACAGCGAGCAGACGATGGACAACGACCTCGGCCTGATCCGGCTGGCCGAGCCGGCGGACGCGCCGACGATCAAGGTCGCCCATGAGGCAGCGCCAGACAGCGGCAAGACCACGGTCATCGGTTGGGGCAAGATGCAGGACGGCACCTTCCCGACGGCGCTGATGGTCGCCGATCTCGACCTGCAGCCGAACGCGACCTGCAACAGCGGCATCAAGGACATCTACGCCCGCGACCTGAAGGCGGCACTTGGCGATCTCTCCCACCGCATGCGCTATTCGGAAAAGGGCATCGACGCGGCGGCCAGCGCCATTGCCGCCGACATGTCGGATCCGCTGACCAGCAACATGATCTGCGCCGGCACCGCCAGCGGCGAGCGCGATGCCTGCAATGGCGACAGTGGCGGGCCGCTGTTCATGGCCGGCGCCGACGGCCCGGTCCAGATTGGCGTCGTTTCCTGGGGCGAAGGGCCGAATGACGGCAGTGCGGCCTGCGGCCACAAGAACGCCTACGGCATCTATACGCGGCTGGCCAATTATTCCGGCTGGATCGAGGAGAAGATGAAGACCACGCCGGCGCCCGCAAAGCCCAAGGCGGGCGTCGGCACCGCTCAGAAGCCGGCCAAGCCCTGAGCCTGCCACCGCTCTCAAAACAGAAACGGCGGGCAAAGCCCGCCGTTTCCTTTCATGCCATGCCGGCGCCGTCTACTTGCGTGGCGGGCCCTTGCGTTCCGCCGAGGCTGCCCACAAATTGATGTCGGCCTCGCGCGCGTAGCTGTCGATCTCGGCCAGTTCCGCATCGCTGAAGTCGAGCGCCTTCAGCGCGCCGACGCAATCCTCGACCTGTTCCGGCCGGCTGGCGCCGATCAGCGCCGAGGTAACCCGGCCCCTGCGCAACACCCAGGCCAGCGCCATCTGCGCCAGCGTCTGGCCGCGACGCCCGGCAATGGCGTTCAGCGCCTTGATGTTGGTGATCGTCTTGTCGTTGATGAAGGCGGGCCTGAGCGACTTGCCCTGGGATGCGCGGCTGCCCTCCGGGATGCCGCCCAGATACTTGTCGGTCAGCATGCCTTGCGCCAGCGGCGAGAACACGATCGAGCCGACGCCGAGCCCTTCCAGCGTGTCGAGCAGCCCGTCCTCCTCGACCCAGCGGTTGAGCATCGAATAGCTCGGCTGGTGGATGACGCAGGGCGTGCCGAGCTGCTTCAATATGTCGGCCGCCTCACGCGTGCGTTGCGAGTTGTAGGACGAGATGCCCGCATAGAGCGCCTTGCCCGAGCGCACCGCATGGTCGAGCGCGCCCATCGTCTCTTCCAGCGGCGTATCGGGGTCGAAACGGTGCGAATAGAAGATGTCGACATAGTCGAGGCCCATCCGCTTCAGGCTCTGGTCGAGGCTGGCAAGCACATATTTGCGCCCGCCCCACTCGCCATATGGCCCCGGCCACATCTCGTAGCCGGCCTTGGTCGAGATGATCAGCTCGTCGCGATAGGCGGCGAAATCGGTGCGCAGGATTTCACCGAAGGCAGTCTCCGCCGAGCCGGGCGGCGGACCATAGTTGTTGGCGAGATCGAAATGCGTGATGCCGAGATCGAAGGCCCGGCGCACGATCGCCTGCTTGGTCTTGTGCGGCGTGTCGTTGCCGAAATTGTGCCACAGCCCGAGCGAGATCGCGGGCAGCTTCAGGCCGGACCGCCCACAGCGGTTGTAGAGCATTTTCTCGTAACGGTTTTCGGCGGCGACGTAGGGCATGGGAAATCCTCGCATCTGAACGGATTGGGCATGGTTCACCGCAACGCGATGACCATGCCCTGCGGCCCACCCTTTACCCTCTCCCCAAGGGAAGCGGGAGAGGGCTGGTAAAAATTATCGATAATCGCAGCGATCTACTTCTTCTTGACCAGCAGGTCCTTTGCTTCCTTGACGCCAAGTGCGGCTGGCCGCTCGCAGGTCGTCTGCATGGCAACGAACTTGCCCGTTTCGCCCGAGCGCAACAGGCCGGTCATCACATCGACGGCGTGCAGCGCCAGCTCCATCGAACAGCGATGCGGCCGTCCCTCGGCGATCGCCAGCGCCATGTCGGCGAGGCCGGCGGTGCGGTAGTTGGCCATCATTCCTTGCGAATGCATTTCGTTCGGGACGCCGAACGGATGCTTCCATTTCGGCAGCTTCTTGACCGGTTTCGCCGCCTCGGTGAAACGCACGTCGCCACCGAAGAAATTGGGATCCGGCACATACACTGATCCGGCCTCGCCATAGAGCTCCATCGGCGCATGACCATGGCTCCAGACATCCCAACTGGTGTTGAGCGTCACCACCGCACCGTTCTCGAATTCCAGCAAGCCGTGGATGGTGGTCGGCGTGTTGACCGGGATTTTCTCGCCCGCGCGCGGTTTGGACGAAATCGTCCGTTCCTTGGCCGGCGTCGAGGCGAAGGCCGCGACCTGCTTCACCGGCCCGACCAACTGGATCAGATTGGTGATGTAATATGGCCCGATGTCGAGAACCGGGCCGGCGCCGGGCTGGAAAAAGAAGTCCGGATTGGGATGCCAGTGCTCCATGCCATGACCCATCACATGGCAGGTGCCGCTGGTGATCTTGCCGAGCGCGCCGGTGTCGATCAGGTTGCGCACCAGCTGATGCGCGCCGCCAAGGAAGGTGTCCGGCGCCGAGCCGATGCGCAGTCCCTTCTTCTCGGCTCGGCCTTTCAGGTCGAGCCCCTCCTTGATCGACAGCACGAACGGCTTTTCCGAATAGACATGCTTGCCTGCGTCGAGCACCTCTTTCGATACCTCGTAGTGCACCGCGGGAATCGTCAGGTTGACGATAATGTCGATATCGTCCGCCTTGAGCAGCCCCTCGACCGTCTCGGCGCGCAGCTTGAACTCCTTCGCCCGCGCCTTCGCAGCGTCCATGTTGATGTCGGCGCAGGCGCGCATCTCGATGCCGCGGAACAGCGGCGCCAGCGAGAAATACGCTTTCGAGATGTTGCCGCAGCCGATAACGCCGATACCCAGTTTCTTTGCCATGTCGATTGTTCCTAGTAAGCCTTGACGGATGCAATGGAGCGGCGGGCGAAGCGCTCGATGTCGTTGGGGTTGTCCTGCTCCATGACAAAGTACCTGGCGGCGCTCTTGGCCCGCAACGTCTTGATCAGGCCGGCCCAGTCGATCGTGCCATGGCCGACATCCGACCAGCCGTCTTCGTCAAGGCCTTCGCCCGGCTTGGCGATGTCCTTGACATGGACGGCGCTGATGCGCTTGCCGTGCTTCTCGATCCAGGGCAGCGGATCCTCGCCGCCACGCACCACCCACGCGACGTCCATCTCCCAGCCGATGTCGGGCGCGACGGCAAACATGTGGTCCTGTGGCACCGAGCCGTCGGCAAGCTTCTTGAACTCGAAATCATGATTGTGCCAGGCAAAGCCATAGCCGGCCTTCTTTGCCGTCTCGCCCACCTTGGCCAGCCGTTCGCCGAAACCGCGCCAGCCGGCGGCATCGGCCGGCCTCTGCTCGATGACCAGATAGGGGCAGATCAAAAGCGTGACGCCGAGCGCATCGGCGATTTTGCGCACGCCGTCGAAGTCCTTCTCCAGCGCGTCGATCGAGAAATGCCCCGTGGGCATGGCCAGCCGGTTCTTGTCGAGCTCGGCGCGGAAGGCCTTGGGATCATCATAGACGCTGCCGAATCCTTCGACCTGGCTGTAACCGAGCTTGCCGAGCGTCTGCAGCACGCCGTCCCACGGCTGGAAATTGCGGGCGCTATAAAGTTGGAATGACCAGTTCATCGTCTCTATTCCGTTTTTACTTGGGGGATGGATCTGTTGGGATGTATCTAAAGGCGGTTGCCGGATTGGGCGTCGAAGAGCGAGGCGCGCATCGGATCGAAACCGATACTGACCGAATCCGCGTTGCTTGGCGTGCGCTCCGATGTCACCCTGACGGTGAAATTCTGCCCGCCGAGCTTAAGCCAGACCAGCGTGTCGGAACCCATCGGCTCCACCACCTCGACATTCGCCGTCGCCGAAAACGGCCAGCCCGCGCCGCTGTTGAAGGCTACATGCTCGGGCCGGATGCCGAACACGGCCGGTCCCGGCGCCGGCTCCTTCTCGAAGGCATAGGTGCCAAGCGGAATGCGCACATCCTCGACGGCGAAATGCCAGTTGCCGTTGTCCTTCTCCAGACTGCCGTCGATGAAGTTCATCGCCGGCGAACCGAGGAAGCCGGCAACGAAGCGGTTGACTGGCCGGTTGTAGATCGTCTGTGGCGCATCGAGCTGCTGGATGACCCCGCCCCTCATGACGGCGATGCGGTCGGCGAGCGTCATCGCCTCGATCTGGTCGTGGGTGACGTAGATCATCGTGTTCTCGAGCTTGCGGTGCAGGAGCTTGATCTCGACGCGCAGTTCCGAGCGCAGTTTGGCGTCGAGATTGGAAAGCGGCTCGTCGAACAGGAAGACATCGACATCGCGCACCAGCGCCCGTCCGATCGCCACGCGCTGGCGCTGGCCGCCGGAGAGCGCCGAAGGCTTGCGCTGCAACAGCGGCTCGATCTGCAGGATCTCCGCCGCCCGCGCGATGCGTTTGGCGATCTCTTCCTTCGGTACGCCGGCAACGCGCAGTCCGAACGAGAGGTTCTTCTCCACCGTCATCTGCGGATAGAGCGCGTAGGACTGGAACACCATGCCGATGCCACGGTCCTTGGGCTCTTCCCAGGTGACGTTCTTGCCCTTGATGAAGATGCGACCGTCCGAGATGTCGAGCAGGCCGGCGATGCAGTTGAGCAGGGTGGACTTGCCGCAGCCCGACGGCCCGAGCAGCACGATGAACTCTCCCTCGGCGACGTCGAGGTTGAGAGTCTCCAGCACTGACACCGACCCGAAATTCAGCGACAGGTCCTGGATCGACACGCTAGGATTGGCGATGTCCATCATCATCCTTTCACCGCGCCGGCGGCGATGCCGCGCACGAAAAGCTTGCCGGAAATGAAGTAGACGATGAGCGGCACGAGGCCGGTCAGGATGGTGGCGGCCATGTTGACGTTGTACTCCTTCACGCCCTGCACCGAATTGACGATATTGTTGAGCTGCACCGTCATCGGATAAGTGTCCGGCCGCGTGTAGACGACGCCGAACAGGAAGTCGTTCCAGATGCCGGTGACCTGCAGGATGACGGCGACGACGAAGATCGGCAGCGACATCGGCAGCATGATGCGCAGATAGATACCCCAGAAGCCGGCGCCGTCGACGCGCGCCGCCCTGAACAGCTCTTCCGGCATCGAGGAGAAATAGTTGCGGAACAGAAGCGTCAGGATCGGCATGCCGAAGATCGAATGCACGATCACCAGGCCGCTCAGGCTGCCATAGAGGCCGATCTCGCGCAGGATGATGACGATCGGGTAGATCATCACCTGATAGGGGATGAAGGCGCCGACGATGAGGATGACGAAAAACGTGTCGGCACCCTTGAAGCGCCAGTTGGCGAGCGCGTAGCCGTTTACCGAGGCGATCGCGATCGACAGGATCACCGAGGGGACGGTGATACGCACCGAATTCCAGAAGCCGCGCGAGAGCCCGTCGCAATTGAGGCCGGTGCAGGCCTGCGACCACGCCTTGACCCAAGGCTCGAAGGTGATCTCCAGCGGCGGCGAGAAGATGTTGCCGAGGCGGATCTCCGGCATGCCCTTGAGCGAGGTGACGACCATCACATAAAGCGGCAGGAGGTAGTAGACCGCCACCACGATCAGCGTGCCATAGAGAAAGATGTTGCGGCGCGAGAACACGTGCCGCGGCTTCGGCCCGCTCGGTTCCGTGGCTTCGCGCCTGAGAGCATCGGCGGTGCTGGGCAGGGGGATGGCAAGCTCAGACACGCTTCTTGCCTCCGAATTCGAGATAGGCCCACGGCACGATGACGATCACCACCGACAACAGCATCATGGTCGATGCGGCAAAGCCCTGGCCGAGGTTCTGGGCGAAGAACATGTAGTCGTAGACGTATTTTGCCGGCACCTCGGAGGCGATGCCGGGCCCGCCGCTGGTCTGGGCCACCACCAGGTCATAGACCTTGACGATGCCGGCGGCGATGATGACCAGCGTGGTGATGAAGACCGGCCGCATCATCGGAATGACGATGAACAGATAGGTCTTCCACATCGGAATCCCGTCCACCCGCGCTGCCTTCCAGATATCCTCATCGATGCCGCGCAGGCCGGCGAGCATCAGGCACATGACGAGCCCGGTGCCTTGCCATAGCGCCGCGATCGATATGCCGTAGATGACGATGCTGGAATTGTAGAGCGGATCGAAGCTGAAGCTTGTCCAGCCGAGGCTTCGCACCACGCCCTGAATGCCGAAGTCCGGATTGAGCAGCCACTGCCATACCAGGCCGGTGACGATGAACGAGAGCGCGAAGGGATAGAGGAAGATCGTGCGGAATGTGTCTTCGAAGCGGATTTTCTGGTCGAGCAACGCGGCGAGGATGAAGCCGATCGCCAGCGAGAACACCAGCGAAATGACGCCATAGATCAAGAGGTTCTCGATCGAGATCAGCCAGCGCGGCGTCGCCCACAACCGGTAATACTGGTCGAGGCCGACGAAGTTTAGCCGCGGCAGCAGTTTCGAGTTGGTGAAGGAATAGAGCACCGTCCATGCGGTGCCGCCGACGAAAACCACCAGCGCGGTGAGGATCATCGGGATCGAGGCGACCTTCGCATTGAGGTTGCGGAAAAGCTGGTTGGGGCGTTCGCTCTTGCTCATCTCGACAGCCGGGCTGGGGCAATGACGACATCACGCTCCTGACCCCGGATAGGCTGGGGCCAGGAGCTGGCGGGGGCGCCGTAATCAGTCGGCAAAAGCAATCAGTCCGCCGAAGCGATGATGTCGGCGAAACGCTTCTGCGCGTCTTCTACGGTCAAGTCCGGCTTGGCGAAGAATTCGGAGAAGAGATCCTCCTTCTGCTTCTGGCTGTCCTGCGACATCAACTGGTCGGTCCAGGGCATGACGCTGCCCTTGGCCAGGATGTCGAGGCCCTTCTTCATGCAGTCATTCGCCGCTTGCAGGTCGACGTCGCCGCGCACCGGCAGCGAGCCCTTCTTCAGGTTGAAGGCAACCTGCGTCTTGGGATCGAGCAGCGTTTCGGCCAGCACTTCCTGCGCCTTGGACTTGTCGGCGTCCTTCAGCAGCGGGAAGTAGAAGGCATCGCCGCCGGTGGCAATCACCTCGTTCAGCCCAAGGCCTGGAAGGCAGGTATAGTCCTTGCCGGCGGTCTGGCCGGCGACCTGGAATTCGCCCTGTGCCCAGTCGCCCATGATCTGGCCACCGGCCTTGCCGGTGATGACGAGATTGGTTGCCTGGTTCCAGTCCTGCACATTGGTGTTCTTCGCCATCTTGCGGGCATCGTCCGCGGCCTTGAATACCTTGGCGACCTCGGGCCCGGCGGCGAATTTCGCGTCCTTGTCCTTGTAGACCTTGAGGAAGGTATCGGTGCCGCCGACAGCCGCGAGCAGCACGTCGAAGGCGCCGGAGGCCTGCCAGGGCTGCCCACCGACGGCGAGCGGGATGATGCCTGCCTTCTCCAGCGCAGGGGCGGCCGCCACATATTCATTCCAGTTCTTCGGCACCGGCACGCCGGCCTTTTCGAAGGCCGCGTTGGACAGCCACAGCCATTGCCAGGAATGGATGTTGACCGGCACGCAATAGATCTTGCCGTCGATGGTGCAGCTGTCGAGCAAGCTCTTCGGCCGCACGACTTCCGTCCATTTGCCCTTGGTGGCGATATCGGTGAGGTCGCGCATCAGGCCGGCCTGCACCAGCTCTTCCGCCTGCCTGCCGTGGTTGAACTGGGTGGCGCCCATCGGGTCGCCGCCGGTGATGCGGCTGATCATGATCGGCCGCGCCGTGCCGCCGGAACCGGCGATGGCGCCGTCGACCCAGTGATTGCCCGTTGCGTCGAAGGCCTTGGCCAGCTCGGCAACAGCCGCCGCTTCGCCGCCGGACGTCCACCAATGGGTGACTTCCAGATCGGTCGCGGCCGCCGGACCGGCGAACTGCAGCGCGGCCGTCGCCGCCAGCGCAGCAGTCAGGATTTTGTATCGCATTTCGGTTCCTCCCAAGAATCTGAAACGTTACAGATTTTCGATACGGCAATTGCACGATATGCGCAACCCCTTACGCAAAGGCCGCTTCGATATTTTTCGGAGCGCGAACAAAATAGTTCCGCCGGGCACGAGTTTGTGCACCGCAATACGCAAAGCTGCGCTGCAAAACGCTAGAAGCTGGTAAAAAACTTGCTCGAAACGCCTTTCGCGCTGATTCCCAACGACTTTCCGAGCCGGGCGAGCAAGCCGGGAAAAAGCAGACCTGGGGCCGGCACGGACAACGGTCGTGACAATCTGTAACGTTTCAGTGTATGGGAGTTTTGTCGGACTGGAAGCTACCCGCCTGACGATAGCGGGCGATTGCCGGCCGACCCGGCGACTGCTATGCGCCTGACGGGCGGGACGATATGGACAGGGACCAGACGGACAGGGATGGCGAAGCGCCGGCCAGGCCGACGCTAAAGACGCTTGCCTTCATGACGGGGCTGGGCGTCACCACCGTGTCGCGCGCCTTGAAGGACGCCCCCGAGATCGGCGCCGAGACCAGGCGGCGCGTGCAACTCGTCGCCAGGCAGATAGGCTACCGGCCGAACCGCGCCGGCGTGCGCCTCAGGACCGGCAAGACCAATGTCATCAGCCTCGTGCTCAACACCGAGCGCGAGATCATGAGCTTTGTTTCGGACATCATCTACGGTGTCTCGGAGGTGATCGCCGACACGCCCTATCACCTGATCGTCACGCCCTATTCGCGCTCGCAGGATCCGCTGGATCCGATCCGCTATCTGGTCGAGACGGGCTCGGCCGACGGCATCATCATTTCGCGCACCCAGCCGGACGATCCGCGCGCCCGCTACATGCTGGAGCGCGGCATTCCCTTTGCCACGCACGGCCGCACCGACATGGGGCTCGTGCACCCCTATCATGATTTCGACAACTACGCCTTCGCAGGCGAGGCGGTGCGCTATCTCGCCGGCATCGGCCGCAGCCGGCTCGCCCTGGTGACGCCACCGGTCGGCCTCACCTACTATGGCCATACGCTGAACGGCTTTGCCGATGCGCTGAGTGAAGTCGGCGCCAGCGAGGTGCCGTTCAACACCGTGTCCATCGACCAGTCGATCGAGCAGATCAGGATGCGGACGGCGCAGCTGATGCGGCGCCGGGACCGGCCGGACGGCTTCGTCAGCAGCGCCGCCGCGGCGACGCTCGCCGTCGTCGCCGGCATCGAGGATGCCGGCCTGAAGCTCGGCCGCGACGTCGACGTGGTGTCGAAGCAGTCGTCGGAACTGCTGCATCTGTTCCGGCGGGAACTGCTGGTCGTCAACGAGAACTTCCGCCTCGCCGGCTCCGAGCTGGCCCGCTCGGTGCTCGGCTGGATCGGCGGCGCCGAACCCGGCTCGCTGCAATCGCTCAGCACGCCGAGCGAGGTTCAGCCCTATCGCAGCTGATTGGCGCGACTTGAAAGGCAGGTCAGGCCGAGTCGGAGTCGAAGACGAGCGCGCGGCGATCAAACTGGGTGGCTTCCGGGAACCGGAGCGGAGCGTACTTGAAGTACGTGAGCACGCGCATGACCCCGAAAATCAGAAAGATTTTCGGAAAGGATCATGCGCTAGAGCAATTCCAGGAAAACTGTGTAACGGTTTTCCGTCCGGAATTGCGCAGAAACAATTAGTTAGAGCGGGTCGGCGATTCTATGAAACGCTGAACCGCTCTAAGTCAAAATGCTACAGCGTCCTTTGCGCGCCCGTCCGGACGCGCGGCGCTGTAGAAGCGCAGGAGGCCGCCATTTGCAGGCCGGCCTTACCTGCCCTTAGGCCGCGCCGCTGCCCCAGGGTCCATGGAACGCGCCCTGCTCGCCGATGCGCTCGAAGCCGTGCGCGCCGAAGAAATCACGTTGCGCCTGGATCAGATTGGAGGTGCCACGCCCCTGGCGGTAGCTGTCGAAGTAAGCGAGCGCCGACGACAGCGCCGGCACCGGCGAGCCGGCTTCCGACGCCCGCGCCACGATCCTGCGCAGTGAAGGATGCGCCTCCTGCATCATGGCGATGAAGGCCCGCGCCATCAGCAGGTTCGTCGACGCGCTGCCAGAGCCGAACGCCTCGGCCATCGTGTCCAGCATCTGCGAGCGGATGATGCAGCCGGCGCGCCAGATCTTGGCGATGGTCGGCATCGGCAGGCTCCAGTTGAATTCCTTCGAGGCGCCGCTCATCACCGCGAAACCCTGCGCGTAGGCGGCGATCTTGCCGGCGAACAGCGCCAGCTCGAGATCCTTGAGCAGGGCGGCCTTGTCGCCAGCGATCTTGGCGACGCCGATATTGCCATAGGCCTTTTCCGCTGCCTGCCGCTCATCCTTGATCGACGACAGCACGCGCGCCGCAACCGCCGCTTCGATCGCGGTCGCCGGAATGCCGAGCTGCTGCGCCTCGATGACCGACCATTTGCCGGTGCCCTTCTGGCCAGCGCGGTCGAGGATGATGTCGACCACCGGCTTGCCGGTCTTCGGATCGTCGGCGGCCAGCACCTTGGCGGTAATTTCGATCAGATACGAATTGAGCCGGCCCTTGTTCCAGTCGGCGAAGACGGCGCCGATTTCTTTCGGGCCCAGGCCGAGGCCGTCGCGCAATATGCCGTAGATCTCGGCGATCATCTGCATGTCGGCATATTCGATGCCGTTGTGGATCGTCTTGACGAAATGTCCGGCGCCGTCGCTGCCGAGCCAGGCGGCGCAGGGCTCGTCCTTGAACTTGGCGGAGATCGCCGTCAGCACCTTCTCGACGCGCTTCCAGGAGTCTTCCGTGCCGCCGACCATGATCGACGGGCCATGGCGCGCACCCTCCTCGCCGCCGGACACCCCCATGCCGATGAAGGTCAGGCCCGAGCCGGACAATTCGGAGAAGCGCCGCATCGTGTCGCGGAAATTGGCGTTGCCGGCATCGATGACGATGTCGTTGTCGGACAGCACGCCGCGAAGCGCCGCGATCTGCTCGTCGACCGGCTTGCCGGCCAGCACCATGATGATGATCGGCCGCGGCGGCCGGATCGCGGCGGCGAGTTCCTCCAGGCTGTAGCAGGGCACGACCATGTCCTTCAGCGGCCCGGCGCCCGCGACGAAGGCGTCGGTGCGCGACGGCGTGCGGTTGAAGACGGCGATGCGGTGCCCATGCTCGGCGATGTTGAGCGCCAGGTTGGAGCCCATCGTGCCAAGGCCGATCAGGCCGATTTCGGCTTTTTCCATCGTTTCTTCCCTGCTTTCCGAATTTTGTTGGGCCGTGTTTTGCCGGGATGATTGACGGGCCTTTCGCGCCGCGTCAACCGCCTCGCCGAATTGTGTCGGTCCAGATTCAGGACAGGGCCGAGTTGAGAAGGGTCCGTTGGGAGGCCAGGTGACGCCTTGCCGATTGAACATACGGCGTTAGGTTGGACATATGGCAGTCAAACGGATGGACAATGTAGGAATCGTCGTCGAGGACCTCGAAGAGACGATTGCCTTCTTTCTCGAACTCGGCCTCGGACTTGAAGGGCGGGCGACGATCGAAGGAGAATGGTCCGGACGTGTCACCGGTCTCGGCGATCAGCGCGTCGAGATTGCCATGATGCGCACGCCGGACGGCCACAGCCGGCTCGAGCTCTCCCGTTTCCTCGCGCCGCCTGTCGTCGCCGATCATCGTAACGCCCCAGTGAACGCGCTAGGCTACCTTCGCGTCATGTTTACCGTGGACGACATCGACGACACGCTGGAAAGGCTGCGCAAGCGCGGCGCGCAGCTGGTCGGTGAAGTCGTCCGTTACCAGGACGTCTATCGGCTCTGCTACATACGCGGTCCGGAAGGACATCTCATCGGGTTGGCCCAGGAACTCCGCTAGCGCATTGGGAGCTCGGCGCGGCTTCCCGGGAGTCAGATCACGTTCCGGCGTTAGGTTACTTTCCTCTTACCAGGGGCGAGGAATGCAGCTCTCCGGGCGGTACGTGGGCAGGACTGCGTCCATGGCTTTGCTGTATTCGGAAAAGCTTGGAATGAGCCCCAATTCGATGGCCTGAGCGACACATCTGTCGCCGGCAGCGGGGGAATTTGCCTGAGACAGGCAATTTTCCAACTTTGTTATTGAAACTGGAGGGGGAGCCTTGATCGAGCTATAACTGATCCGGCCAGAGCGAATGGATACTACCGTTACATCGCCCTTCCTCCATCTAGCGGGGTCAAAGAGGTAGTGAAGATTGCGCTTGTCAGGATGTTTTAACGCTGTCGCACCGTAGATCGTCATGACAAGCACATTGGCAAATGACTTATCTCCCGGATCGACTTTCATATCCGAATCCGAGGCAGGTATCTCGAGCCTTCCCCCAAGTTCAAAGGCGAGCTCTGAAAGGGCTTCGCCATCGCCCTCTCGCGCCATGGGCCAGAGCAGCGCCCACTGCTTTTTACATTGGTTTTTGAAGTAGGATTCTGCGGCAAACTTCAGACGCTCCTCACGGGTCAAACTCGGCTGCATCAAGCTTGTTTTACCTGTGAGATCGCATCCGCAAACAAGAAAAAAGACCAGAAAACCGCAACATACTTTCACAATAAACCGGGTCGACATGACCACTGATTCAATTGCTTTTGCCAAGAAAAGCGCTCCGTCAACAGCATCACTCCGATCCGGAACACCAGCTTAAGTGGAAAACGAGAGCATAGCCATCTGGTATATTATTCAGCGCGGATATCGATCGGCGCTTCGATCTTCACCACCTCGAAGTCCGAGATAAGAATATCGAGCCGCGCCGTCCAGCGGCCTGGAACCGGGATGACCAGATTATCGACGCGCCAGCTGCCATCGCCGGGTTTGGTCGCCGGACGTTTGATCGGTTCGATGCCGGAATCGGGCTTCGACAGCACCAGCGTCACCTCCTTGGCGTCGAGCGGCCCGAAATCGCCGGTCATGATCACCATCGATGCGGCGACCGGCCCGGCATGGCCCGGGGTGATGCTGAGATCGGCCATGGCCTTGAGCGTGTGGATGTGGATCGACACCGGCTGCGCGGCGGCGATCGCCAACGCGCGCGGCGGTGGAGTAAAACGCCAGCCGGCGGCGACGGCGAAGATGGCGACCACGATCAGCACCTCGGCGCCGATCGAGCGCGCCAGCCGCCGCTGCACCTCGGTGGCGCCGGCTTCGGCCGGAGCCGTCAGCGTCCAGCGGTTGACGGTTGCGAGCGTGAACAGAAACAGGAGCAGCACCAGCTTGACCAGCAGGAGCCTGCCATAGGCGGTGCCAACCAGCGCCGACGGCGTCTGCACCTGGATGACGGCAAGCACGATGCCGGCCATGGCAAGCATGGCGACGACCGGCAGGATCGCGCGCGAAAACCGGCGCAGGAAGAGCCTGGCCTCTTCTGACTGCCGCCTCACCGAAAGCCCGAGCGGCACCAGGGCGCCGGCCCAGAAGGCGACGCCCGCACCGTGCAGGAACACCATCGGCCGTGTCAGCCATTGCGGCTCGGCGGCGCTGGCATGTCCGCTGGCGGCGAGCGCCGCGCCGACGCCGGCCAGCCCGGCAAGGGCAAGCGGCTTGCGGCCGCCGCGCGGCCCGGCCAGCGACAGCAGGCCGAGGCCGAGCGCAATCAGCGCGATCAAGACGGTCCAGCCGAAGCTGGTGCCGAACGCGGTCTGCCAGATCACCGGCTGCACCAGCCGGCCAAGCGGTGCGCCGAGCGCATCCAGCCCTTGCAGCCCGAGCGAGATTGGCGCCACCGCCACGCCGCACAGGATTGCGGCAGTGACGAAGCGCTGGCCGCAGCGCCCGCCCTTGGCCAGCCAGGCAAGCGCGAAGGCTCCGCCGACGCCGAGAAACAGCCCGACATAGAGCAGGATCTTGCCGATCCACATGGCAGCGCGTAGGCTCCCGTCCACCGCCTCGGCGACCGCCGGCGGCGTGCTCGGCGCGCCGATGGAAAACAGCACCGAACCGCCGACCGGATGGCCGTCCTCCGAAATCACCCGCCAGCTCAGCACGTGCGTGCCGGATTTCAGCATCCCGGGATTGTCGATGTCGATCGTCTGGCCGTCGTGGCGGAAGGCGGTCAGTGCAACCGACGTGCCGTCCGGCCGCACCAGGTTGAGCACCAGCGGCGACACCGGCTCGCTGAAGCTCAGTGAGAATTTTGCCGGGCTTTGCGCCAGCACCGCGCCGTCGACGGGATCGGCGTTGATCAGCGCCGCGTGCGCGAAGGCGCGGTCCGGCAGCGCCAGAGCCGCAAACAGCAACAGGACAGCCATAAGCCGGGCAAAAAGCCGGACGGCTCGCCAGTCGTCGATGCAGGTCCTTGGGGAAGCGCTCATGCCACCATCGCGAGGCAGACGGCACGCGCCCTGGAACGGAGCGCGCCGCCGGCAGATCATTTCTTCGGCAGGAGCTTGACGCCGGGCGCCGGATTTTCCAGTTCGTCCTCCTCCTGCCCGGCGGCCGGTATCTCGATCCAGCGCGCCGCGGCGCCGCCGTCGCATTCCTGCACGACGGGGAAGTAGAGCATCTGGCCGACAGGCAGATCCACCGTCAGATTGGCTCTGAAGACGAACTCGTCATAGAATTCGTCCGGCAGATTGCCGCCGCTCCAGTCGACCTCCTTGACGCCGGTGGTCAGCGTCTCGCCATAGAGCTGGTAGGACTTCTCGTACTTGCCTTTCTTGGTCTGCAGCGTCCAGCCGGGTTTCGGCATCGGCTTCACCGAGATCACCCCTTCCGGAATCTGCACGCGCACGGCGGTCGTCGCCTTGCCCTCACAGCCATGCGGCACGCGAAGCACCGCCTTGTAGGTCGAACCGACAGGCGCTTCCTGGGTTTCGAGCGTAACATGGGCCAGCGCCGCATTTGTCCCGAGCGCGAAAAGCACCCCGGCCGTCAAAAGATACTTGTTCATGATTGTCCCTCGGAGTTTGTGTGGTTGCCGGGTCACTCGGCCTGGTCCATTTCGCCGGTTTCCCCCATGCCTTCGACTTCGAACTCGACAGTGACGCTGCCGGCCTTCTCGAAGGTGAGCGTCGCCGGGAATTTTTCGCCCTGTTTGGGCTGCCGCTTCAGCCCGAGGAACATCACATGATAGGTGCCGGGCTTGAGCTCGACCTTGCCGCCGGCAGAAATCTCGAGGCCGCCGCCGACCGGCCGCATGGTCATGACGCCGTCCTTGACGCCCATCTCATGCAGTTCCGCCTTCTCCGAAATGTCGGAGGCGATCGACAGCAGCCTGTCCGGCGCGCTGCCTTTGTTGACGATGGTGAAATAGCCGCCAGCCACCTTGGCGCCGGCAGGCGTGGCCCGCGACCAGGGATGCTCGATTTCGAGATCGCCGGCCTTGAATTCATGCGCGAAGGCGGCGGGAGCGCCGACGAACAGCATGGCGAGGGTGGAAAGGACGATGCCGAGGCGCTGCCAGCGCCGGGATCGGTTGCTGCGGCAAGAGGCGCTGGCCTGCGTTGCGGTAAAAGAAGACATGGTTGCTCCATGATGCGGTAATCGCACCGCCGCGACGCCGCGGACGGTCCGGATGTTGGATGAATGCGCCCGCGAAAGGTTCTGCGAGGCGAGCCGAGACGGATCAGGCCGTCGCTGGCGGCGCGCGCGGGTTCGATGGAGAGCGATCGCGGGCGAAATCGACATGTGTGAAGGCCGGCGGCGCGAACACCACGGCCTCAAGGACGAGGCTGCGGACGAGAACGCTGGCATCGGGCGGCGGCGCGTGGGTAGCGGAAACCATGCTGCAACCAAGCACGCAGCAGGCCGGCATGTGCTGCTGGTGCGGATCGCTGCTGGGAAGCTGGGTAGCGCCCTCATGCGTGCAGATGACATTGCCGAAGGCGTCGAGCTGCGCGGCGGCCGGCCCGGCCGCGAAGGCGCCAAGCGCCGACTGGAGCACAAGCACCAAGATCGCGACGAACGCGACCCTTATGCTCCATTGTCTCCGCCGGATGTCCAAGCTCTGCCTCTCCACGCAGCAATGGCAGATACGTAGCATGCGGCCAACGGAGCGAAAATCGCCAAATCGCGGCTGCGGCAACGCGGCGCGACCAGTGCGTATCGCCGGGACCCGGGCGCGGCTCAGGCGTGTTGCGGCTGCCGCCCCTCGGGAATCGAGGTCAACAGCGTCTGGCGCGCCGACTTCAGGTGCTTGCGGCAGGCGGCGTCGACTTTGCCGAGATCGCGCGACTTCAGCGCCGCGATATAGGCCAGATGCTCCTGGACGGCGACCTCGTTGCGCTCGCGCTCCTGAGCCTTGTTCCACTGGTAGTGGTAGTGGAAGATCATGGCGATGACGTCGTAGAAGTCGACGATGAAGCGGTTGTGCGAGGCGCGGTGGATCAGCCGGTGGAAGCGCTCATCCAACTCGGAAAACGCCGTGAAGCGCGTGGCGATTTCGCGCGCCAACTGGCGATGCTCATCCTCCAGTCGGTCGAGATCGGACCAGACCGGGCTTTCCTCGGGCAAGGCGGCGAAAGCGGCGGCCGAGCGTAGCTCGAACATTTCGCGGATTTCGGTCAGCTCCAGCGCGAAAGCACGGGTAAAGCCCTTCAGCACCCAGTGGCTGTTGCGCCGCTTCTCGATCAGGCCGAAGCGGGAAAAGCGGATGAGGAATTCGCGCACGCTGGTGGTGCCGACGCCGATCTCGCGCGCCAGCTCCAGCTCGTTGATCTGCATGCCTGCCTCGGCGCCACCGGCAAGTAGCCTGCGCATGAACGAGCGCTCGATGATCTCGGCCAGCGTGTCGGTCTCCTCCTCGGGGAAGAAGTCGTCCGGCCGCGGCGCGCGCAGCACCGTCTTGCTGCGCTTGTTCCAGGCGATCAGCCCGATTTCCGCCATGCGTGCAAGGATGCTGCGCACTGTGGTGCGGCTGACACCGAGCAGGGTGCCCAATTCCGGCTCCGACGGCAGGCTTTGTGTCTCGTCGAGCAGCCTGAGGCAGCGATTATAGGCATCCTTGTAGACGTTGTTGCTTTTCGACATTCCCCGCCCCGTTGCGCGCCGGCGCTTGCAGTGGCCGGCCTGAAGCGCGATACGTTCCTAACGCATGCTTCCGGAAAGCTGAATCGCTTTTCGGACGCCGGCGGACTGGCCCTTGCGCCCTCACAGACGGCGCCCTCGCGAAAAAACATTTGACGCAAAAATGTTTTTTCACGATAAAAGACATTATCCATTAACTGACGCGTGTCAATCCGCCCACGCACCCAGGAACATCCCAGGAAACCGCCCGTGAACGCCGCAAACAGCATCCTCCTGTCTCCCGCCGACAATGTCGCGGTCGCCAATGGCCGCATCGAGATCGGCACGGCGTTGCCGGGTGGTGCTGTCGCCGTCGCGGTGATCGACCCTGGCCACAAGGTGGCGGTCAAGCCGATCGCGGCCGGCGAGGCGGTAGTGAAATATGCTCAGGCGATCGGCCGTGCCACGCTGGACATTGCGCCTGGCGAGCATGTCCATTCGCACAATTTGGTTTTCGAGAGCGGCCGCCTGCCGGTGGTGCCGCCGAGCGAGGCCGAGCACGCGACCGAGGCCGACCGTGCCCGCACCTTCATGGGCTACCGCCGCGCCGATGGCCGCGCTGGCACCCGCAACTTCATCGGCATCATCGCCAGCGTCAACTGCTCGGCCACCGTCTGCCACGCCATCGCCGACGAGGCCAACAGAACGCTCTTGCCGAAATATCCGGGAATCGACGGCTTCGTGCCGATCGTGCATGGCCAGGGCTGCGGCATGAGCGGCACCGGCGACGGCATGATGGTCCTGCACCGGACGCTCGCCGGCTATGCCCGTCATCCGAATTTCGGCGGCGTGATGATGGTCGGGCTGGGTTGCGAGGTCAATCAGTTGACCCTTTACGGCCAGAAGGGTGTCGCCGCGGGCAAGCGCCATTTCAACATCCAGGAAGCCGGCGGCTCGCGCAAATCGGTCGAGAAGGCGATGGGCGTGCTCGCCGAGATCGCCGAGGAAGTCGGTCACCTCAAGCGTGAACCGATTCCGGTCAGCGAGATCGTCGTTGGCCTGCAATGCGGCGGCTCCGATGGCATGTCGGGCATCACCGCCAATCCGGCGCTGGGCGCGGCCGTCGATATCCTCGCCGGCGTCGGCGGCATCGGCATCCTGTCCGAGACGACGGAGATTTACGGCGCCGAGCATCTGTTGGCCTATCGCGCGGCAAGCCCCGATATCGCGGCCAAGCTCGACGGCTATGTGAAGTGGTGGGAGGACCATGTCGCCAAGCACGGCGCCTCGATCGACAACAACCCCTCGCCCGGCAACAAGCGCGGCGGCCTGACCACCATCCTGGAGAAGTCGCTGGGCGCGGTCGCCAAGGGTGGCCAGACGCCGCTCAATGGCGTTTTCGGCTATGCCGAGAAGGTCACCGGCCACGGCCTGGTGTTCATGGACACGCCCGGCTACGATCCGGTCTCCGCCACCGGCCAGGTGGCGGGCGGCGCCAATGTCATTGTCTTCACCACCGGCCGCGGCTCCTGCTTCGGCTGCCGTCCGACGCCCTCGATCAAGGTCGCCACCAACTCGACCATGTACCACCAGATGGAAGAGGACATGGACGTCAATTGCGGCGTCATCGCTTCCGGCGAGAAGACCATCGCTGGCATGGGCCGCGAGATCTTCGAGCTCATCGTTGAGACGGCGTCCGGTCGTAAGACCAAGAGCGAGGCGTTCGGCTACGGCGACAACGAGTTCGTGCCCTGGCACCTCGGCGCGACGCTCTAACCACCGACAAATGATCGCGGGCGACCAGACGGCCCGCAAGGGGAGGCCTTATGAACAAACGCCGGATCGGCACCACTGCGCTCGAGGTCACCGAAATCAGCTTCGGTGGCGCCGCGATCGGCGGGCTCTACCGCGCCTGCCCACGTGAGCCGGCGATGGAAACGCTGCAGACGGCCTGGGATGGCGGCCTGCGCTATTTCGACACCGCGCCCTTCTATGGCTTTGGCCTGTCGGAGCGGCGAACAGGCGATTTCCTGCGCGAGAAGCCGCGCTCGTCCTATGTGTTGTCGACCAAGGTCGGGCGCCTGTTCCGCCCCGTGCCGGAAGACCAGGTGCCGGATCATTCCTATGTCGATCCGCTGCCCTTCGCGCTCGACTACGACTATTCCTATGATGGCATCATGCGCTCTGTCGAGTTCAGCTACGCGCGTCTTGGCCTCAACAAGATCGACATCCTGTTCGTCCACGACATCGGCACCTACACGCATGGCGTCGAGAAGACGAAGCTGCATTTCCGCCAGTTCATGGATGGCGGGTTGAAGGCGCTGGAGGAGCTGAAATCGTCCGGCACGATTTCCGCCTACGGCCTCGGCGTCAACGAGGTGCGGATCTGTCTCGATGTGCTCAGCCGGGCGCCGCTCGACTGCATCCTGCTCGCCAGCCGCTATTCGCTCCTCGACCGCAGCGCCGAGGCCGAGTTGCTGCCGCTCTGCCGGCAGCGCCGGACGTCCCTGATCATCGGCGGCGTCTTCAACTCGGGCATATTGGCGACCGGTCCGGTGCATGGCGCGCATTTCGACTACCAGCCGGCGAGCAAGGATATCCTCGACCGCGTCGGCGCGATGGAGCGGATCGCGGCTGACGGCGGCTATCCGCTCGCGGCCGCTGCCTTCCAGTTTCCATTGCATGAGCCGGTCGTCGCTTCTGTGCTGACCGGCACGGCCAAGCCGGCCAACCTGACGCGCAATCTGGAGCTGCTCGACATCGAGGTGCCGCCGGCGGAATACGCGAAATACGATCCTTATACGGTGGTTCAGGAACTCGGCTGAAAGGCGGAGCTCCTGCCCGGCTCGGTGCGTCGCATGGGCGAGCATGCCTCACGATCACGAGAGAATGAATATTCCATATTGACACTTGCATGGAACTAATATTCCATCTCAATTCGAGAGGATCGGAAGCGTTCGAACGTAGCGACGGCAAACTCAAAGGCCTTTGCGCAGCGACGAAACAGCACTTGCATCGACCGGATCGATGCACTATCAAAAAACGGCAAATGTTTTTTATTGATAAAGTTCTGTTGGGGCAGCGCCTATCCGAACGGAGCTTCCGTAACCTTCACCAGGCGATCTAGGGAGGAACCCTCATGAAATTCGTGACCAGCATTCTCAACCGCCGCGCCTTCGTCGCGCTCGCCGCCGCCTCGATGCTCGCAGGCGCCATGCATTCGGCGCCGGCCTCGGCGGCTGACGTGACCATCCCGATCATCGTCAAGGACACCACCTCGTTCTACTGGCAGATCGTGCTGGCCGGCGCCCGCAAGGCCGGCAAGGATCTCGGCATCAATGTGCCGGAGCTCGGCGCCCAGGCCGAAACCGACGTCAACGGCCAGATCTCGATCCTCGAGAATGCCGTCGCCGGCAATCCGGCTGCTGTCGTCATCGCGCCGACCGAAGCCAAGGCGCTCGGCAAGCCGATCGACGAGGCCGCCACCAAGGTCAAGGTCATCGGCATCGACTCCGGAGCCGACTCCAAGGCCTTCACTTCGTTCCTGACCACCGACAATGTCCAGGGCGGCCGCGTCGCCGCTGACGGACTTGCCGCGGCCATCGGCGCTGCCAATGGCGGCAAGGTTGAAGGCAAGGTTGCGCTGATCACCGCGCTGCCGGGCGCCGGCTCGCTCGAGCAGCGCGCCCAGGGCTTCAAGGAACAGCTCAAGGCCAAATATCCCGGCCTCGAACTGATCGCCGACAAATATGCCGACGGCCAGGCCACGACCGGCCTCAACATCGCCACCGACCTGATCACCGCCAATCCGGACCTGAAAGGCATCTTCGCCTCCAACCTGATCATGGCGCAGGGCGTCGGCCAGGCGATTGCCGAGAACAACCTGGCCGGCAAGGTCGGGCTGATCGGTTTCGACAGCGATGAGAAGCTGATCAAGTTCCTCAATGACGGCGTCATTTCCGGCCTCGTCGTGCAGGATCCGTACCGGATGGGTTATGACGGCATCAAGACCGCGCTTGCCGCCTCGAAGGGCGAGAAAGTCGAGGCCAATGTCGACACCGGTGCCAATCTCGTCACCAAGGCCAACATGAAAGAGCCGAAGATCGACGCGCTGCTCAATCCGAAGCTCGACTAAGCATCGCGATAGGCGCACTGTTTCCGGGGCCTCGCTGCCCCGGAAACACCAGCAAATCTGGAATCCGGTGGCTTGAAGTGCCCTTGACGGTGCAGCCCGCCGCACCGTTGCGTGCCAATCGTAAGGCCGATCTGGGAGGATTGTCATGACGTCGACGGCGCAGGACCTGCACCCGGCTCCAACACTGGAGCCCGGCAGGACGATCCTCGAACTCAGGGGGCTGGAGAAGCGCTATCCCGGCACGCACGCGCTCAAGCCCGTCAACCTCGCCTTCAAATCCGGCGAGATCCACGCCATCGTCGGCGAGAACGGCGCCGGCAAATCCACTCTCATCAAGCTCCTCACCGGCGTCATGCCGCGCACCTCCGGCGACGTTATCTGGGAGGGCAAGCCGGAAGCGCTGGCGACCCCGCATGAGGCGATGGCGCTCGGTATCAATGCCGTGCACCAGGAGGTCGTTCTCTGCCGCCACCTCACGGTCGCCGCCAACATGTTCCTCGGTGAGGAGAATTCGCGCTTCGGCATCCTGCAGCAGCGGGCCATGGTCAAGGATGCGCAGAAGATCATCGATGGCCTCGGCTTCGACCTGCCGGCGCACGTCATGCTCGGCGATCTCACCATCGGCCAGCAGCAGTTGATCGCCGCTGCCCGCGCCACGGTGCGCGGTACCAAATTCCTGATCTTCGACGAACCGACCGCCTACCTGACCCGCAAGGAGGCCGATCAGTTGTTCACGCTGATCCGCCGGCTGAAGGGCGAAGGCGTTACCATCATCTATATCAGCCATCGCATGGAAGAGGTGTTCGAGCTCGCCGACCGCGTGTCGGTGCTGCGCGACGGCACGCTGGTCGGCACCCGCAACATCGCCGAGACCAACGACGCCGAACTGGTCAAGATGATGATCAACCGCTCGATCGAACAGATCTACCACAAGGAGCATTTCACGCCGGGTGCCACCATCGTCGAGACTCGGACCCTCTCCGGGAAAGGCTTCGAGAATGTCTCGATGAGCGTCCGTGCCGGCGAGATCGTCGGCCTCTACGGGCTGATCGGCGCCGGCCGCAGCGAATTTGTCACCACGCTCTACGGTCGCCACAAGAAGTCGGCCGGCCAGATCCTGTGGGAGGGCAAGGAGGTGCAGGTCAACTCCGAGCACGATGCGATCCGGCTCGGCATGGCGTTGGCGCCGGAAAGCCGCCGCGACCAGGGCCTCTGTCTCAATTTGCCGGTTGGCCTCAACCTCAACCTGCCGATCTACAAGCGCATCTCGAACAAGCTGCTGATCTCCAACACGCAGGAAAAGGCCGAGGCCGATCGCCAGATCGCCGGCCTCAGGATCAAGACGCCGACGCGCAACGCGCTCGCCTCCAGCCTGTCCGGCGGCAACCAGCAGAAGATCGTCATCGGCAAATGGCTGGCGCATGGCGCCAAGCTGTTCATCTTCGACGAGCCGACGGTCGGCGTCGATGTCGGCACCAAGGCCGAGATCTACCGCCTGTTCTCGACGCTGCTGTCCAACGGCGCCGGCATCATCCTGATCTCGTCCTATCTGCCGGAGGTCTATGAACTCGCCGACACGCTGCATGTGTTCCGGCGCGGCAAGCTGGTCGCCACGCATGGCTTCCGCACCGCCGACCACGAGGACATTCTCTCTCAGGCGCTCGCCGAGAAACAAGAAAAACCGGGAGGACAGAAATGAGCACCGAGGCGATCGCGGCCGAAAAGCCGAAGCGCAACTACAATGCCCTATTCGGGCTGACGCTGCTGGCGCTGCTGGTTCTGTTGTGGGTCATCCTGTCGGTGACGACCCAGAGCTTCGCCTCCGCCAACAACATCTCCAACCTGCTGCGTCAGGGCTCGATGATCGCCATCCTGGCGGTCGGCCAGACGTTCGTCATCATCACTGGCGGCATTGACCTCTCGGTCGGCGCCGTTGTCGGCTTCGCCACCGTCACCACGGCGATGCTGATCAATGCCGGCGTGCCGGTCTTCGCCGCCATCCTGATCACCCTGCTGGTCGGCGTCGCCATCGGGTTGTTCCACGGCTTCGGCATCGTCAGGATGGGCCTGCCGCCCTTCATCATCACGCTGGCCACGCTGACCTCGCTGCGCGGCATTGGTCTGCTGATGACGAACGGCAATTCGATCTCGATCAACAACGATGCCTTCCAGGAATTCTCGCGCAATTCCTTCGTCGGCATCCCCAATCTGTTCTGGATGGTGATCCTGGTCGGCATCCCGGCCTACATCTTCCTGCACCACAGCCGCTGGGGCCGCTACCTGTTCTCGGTCGGCTCCAACGCCGAGGCCTCGCGCCTGTCGGGTGTCAATGTCCAGCGCACCATCTACATGGCCTATACGCTGTCCGGCCTGTGCGCCGCCTTTGTCGGCGTACTGCTCGCCTCGCGCATCGGCATCGGCAATCCGACCCAGGCCGAGGGCTGGGAGCTGCAGGCGATCGCCTCATCGGTGATCGGCGGCACCTCGCTGTTCGGCGCGGTCGGCTCCGTGCACGGCCCGCTGCTTGGCGCCTTCATTCTCGCCACCATTAACAACGGCGCCAACCTTTTGAATGTCAACGCCTTCTGGCAGCGCATCATCACCGGCGTGCTGATCATCGTCATCGTCTATTTCGACGGGCTGCGCCGCCGCGGCAAGTAAGCTGACCTCGACCGCCGGCCTTCGCTACAGCCCGAGTGCCGGCGGCCCCATCAACAGACTGGATTGAAGCATGAAAGCCGTCGTCTGCCGCTCGCCCGGCGATCTTGTCCTCGAGGACCGCCCGGCGCCGGGGGCGCCGCCTGCCGGCTGGGCGCGGGTGGCGGTCAGCCATGTCGGCATCTGCGGCACCGACTACCACATCTTCGAAGGCAAGCACCCGTTCCTCGCCTATCCGCGCGTCATGGGCCACGAGGTCTCCGGCACGGTTGTCGAGACGGGCGAAGGTGTTGCGCTGAGCGCCGGCGAGGCGGTCATCATCAATCCCTATCTCGCTTGCGGCAAATGCATCGCCTGCCGGAAAGGCAAGCCGAATTGCTGTGTCAGGATCGAAGTGCTCGGCGTCCATCGCGACGGCGCCATGTGCGAGGAGATCCTCGTGCCGGCGCAAAATCTTTATCCGGCGAACGGTCTCTCTCTTGCCGATGCCGCCGCCGTCGAATTCCTGGCCATCGGCGCGCATGCGGTGCGCCGCGCGCAGGCCGAGCCTGGCGCCCGCGCGCTGGTCATCGGCGCCGGCCCGATTGGGCTCGGCACCGCCCTGTTTGCCCGCATCGCCGGCCTCGATGTCAGCCTGCTCGATATGAGTAGCGAACGCCTGGGCTTTGCTGAAAACGAACTGGGCTTCGCCACGCTCGATGGCTCGAAGGCACAGGCGACCGATCTGGCGCGCGAAGCGACCAGCGGCGAAGGTTTCGACATGGTCTTCGATGCCACCGGCAACACGCAGTCGGTGCAGTCGGCCTTCGCCCATGTCGCGCATGGCGGCAGCCTCGTGCTCGTCAGTGTCGTCAAGGACGACATCACCTTCTCCGACCCGGAATTCCACAAACGCGAGATGACACTGATCGGCAGCCGCAACGCGCTGAGCGCCGACTTCGACCACGTCGCGGCTTCGATCCGCAATGGTGCCGTGCAGATGGGAAAGCTCGTCACCCATCGCACGACCCTTGCCGGCACGCCTCGCGACCTCGCAAGGTGGGCGCATGAGAAATCAGGCCTGATCAAGGCCGTCATCGAAGTCGGGTAGGACCATGCTGAGGATCGACGCGCACCAGCATTATTGGCAGATCGCGCGCGGCGACTATTTCTGGATGGGGCCGCACGTCGCGCCGATCGTTCGCGACGTCTTCCCGGCCGACCTCGCGCCGCATCTGCAGGCCGCCGGCATCGCCCGCACCGTCGTGGTGCAGGCGGCGGCGACCGTCGCCGAAACCGAATTCATGCTCGACCTCGCCGACAAGGACGACAGCATCGCGGCCGTGGTCGGCTGGGTCGATCTCGAGGCCGACGATGTCGAGGCGACGCTGCGCCGGCTGGCGGCGCGGCCGAAGTTCCGCGGCATAAGGCCAATGCTGCAGGACATCGACGACACCTTTGATATTTTGAAGCCGAAGCAGCTCGCCGCGCTGAAGCTTTTGCCGAAACTCGGCCTGCGTTTCGACGCGCTGGCGCAGCCGCGCCATTTGCCGGTGGTCGCCGCACTCGCCGACCACATGCCTGACCTGCCGATCGTCGTCGACCACGCGGCAAAACCCTTCATCGCCAAGGGCATCCTAGAGCCCTGGGCGAGCGACATGGCGGCGCTGGCGAAGCGGCCGTCGGTGGTCTGCAAATTCTCCGGCCTGGTCACCGAGGCCGGGCCGAACTGGTCGATCGCCGGCCTCAAGCCCTATGCCGACCACCTGCTCGCCTGCTTCGGGCCGGACCGGCTGATGTTCGGCAGCGACTGGCCGGTGTGCGAGCTCGCCGCCACCTACGAGAATTGGCTGGCCGCCGCGAGGGAACTCCTGGCAGGCCTTTCGCCGGTGGAGCAGGACGCCGTCTTCGGCGGCACGGCCGCGCGCTTCTACGGCATCAGCTAGTCATTGGCCGACAGTTTCAGCTCGACCCGCTCCGCCGGAAACCGCGACTCGGAAAACTGGATCGGCTGACCGTCGAGTGTGACGTTGACCGCGACCGTCACCAGCACGATGGCGCCGGGCTGCAGGTCGAGATCGGCAAGATCGGCGGCATCGGCATGGCGCGCCGACAGCACCGTCGATTGCCTGAGATAGTCGTTGATGCCGAAGCGCTTCAGCGATGCGGTGACCGATCCCGTCTCCGCCATGGCGGCATCGATGCCGGCGAAGCGTTTGGCGTCGAACCAGGCGGTGGCGCGCGACACCGGATGGCCATCGGCTTCGCCGCGCGTCTCCAGGCGGAGCACGGCGGCTCCCCTGGCGAGCTTCAAGGCATCGGCGATGCGCCGGCTGGCCGGCTCAACCGATGAGGCAAGCAGCGCAATATGCCGTTCGCTCGTCTGCCCCTGCAGGCCCGTCGAAAAGCGCGTGCGGGCGCCGATCGGGTAGGAGAGCCGCTTGCGCGACAAAACGAAGGTGCCGCGCCCCTGCTCGGCCCTGAGCACGCCTTCCTGCACCAGCGCCGCGATGGCGCTGCGCACCGTATGGCGGTTGACGCCATAGCGTTCGGCAAGCGCCATTTCCGGCGGCAGCGCCGCGTTCTCGGCAAAGTCGCCGGCGGCGATTCCCTGCAAAATCTGATCGGCGATCTGCCGCCACAGCGAAACGCCGCTGCGCCGCTCGATGCTGGCTGCCTGCTGCCCACTCATGCCCGCCCCCGGTTCTCTCACCAGCCCAGACTTTTCGCCGGTGTCATCCATCCGTCATGGACTCGCGCTAGCTAATGCGTATAATTTGTATAATTGTCTATATCAATAGACAAATTTGCGCAACCGATGGAGTGCCGCCATGCGAGGACAGGAAGCGCGCGAGCAGGCCGGGCGCAAGGCGGCGATGGCGACGCTGGCGCAGTCCGGCGGCGACGAGATCGCCCGGCTCTGGAGCGAGGCCGGCCTGCCCCTGGAAGCCGAGCTACTGCGCGGCCCCGAAACCGGCCTGGTGACGGTGCGCGGCCGCATCGGCGGCGGCGGCGCGCCCTTCAATGTCGGCGAGGCGACGGTCACCCGCGCCACGGTGCGCCTGCCCTCCGGCCAGGTCGGCCATAGCTATGCGCTCGGCCGCGACAGGCAGAAGGCGAAGCTGGCCGCGATCGCCGATGCGCTGTGGCAGGACCCGGCCCATCGCGACGTTGTCGAGACCAGGGTGATCGCGCCGCTGCGCGCTGTGCTCACCGAGGCGCACGAAAAACGCCGTGCCGAGACGGCGGCGACAAAAGTGGATTTCTTCACCATGGTGCGCGGAGAGGACTGATGGAGACGCAATCGATCGAAGGCGGTTTCGCCGATCCGGTCTTCAATGCGCAGACGGTGTTCCGCGCCGTCATGGATGCGATGGCGCGGCCGGGCAGCGTGCAGCCGCTGCCGGCCTTTGCCCGTCCGCCGGCGCCACTGTCAGCGACTTCAGGCGCGGTCGCGCTGGCGCTCTGCGACAACGACACGGCGCTCTGGCTCGATCCGGGCTTGCAAGCCGAGCCGTCGGTCAGATCCTGGCTCGGCTTCCACACCGGCGCGCCGCTCGCCAACACGCCGGCCGACGCGCATTTCGCCATTGTAGCCAGGCCCGCGGAGATGATGGCGCTGGATGGCTTTTCGCAAGGTACGCAGGAATATCCCGACCGCTCGACGACGCTGATCCTCATCGTCAGCGATCTCGCCTCGGGCGTTCCCTTGCTGCTCGAAGGCCCCGGCATCGAGAAGATGGCGATGCTCGCGCCGGCCGAGATGCCGCGTCACTTCATCGAACAGTGGAAGCAGAACGGCCAGCGCTTTCCGCGCGGCGTCGACATCATCCTGGCAGCACCGGACGGGGTCGCCTGCCTGCCGCGCACCACGCGCATCAAGACGATGGAGGCCTGACATGTATGTCGCGGTGAAAGGCGGCGAGGCCGCGATTGCCAATGCGCACCGCCTGCTTGCCGATCGCCGTCGCGGCGACCGCTCAGTGCCGGCGTTGCGCCTCGACCAGATCGTCGAGCAGCTGGCGCTCGGCGTCGACCGGGTGATGAGCGAGGGTTCGCTCTACGACCGCGAGCTGGCCGCGCTCGCCATTGTCCAGGCACGCGGCGACATGATCGAGGCGATCTTCCTCATCCGCGCCTATCGCACCACGCTGCCGCGCTTCGGCTACACCAGCGCGGTCGATACCGGCGCCATGCTCATCGAGCGCCGCGTGTCGGCGACCTACAAGGACCTGCCCGGCGGTCAGCTGCTCGGCCCAACCTTCGACTACACCCACCGGCTGCTCGATCCCGAACTTGCCGCCGGCGGCGACGTCGCCGAGCCGATGGAACGCCCCATCGAGGCCGAGCCGATGCCGCGCGTTTCGGCGATCCTCGCCCGCGAAGGCCTGATCGAGGCCGACGGCGACATGCCCGGCGACCACGTCCCCGGCGACATCACCCGCGAGCCGCTGCAGTTCCCGATGGCGCGCGACATCCGCTTGCAGGCCCTGTCGCGCGGCGACGAGGGGTTTCTGCTGGCTCTCGGCTATTCCACCCAGCGCGGTTATGCCCGCAACCATCCCTTCGTCGGCGAAATCCGCATTGGCGCGGTCGAGCTGGAACTGGAGGTGCCGGAACTGCCCTTCGCCGTGCCGCTGGGGTCGGTCCGCGTCACCGAATGCCAGATGGTCAACCAGTTCAAGGGCTCGGCCAAGGCGCCGCCGCAATTCACCCGCGGCTACGGCCTGGTCTTCGGCCAGAGCGAGCGCAAGGCGATGGCGATGGCGCTCTGCGATCGGGCCTTGCGGGCCAGCGAATTGGGCGAGGATGTCGTCGCCGCCGCGCAGGACGAGGAGTTCGTCATCTCGCATTCCGACAATGTCCAGGCGACCGGCTTCGTCGAGCACCTGAAGCTGCCGCATTATGTCGACTTCCAGGCCGAGCTCGACCTTGTGCGCCGTATGCGCGCCGAGCACGACGCCCGCGAAAATCACCGCACTGGCGAGGAGAAGCGGGAGGCCGCCGAATGATCGAGAGCCTCTCCCACATAACCTTCGTCGTGCGCGACCTCGACCGCATGAGCGAGATCCTGACCGGCGTATTCGACGCGCGCGAGATCTATGACAGCGGCGCCCGGCAGTTCTCGCTGTCGCATGAAAAATTCTTCCTGATCGGCGATCTCTGGATCGCGATCATGCAGGGCGAGCCGCTTACCGAGCCCAGCTACAATCACATTGCCTTCAAGATCGACGACGCCGATTTCGACCGCTACGCCGAGCGTGTCAGAAAACTCGGCCTCGACATGCGCCCGCCGCGTCCGCGCGTCGAGGGCGAAGGCCGCTCGATCTACTTCCACGACGACGACACCATCTGTTCGAGCTGCACACCGGCACGCTGGCCGAGCGGCTGGCGCGCTACAGGGAATTGGAGGTCGTGCAATGAGCTCAGCTGTCTCCGCCACCGTGACCGGCGTGCCCACCGCTATCGTGTCCACTGTGGCCCTCGTAGCCACCACCGCCGCCGTACCAACTTTCGGAATTGTTGGAACCTTCCCTTGGCGCCGGAAAAATCGTGCGCCGAAGAAAAAAGACGACCGCGCCGGCGAACGCCAGAAACACGATCCCGAGGTGCATCCATCCGGCAGAATTCATTTCGATCGGGTCCGGTTTCCACGCCTTGCAAGTCAATTCGGTAGCACGGAGCGGATGGTATAGCCATGAGCGACATCGTCACCTACAACTTCGCTTATCTCGACGAACAGACAAAGCGGATGATCCGCCGCGCCATCCTCAAAGGCATCGCCATACCCGGCTACCAGGTGCCCTTCGCCTCGCGCGAAATGCCGATGCCCTATGGCTGGGGTACCGGCGGCGTCCAGGTCACCGCTTCGATCATCGGCCCCGACGACGTGCTGAAGGTCATCGACCAGGGCGCCGACGACACCACCAATGCCGTCTCGATCCGCGCCTTCTTCAAGAAGGTCGCCAACGTCGCCGTCACCACCGAGACGGCCGAGGCCTCGATCATCCAGACCCGCCATCGTATCCCCGAGCATCCGCTGAGCGCGGGCCAGATTCTGGTCTATCAGGTGCCGATCCCCGAGCCGCTGCGCTTCCTCGAGCCGCGCGAGACCGAAACGCGCAAGATGCATGCGCTGGAGGAATACGGCCTGATGCATGTCAAACTCTACGAGGACATCGCCAGGCACGGCCGCATCGCCACCACCTACGCCTATCCGGTCAAAGTCGAGGGCCGCTACGTGATGGACCCGTCGCCGACGCCGAAATTCGACAATCCGAAGATGCATCGTTCGCCGGCTTTGCAGTTGTTCGGCGCCGGCCGCGAAAAGCGTATCTATGCCGTGCCGCCCTTCACCGACGTCGTCAGCCTCGATTTCGAGGACCATCCGTTCGAGGTGCAGACCTTCGACCAGCCCTGCGCGCTCTGCGCAGCCGAGAACGTCTATCTCGACGAGGTCATCCTCGACGACCATGGCGGCCACATGTTCGTCTGCTCCGACACCGACCACTGCGAGAAGCGGCGTGAGGAAGGCCATCGCGGCCACCTTGCGCCTGACGCCCAACTTGCTCTCGAAAAAACGGAGCCGGCCGAATGACCGACGAACCGCTGCTGCGCGTCTCGGCGCTGTCCAAATTCTACGGCTCGCGCGTCGGCTGCGAGACTGTCAGTTTCGACCTGTGGCCGGGCGAAGTGCTGGCGGTGGTCGGTGAATCGGGCTCCGGCAAGACGACGCTGCTCAACTGCCTGTCGACCCGGCTGCTGCCCTCTTCCGGCACCGCCAGCTACCGCATGCGCGACGGCCAATGGCGCGAGCTTTACCGCATGAGCGAGGCCGAGCGTCGCTTCCTGATGCGCACCGACTGGGGTTTTGTCCACCAGAACCCAGCCGATGGCCTGCGCATGACGGTGTCGGCCGGCGCCAATGTCGGCGAGCGGCTGATGGCCGTCGGCGACCGCCACTACGGAAAAATCCGCGCCACCGCCGTCGACTGGCTGTCGCGCGTCGAGATCGACGAGGACCGCATCGACGACGAGCCGCGCGCCTTTTCCGGCGGCATGCGCCAGCGCCTGCAGATCGCCCGCAACCTCGTCACCGGGCCGCGCCTGGTGTTCATGGACGAACCGACCGGCGGCCTAGACGTCTCGGTGCAGGCGCGCCTGCTCGACCTGCTGCGCGGGCTGGTCACCGACCTTGGCCTGGCGGCCATCGTCGTCACCCACGACCTCGCCGTGGCGCGGCTACTGTCGCAGCGCATGATGGTGATGAAGGACGGCCACGTCGTCGAAAGCGGCCTGACCGACCGCGTCCTCGACGACCCGCGCGCGCCCTATACGCAGTTGCTTGTTTCTTCGATTTTGCAGGTGTGATGATGGCGCCAAGTCACCCCCCTCTGTCACGGGCTATCTGCAATGTTGGAGATTGGCGAAACCGCACGAGGCCGCCCCTTCTCCCCGTCACTATACGGGGAGAAGTGCCCGGCAGGGCGATGAGGGGCGGCGCTGACGTGGCGGGAATGCGCGCGGACGCCAATGCCGTCCCAGGAGCGTCGCCCAGCGCAGAGCACTTCAGCTGGACCTCGGCGCTGCCCCTCATTGTCCTGCCGGACATTTCTCCCCGTATAGTGACGGGGAGAAAGGGCCATATTCTCCCGCCGATCGGCGACAATAGGAGGACCTTCTGATGCCCACCCCTCTCGTTGTCTCCGATGTCGCCAAAAGCTTCACCATGCACCTGCGCGACGGCATCCGCTTGCCGGTGGTCGCCGGCGTGTCCTTCTCGATCCGCGCCGGCGAATGCGCCGTGCTTGGCGGCCCGTCCGGCGCGGGAAAAAGCTCGATCCTGAAAATGCTTTACGGCAACTACGCCGTCGACGAGGGCCAGATCATCGTCCAGCACCAGAACAGCCTGATCGATCTCGCCAGCGCCAGCCCGCGCACGGTGCTTGCCGTGCGCCGGCAAACGATCGGCTATGTCAGCCAGTTCCTGCGCACCGTGCCGCGCGTCTCGGCGCTCGACGTCGTCGCCGAGCCGCTGGTCGAGCGTGGCGAGGAGCGCGGGGCAGCGCGCGACAAGGCGCGCGCCTTGCTGGCGCAGCTCAACCTGCCGGAAAAGCTCTGGGCGTTGCCGCCGGCGACCTTCTCCGGCGGCGAGCAGCAGCGCGTCAACATCGCGCGCGGCTTCATCACCGAGCATCCGGTCCTGCTGCTCGACGAGCCGACCGCCTCGCTCGATGCCAGGAACCGCGATGTGGTGGTCGAGTTGATCGCCGCCAAGAAGGCGGCGGGCGTCGCCTTGCTCGGCATTTTCCACGACCAGGATGTGCGCGAGGCGGTCGCCGACCGCATCATCGACGTCACCGCCTTCGCCGCCGGAAAGATCGCGGCATGACAAGGAAGCTGTCGGAAACACCGCTGGTTCATCCGACCGCGCAGATCGAGAATTCGACGCTCGGCCGCTGGACCGAGATCGCCGATCGCAGCCGGGTCTCGGAAAGCGAGCTCGGCGACTATTCCTACATGATGCAGGATTGCGCCGTCTGGTGCGCGACCATTCGCAAGTTCTCCAACATCGCGGCCGGCGTGCGCATCAACGCCACCAACCATCCGACCTGGCGGCCGACGCTGCACCACTTCACCTACCGCGCCTCCGACTATTGGGACGACGCCGAGCACGAAAGCGAATTCTTCGCAGAGCGCCGTGCGAAACGCGTCACCATCGGCCACGACACCTGGCTTGGCCATGGGTCGACCATCCTGCCCGGCGTCACCGTCGGCGATGGCGCGGCGGTCGGCGCCGGCGCCGTGGTGTCGAAGGATGTTGCGCCTTACACCATCGTCGGCGGCGTGCCGGCGAAGCCGATCCGCGAGCGTTTCGACCGTCGCACCGCCGAGCGCTACCAGGCGCTCGCCTGGTGGGACTGGGACCATGCAAGGTTGCGTGCTTCGCTCGACGATTTCCGTGCGCTTTCAGCCGAGGCGTTTCTCGAAAAATATAGCTGACGTCACCGATGTTCACGTGTGCGTCATTGCCAGGGACGGACGCTGGAATTTCATATCCCTGACACAGGATTAGGTCACGAGGCGGTCTTTCTCTGGAGATCGCAATGCTCGATTTGGTCAGACCCTCGCTCGCCGGTTTCTTCGAAGGCACCAACCCGACGCCTCCGGTGCATCTCGGCACTCGTTACGACGCGGCGGGCAACTTCCTCCTGGAACCTGGCAACACGGTCGTCAGCCACCTCGTCAACGGCTCGCCCTCCGAAGCGGCGGTCATCGAGGTGCGCGAGCGCATGCGCGCCATGCTTGACGCCAACCGGCTTGCCTTCACCCCGGTCTCCAGCCTGCACATGACGTTGTTCCAAGGCATCATCGAGCGGCGCCGCCGGCTCCCCTATTGGCCTCGGGATGTGGCGCTCGACACCGGCATCGACGACATGACCCGCCTTTATCTGGAGCGCCTGGAAGGCTTCCAGGGGAGCGGCGCGTTCAGGATAAGAGCCATCGGCGTCACCCCGAACGGCCTTACCGTTGCCGGCGCCTCGGACGAAGACCGGCGCATCCTCCAGGCCTGGCGCGATGCACTGTCGGTGCCGTTCGGCTACCGCCACCCCGACCATGACACCTACGTCTTCCACATCACCTTCGCCTACCAGATCCGCCGCCTTGCCGACGAGCGCGCGGCGGCCTGGCAGGACCTGTTCGACGATTGCCTGTCCTTCCTCGACCGCGAAGCGCCGGTCATCGAACTCAATCCGCCGGCCTTTTGCAGTTTCCGCGACATGAAGCATTTCGAGGAGCTCCTGGTCCTCGGTTGAGCCCATGCATGGCGCCCAAAAGTGCCTAGCGGTATGGGACAACGACATGCAGGCATTCCGGCTCTGGGCCCTGGCCTGTGGGCGGTAACAAAACTGACATCAATCCGACACGGCAGGTTCATGGCGTTGCGCTAGCCAAGGTCAACAGACCTTCAAAGCGCGACTGGACTGGAGCTTTGCCCATGTCAGCAACATCCGCCACGCTCGAAATCCGCGGTGTCACCCGACGATTCGGCAAGAACACCGCGGTCAGCGCCGTCGACCTGTCGATCCCGCAGGGCCAGATGGTCGGCATCATCGGCCGCTCCGGCGCCGGCAAATCGACGCTTCTGCGCATGATCAACCGTCTCATCGACCCCAGCCAGGGGTCGATTTTTTTTGACGGCGCCGAAGTCTCCCGCCTGCAGGGTTCGCCGCTGCGGCGCTGGCAGCGCGACTGCGCCATGATCTTCCAGCAGTTCAACCTGGTACCGCGCCTCGACGTGCTGACCAACGTGCTGCTCGGCCGGCTAAACCACCGCTCGACGCTCTCCAACCTGTTCGGCATGTTCTCGCGCAGCGAATGCGCCGAGGCGGTAGCGGCGCTTGAGCGCCTCGACATCGCCCGCACCGCGCTGCAGCCGGCTGGCACGCTGTCCGGCGGCCAGCAGCAGCGCGTGGCGATCGCGCGCGCCATGATGCAACAGCCGAGGGTGCTGCTCGCCGACGAGCCGATCGCCTCGCTCGACCCGCTCAACGCCAAGGTGGTGATGGACTCGCTGCAGGACATCAACCTGCGCGAAGGCATCACCGTCATCACCAATCTGCACACGCTGGACACGGCGCGGGCCTATTGCAACCGCATCATCGGCATGGCCGCCGGCAAGGTCGTGTTCGACGGCGCGCCCGAGGATCTCGACCGCGACGCCGTGCGTCTTGTCTATAGTGCGGACAGCAATGGCGCCGATATCTCCGAGGCCATCACGTCGACCAGCGTCAACTTCAAGCCGAAGATTACCGCATCCGCCGGACCGCTCGAGCCCGCATTCCCCGGCTACTAGTCGATGTTTGCGAACCGTCCGCGCTGACGAAGAGCGGCAACCGGTTCGGCAAGGATCATGGCCAAGAAAACGAGCAACCCGGATCGCCCGCCCGCGTCAAAGGCAGCTGTCAAAAATTCGAACGTCGCCGGCGCGAGGCCGGAACAACAGGAGAGAGATCCAAATGTTTAGGAAGATGGTTTTTGGCGCCGTATCACTGCTCGCCATCGCGACGAGCGCTGCTCATGCCGCTGACCTCAAGGAATTCCGCGTCGGCATCCTTGGCGGCGAAAACGAGACGGACCGGCTGCGCAACTACCAGTGCCTGGCCGACCATTTGAAGGCAGAATTCGGCTTCGAGAAGGTCTCGCTGTTCCCGGCCGCCGACTACGACGGCGTCATCCAGGGCCTGCTCGGCGGCACGCTCGACTTCGCCGAGCTCGGCGCTTCCGGCTATGCCAGCGTCTATATCAAGGACCCCAAGGCGGTCACCCCGATCCTCACCACCCAGCAGACCGACGGCGCCACCGGCTACTATTCGATCGGCCTGGCGCTGAAGTCGTCGGGGATCACCGACATCAAGTCGGCCAAGGGCAAGAAGCTCGGCTATGCCGACCCGGACTCGACCTCCGGCTATCTGATCCCGCTGACCCAGATTCCGAAGGACACCGGCCAGTCGAACGAGGCCTTCTTCGCCTCGACCCAGTTCAACGGCGGCCATGAGAACAACATCCTCGCCGTCCGCGACGGCAAGGTCGACGTCGCGGTGGACGATTCCTCCGGCATCGGCGATTTCAAGAACGGCTATACCTCCGGCACCTTCCACAAGGAAGTCGCCAAGGGCGCCGTCGATCCGAACGACTTCGTCGAGGTCTGGCGCTCCGGCCTGATCCCGAACGGCCCGCTGGTCGTGCGCACCGCGCTCGGCGACGACATGACCGCCAAACTCACCGCCTTCTTCACCGCGCTGCCGACCAAGGACAAGGCCTGCTTCGAGGGCGTCGAGGGCGGCGACTTCACCGGCTACGTTCCGGTCAAGCCGGACTTCTACAATGTCATCGTCGAAGCCCGCAAAGCCGCGATCGGCGGCTGACGGCATCAGGAAAAAGGGCGGCGGTCAAAAACGCCGCCCTTTTTGCATCTCCCGATCATGACTTCAGCGACAATCCATTCCGATGCGACCCGCCTGGCGGCCGATGCCTGGCGGCGCCAGACGTCGTTGCGCCGGCTTTACACCGGCCTCGGTGTCGGCCTGCTTCTCGTCGCCATGTGCGCGACCATGTGGTTCGCCGACGAGGCCAATGCCGGCCACTTCTTCGAACGGCTGCCGCATTTGCTGGATTTCCTGAGCTGGCTGATCCCCAAGGACTGGAACGACGTCTGGCGGGCGCTGTTCGACGTCGCCTCGCCGCATGACATCGGCACGCAGGAATTCAACTTCCCACTCGGCCGCGTCTACGTCTGGGGCGATTTCTACATTCCCGAATATTTTGAGCTGATGCTGACCACGGTCAACGTGGCGCTGGTCTCGACCTTCATCGGTTTTGTCTTCGCCGTGCCCTTCTCCTTCATCGCCGCGCGCAACCTGACGCCGAGCCCGGCGCTCAGGCTCGTCGTCAAGCGCTTCATGGAACTGCTGCGCGCCTTTCCGGAGATCGTCATTGCCGGGCTGTTCGCGGCCATCGTCTCGATCGGCCCGGTCGCCGCCATCATCGCCATCGGCCTGCATTCGATCGGCGCGCTCGGCAAGCTCTTCTACGAGATCAACGAGAACATCGACATGCGCGCCGAGGAAGGCTTGCGGGCGGTCGGCGCCAACTGGTTCGAGCGCATCCGCTTTGCCGCCCTGCCGCAAGTGCTGCCCAATTTCATGTCCTATACGTTGCTGCGCATCGAGATCAACGTGCGCATCTCGACGATTATGGGCGCAGTCGGCGGCGGCGGCATCGGCGAGGAGCTGAAGCTCTCCATCTCGCGCGGCTTCGGCGCCAAGACGCTGGCGCTGGTGCTGCTGCTCTTCACCACCATCTTCATCGTCGACCAGTTCTCCGCCTGGCTGCGCCGCAAGCTCGTCGGCGAGCAGGCCTTTCTGATGAGCGCCTGACCATGATCCCGAAAAGTGGACGCCGGTTTTCGGACAAGATCATGGTCAGGACCAAGGGTTGAGCCATGGCCACGATCACAGCAAACGATATGCAGGCGATAGAGGCGCGCTACCCGCAGATATTTCGGCGGCCGCTCTACAAGCGTTTCGGACCGCTGTTCCTGGTTGCTGGAACCGTCCTGTACCTCGCCTATGCCCTGTGGTTCTTCAGCATGCCGCAGGTGCTGCGCGAGTCGCATTGGGAGCGGCTGCCGCTCTTCCTTTCGCAATGGATCAGCTACGACCTGCAGCCGGAGTTCCGCCTCGACCAGCCGGAGATCACGCCCAAATACCCGCGCTTCTCCGCGCTTGGCGAGAACCCCAATCCTGACTGGGTGATCAGGAACCCGGACGGCACCTTCACCGTGCTGATCGACGGCCTGGCCAAATCCGTCACCTTCGACAAGACCAAAGCCGTGATTGTCGCCAACGGCCAGACGGTGCCCGTGTCGCTGGCCAGCGGCAAGCCCGTGATCTCAGGCCCGGTGCCCGACTGGATCACCGCGCATGACGACGAAGTCGTCGCGAGGATGGGCTTCGTCGGCGAGGTGCGCGTCACAGTCGACCGCGTCAAGGTGCGCAAGCGTTTCCTCGGCTGGGCGAACTTCGTCTTCGACACGCGATCGCCCTTCTTCGGGAAACCGGCCGGCGAAGTGGCCGCGCTGATCCTCTCCGGTCCAGAGCTGAAACCCGGCACATCAAATCTCGCGCTTGCCGCCGACAACATCTGGAACAACGCCCAGTGGCAGCATGGCGATGTCTGGACGAAGCTGTTGCAGACCATCGTCATGGCATTCCTCGGCACGCTGCTCGGCGGCATCGTCGCCTTCCCGCTCGCCTTCTTCGCCGCCCGCAACATCACGCCGAGCGGGCTGCTCAGCCAGGTGCTGAAGCGCTTCTTCGACTTCATGCGCTCGGTCGACATGCTGATCTGGGCGCTGTTCTTCACCCGCGCCTTCGGCCCCGGTCCGCTCGCCGGCAGTGCCGCGATCTTCTTCACCGAGATCGGCACGCTCGGCAAAACCTATTCCGAGGCGCTGGAGAACATCGACGACAAGCCGCGCGAGGGTGTGCAGTCGACCGGCGCCAACGGCTTGCTTGTGCAGCGCTACGGCGTGCTGCCGGAGGTGGTGCCGGTCTTCATCAGCCAGACGCTCTACCAGTGGGAATCCAACACCAGAGGCGCCACCATCATCGGCGCCGTCGGAGCCGGCGGTATCGGCCTGAAATTATGGGAAGCGATGCGCACCAACTCCAACTGGGCCAACGTCTTCTACATGGTGCTGCTGACGCTGGCCGTCGTCTTCATCTTCGACAACATCTCGAACTTCCTGCGTCGCCGGCTCAGCCGCACGCTGCATGACTACAACAGGTTGCAGGCTGCGCGGGGTTAGTCCTCGCTAGCAGAATCTTGCGAGAGGTCGACGGGACAGCGCCCCCCTCTGCCCTACCGGGCATCTCCCCCACTTGGGGGGAGATCAGCCGCCACCCATGGCTTTCGCCAATCTCCTACGTTGCCGAATTGAGCTAAGCGCCGCAGCCGCCAATCTCCCCCCTTGTGGGGGAGATGTCCGGCAGGACAGAGGGGGGCGCGAAGGATCGCGGCGCTCGTCGGACGGCCATTCTAAGCCGCCTTCTTCCACCCATCCCTGATATGCTTGTACCCCTCCCGATACACGGCCTCCGGCGTCTCCGCAAAATCCCGCCAAACCTTCGTCGCCGCAGCCAGGTCCTTCAGCGACCGCCCGAAGGATTCGATGGTCAGCCAGTCGTCATAGCCGCTCTTGCGGATGGCCGAGAACGTCTCCTTCCAGGGAATATTGCCCCGGCCCGGCACCCCGCGATCATTCTCCGAAATATGGATATGGACGACATTCCGGCGGTTGCGCAAATAGGCGCCGATCGGATCGGCCTCCTCGATGTTGGCGTGGAACGTGTCGTACATCGCCTTGACGTGCGGCCGGTCGATCGCGTCGATATGCTCGGACAAATCGTCCATCGTGTTGAGCAGATAGCATTCGAAGCGGTTGAGCGCCTCTAACCCGATGGTGACGCCCTTCTTGCCGGCATGGTCGCCAATGGCGCGCTGGGAGGCGACCGAGCGCTTCTTCTCTGCCGCCGTCGGTCCGCTGCCGGAAAAGGCGCCCAGCGTCGAATGCAGTGGACCGCTCAGCCTGTTGGCGCCGAGCGCGGCGCTGCAGTCGATCGCCCATTTCATATAGTCGATGCCGGCCTTGCGCGTCGCGGCATCGGCCGCGATCAGACTCATCGCCGGATCACCCATGGCCGAGACAGCGGTACGCTGCAGCCCGATGCGGTCGAGCAGGTCGCCGAGTTTCTTGTAGTCGTCGGGCGCGCCGGAAAACACCGGGATCTCGACGCCGTCGAAGCCGGTCGCCTTGATGTCGCGAAGCAGCGCCTCGTGCTTCTTTGAGACGCTGGTCGTCCACAAGAACATGCACATGCCGATTTTCATCGACACCCTCCCCTGACGGCCGCCTGAACGCCGGCTCTGTCATTCCCTGCCGACTGGGCGCCCCGATTAGAGTTTCGTCCACGCCCCGTTCTTCTTCGACGACTTCACGCAGGCCCCGATGAAGGCCATGCCTTCGACGCCGTCGGCAATCGTCGGGAAGACGACATCCTTTGCCGGCTTGCCGCCCTTCCTGCGCGCCGCGCGGATGGCGCGGGCCGCTTCCTGGTAGATATTGGCGAAGCCTTCGAGATAGCCCTCCGGATGGCCCGAGGGAACACGGGTGACACGCCCGGCGGAGGGCAGCGCGCCGGCGCCGGCGCGGGTCAGGAGCTGCTTCGGCTGGCCGAACGGCGTATACCAGAGATAGTTCGGATCGGCCTGCACCCATTCCAGCCCGCCCTTCGAGCCATAGATGCGCAGCTTTAGACCGTTCTCATGGCCGGGCGCCACCTGGCTGGCCCAGATCATGCCCTTGGCGGGATGCGCCTTGCCGACCGGCTTGAAGCGCAACAGCACATTGATGTTGTCGTCGAGCTGCCGCCCCGGCACGAAGGCGTCGAGATCGGCAGACAGCGCATCGAGCTCCAGCCCGGAGACGAAGCGCGCCAGGTTGTAGGCATGCGTGCCGATGTCGCCGAGCGCACCACCGGCACCGGCCTGCTTGGGGTCGGAGCGCCACGCAGCCTGCTTCTGGCCGGTCGCGGCGAGATCCTCGGTCAGCCAGTCCTGCGGATATTCCGACTGCACGATGCGGATGTCGCCGAGCTGGCCCTTGGCCACCATCTCGCGCGCCTGGCGGATCATCGGATAGGCGGTGTAATTGTGGGTGAGCACGAACACCTTGCCGGTCTTCTCGACCAGCGCGGCGAGCTTCTTCGCCTCGGCCAGCGTGGTTGCCAGCGGCTTGTCGCAGATGACGTGGATGCCGGCCTCGAGGAAGGCCTTGGCCGCCGGCACATGCACATTGTTGGGCGTGACGATCGCCACCGCCTCGATGCCGTCCGGCCGCTTGGCCTCGGCCTTGGCCATCTCGGCGTAGGAGCCGTAGCTGCGCGCCGGATCGAGGCCGAGCTCGGCGGCCGAAGCCTTGGCGCGCTCCGGGTTGGCCGACAGTGCGCCGGCAACCAGGACGAAGTCGTTGTCCAGCCTGGCCGCGATCCGGTGCACCGCGCCGATGAAGGCGCCTTGCCCGCCGCCGACCATACCGTAGCGGATCGGGCCGCCTCCCGTTTCCGACTTCGATGCGCCGACCATTCCTGTCTCCCTCGTTGGTGCTTGCCTCCCTTTGAGGGGAGGTCGATCCGCGCAGCGGATCGGGTGGGGTTGCCGAGCGTGAAGCTCGGCATGAGCCGACCCCGCCCGGCTTTGGGCCACCCTCCCCCAGGGGGAGGGAAAGCGGTATTAGATTCCCATCATCGCGCGCAGCGCCTTCTTGTCGGTTGCGCCGCCGGCGAAATCGTCGAAGGCCTTCTCCGTCACCCGGATAATGTGGTGCTGGATGAAGGGCGCGCCTTCGGCAGCACCATCCTCCGGATGCTTTAGACAGCATTCCCATTCCAGCACCGCCCAGGAATCGTAACCGTACTGGGTGAGCTTGGAGAAGATGCCGCCGAAATCGACCTGCCCGTCGCCGAGCGAACGGAACCGCCCGGCGCGGTTTACCCAGCCCTGATAGCCGGAATAGACGCCTTGCCGCCCGGTCGGGTTGAACTCGGCGTCCTTGGCGTGAAACGCCTTGATACGCTCGTGGTAGATGTCGATGAATTCGAGATAGTCGAGCTGCTGCAAGAGGAAGTGCGACGGGTCGTAATTGATGTTGCAGCGCTTGTGGCCGCCCACCGCGTCGAGGAACATCTCGAAAGTGGCGCCGTCGAACACATCCTCGCCCGGATGGATCTCATAGCCGATGTCGACACCGTTCTCGTCATAGACGTCGAGGATCGGCTTCCAGCGTTTGCCGAGCTCGGCGAAAGCCTCCTCGATCAGGCCGGCTGGCCGCTGCGGCCATGGGTAAAGGTAGGGGAAGGCCAGCGCTCCGGAGAAGGAGACCGAGGCCTTGAGCCCCAGATTTTTCGATGCCTTGGCACCGAATTCCATCTGCTCGACCGCCCATTGCTGCCGGGCTTTCGGATTGTTGTGGACGGCCGCCGGCGCGAAGCCATCGAATTGCGCGTCATAGGCCGGATGCACCGCCACCAGTTGCCCCTGAAGATGCGTCGAGAGCTCGGTGATCTCGACGCCGGCATCGGCGCAGATGCCTTTCACCTCGTCGCAATAGGCCTTGGAGGTCGCCGCCTTCTCCAGGTCGAACAGCCGCGCGTCCCAAGTCGGTATCTGCACTCCCTTGTAGCCGAGGCCGGCTGCCCATTTGGTGATCGACGGCAGCGAATTGAACGGCGCGGCATCGCCCGCGAACTGCGCCAGAAACAGACCGGGACCCTTCATCGTCGACGGCATCGGCATCCTCCCTCTCTCTTTTGACGACCAAGCATAGCGCTGATTGAAAGCAGGGCCAGCCCGTTTGGTGTTTTCCTGTCGGCGCCAGTACGCGCCGTCATTCTGGTATGACCAAATATAAACATTTGGTCAAGCGGCCGAACAGGCGCCGGAAGCGCTTTCGTTCGTCACAAACTGTGAAAATATGTTAGATTATTCAAAGAAGTAAGCAGAGCATGACATCGCCGCACGCGACTTCTTGCCGTGCAGATGAATTTGCGGTAGACCTCGCATCAGGCCCAATTGGTCGAACCAGTTTGCCAGAAAGACACTGGAGCACCTTGGGGAGGAATCGCACGGCGGGCTTTGCTCGAGCCACGTCGTGGGAAACGTGACAGGCGAATTCTGGGAAGGATAGACCATGCATCTTTCGACGCACAACTGGATGCGGGCGGAGCCGTTGGAAGTGACGCTGAAGCGCATCAAGAAATTCGGCTATGAGTCGATCGAGATCTCCGGCGAGCCCGAGCAGTACAAGACCAGGGAGACGCGCGCGCTCTTGAAGGAGCACGGCATCCGCTGCTGGGGCTCGGTGACGCTGATGCTGGGCGAACGCAACCTCGCCGCCAAGGACCAGGGCCAGCGCGAGCGTTCGGTGCAGTACGTCAAGGACGTGCTGACCATGGTCAGCGAGCTCGATGGTGAGATCATCACGCTGGTTCCCGCCACCGTCGGCAAGGTAGTGCCCGACGGCACCGAGGCGGAGGAATGGGGCTGGGTGGTCGACGCCACCCGCGAGTGCTTCGCCCACGCCAAGAAGGTCGGCGTCAAGGTCGCGGTCGAGCCGCTCAACCGCTTCGAGACCTATCTGTTCAACCGTGGCGCCCAGGCGCTCGCGCTCGCCGACGCGGTCAGCCCGGAATGCGGCGTCTGCCTCGACGCCTATCACATCCACATGGAGGAATTTAACGTCTATGACGCCATCCGTCAGGTCGGCAAGCGCCTGTTCGACTTCCACGTCGCCGACAACAACCGCTTCGCCGCCGGCCTCGGCCAGATCGACTGGCCGCGGATCGTGGGCACGCTGAAGGAGATCGGCTATGACGGCGCGCTGACCAATGAGTTCGTCGCCCCTGTCGACCGCACGCCGGCCGCGCCCTATCCCGACATGGTCGAGCGCCATCCGGTCGACATCTCGCCAGAGCAGCTGAAGTTCATCCAGGATCACGGTTCCAGCGTGCTGACGGAGAAGTTCTACACCGACCAGATGCGCATCACCGCCGAAACGCTGCTGCCGCTGATCAGGTAGCCGATCCAAAGAGAGACGCCCTTCCGCCTTTCTGCGGCGGGGCCGGGGATGACCATGCGCATCAAGACGGTCCAAGCCTGGTGGGTTCGCATACCGATCGAAGCCGCGAAGCAGCATCGCAGCGACTTCGGTCAGGTGACGACGTTCGACGCCGCCATTCTGCGCATCGAGACCGATGACGGCCTGGTCGGCTGGGGCGAAGGCAAGAACGCCGCCGGCAGCGCCGGCAGCTATGGTGCCCTGGTCCACATGCTGAACCATGAAGTCGGCCCGCAGCTCATCGGCCGCGACCCGACCGACATCGGCGTCATCTGGGAGATGCTCTACAACGGCGTGCGCCACCACACGGCGGCCCATGGCGGACATGCCATGCCGCAACTGGCGCGGCGCGGCATGAGCGTGGCCGCCATCAGCGCCGTCGACATCGCGCTCTGGGACATTCTCGGCAAGTCGCTCGGCCAGCCGATCTGGCGGCTGCTTGGTGGCCGCAAAGTCGAGCGCATGCAAGCCTATGCTTCCGGCGGCTGGGCGCCGGCCGAGACCATCGGCGAGCAGCTCAAATCCTACATCGCCAAGGGCGGCTTCAAGGCACTGAAGATGCGTATCGGCGCCATGGACGGCGCCCCGCATATTTCCGCAGGGCGCGTCCGCGCGGCGAGAGAGGCCCTCGGCGCCGACGTCGAGCTGATGGTCGACGCGCATGGCACTTATACGGTGGCCGAGGCAAAGCGCTTCATCCAGCTTGCCGGCGACCTCGACCTCGCCTGGTTCGAGGAGCCGGTGATCGCCGACGACAAGCCGGGCATGGCCGAAGTTCGCGCCTCGAGCTCGATCCCGATCGCCACCGGTGAAAGCGAGGCGACGCGCTATGCCTTCCGCGACCTCGCCGTTCTGAAGTCGGCTGACATTTTCCAGCCGGACCCCGCCTTCTGCGGCGGCATCAGCGAAGCGATGAAGATCGGCACCATCGCCAGCGCCTTCAACCTGCGCTTTGCCCCGCATCTGTGGGCCGGCGCGCCCTGCTTCTTTGCCGGTCTGCATGTCTGCGCCGCCTCGCCGGCGAGCTTCACCGTCGAATACTCGCTCGGCGCCAACCCGATGATCCACGATCTTATCGAAGAGACTGTCGAAGCAAAGGACGGTATGATAGCGATCCCTGAAAAGCCCGGATTGGGATTCACAATCTCGGAGCGATTCCTGGAGGCGAACGCGCAACGCTGCTGACGATGAAAGAAAAGAACCTTCTCGCGGAACTCGCCGCCTATCTGTTCTCCAAATCGGACAAGGAGACGGGTCGCACGCCGTCGGAGCGCGAACTGGCCGAGCACTTCGCCGTCAGCCGCGGCCAGATCCGCGAAGCGCTGGCCATCCTGGAAGCCATGCGGATCGTCGAACGCCGCGCCAAATCCGGCATCTATGTCGACACCAAGCAGGCGAGCGTCGAGGCGTTGGCCCTTTTCGCCCGCGCCGGCCTGCCGCTCGATCCGATCCAGATCTACGAAACGGTCGAGTTGCGCAAGATCCACGAGATCAAGGCCGCCGAGCTTGCCTGCTCACGCGCCACCGAGGAGAATTTCGAGCGGCTGCGCGAGATCCTGAAAGCCTCGGAGGAGCGTATCGCCGCCGGCGAGGGTCTGGCCAAGGAAGACCGCGAGTTCCACCTCGAGATCGTGCGCGCCACCAAGAACGGCATCTTCCACAACATCTGCAGCGTCTACTACCTGATGGGCGAGCAGCGCCTGCCGATCTATTTCAACGATCCCGAGCGCAGCGTGCGCTCGCATGCAGAGCATATCCAGATCTACGAGGCGCTGCTGCGCCGCGACGGCAACCTCGCCCAGGCGCTGATGAACGCCCATCTGCAAGGCGCCGAAAGCTATTGGAAGGGCCTGATCGAGGGGCGTGGGACGGAGCCGACAAGCCCGGCGCTCGAAAAGGCCTAGAGCATTTTGCAGCCCAAGCGGCATCGCTTGGCATCGCAGAAATGCGGCAAACAAACGGGAGCCACATGCCCAGAATCCTGTCGACGCACCCGCTGCATCCGCGCGCCTCCGCCATGCTGGCCGGGGCAGGCAAGCTGGTCGTCGCTTCCGCCCTCGATGGCAAAACGCTTGCCGCCGAGGCGAAGGATGCTGATATCGTCATCGTCCGTGCGCCGCTGCCACCTGAGCTCTTCGGCGGCGCCGCGAAGCTGCGCGCCGCGATCCGTCATGGCGCTGGGCTGGACATGATCCCGGTCGAGGCGGCAACGTCAGCCGGCGTGCTGGTGGCGAACGTGCCGGCGGTCAATGCGCGCTCGGTCGCCGAGCACGTGATGTTCGTGACGCTGGCCTTGCTTCGGCGTTTTCGCATGGTCGACCGCGACCTGCGCGCCAAGGGCTGGCTCGCCGGACGCGACCATGCCAACGCCAACACCGAGCTCGCCGGTAAGACCATCGGCATTGTCGGCCTCGGAGCGGTCGGCCAGGCGGTCGGCCATATCGCCGCGCACGGCTTCGACCTCAATGTCGTGGCAACGACGCGCAGTATGCGCCCGGCGCCCGACAAGGTCGGTTTCCTGTCGATCGACGCGCTGGTCGAGCAGAGCGACATCATCGTGCTTTGCTGTCCGCTGACGCCGGAGACGCGCGGCCTGATCAGCCGCGAGCGCATTTCGCGCATGAAGCCGAACGCACTGCTGATCAACGTCTCGCGCGGGCCGGTGGTCGACGACGATGCGCTGATCGAAGCCTTGCGCAAGGGCAGCATCGGCGGTGCCGCGCTCGACGTCTTTGCGACGCAGCCGCTGCCGCCGAACCATCCCTATTTCAGCTTCGACAATGTCATCGTCACCCCGCATATGGCCGGGATCACCGAGGAGTCGATGATGCGCATGGGCGTCGGCGCGGCGGGCGAGGCGCTGCTGGTGCTGGCCGGCAAGCTGCCGGCAAATCTGCGCAATCCGGACGTGGTCGACCACTACCGTCGACGGTTTCCGGCCGACAGGTGAAATGCACCGCGCTTCCGCCTCAATTCTTGGTGACGCTGAAGCCATGTTGAATCGTCGCTTGGCATCCTTGGTTCTCGCCGCATGTTCGATCGCGGCCTCGCCCACACTCGCTGCGACAGAGAGCAGCGACTATGTCTACTGCAGCAATGGACTCGTCTGCTTCAGAGCCCCTTGTCCCTCAGGCAACGCGCTGGATCTGGGCACCGGCAAGGTCGTCAAAGGCGTGGCACTCAACACCACCGAATTGCCGCTGCAAGACAGGGCCGCACCCGATACATCAGACAAGCTCCACGCGGGAAAGCTCGTCGTCAGAGGATCGATCCAGCATCGCGGTGAGCCGAACGAGCCGCCCATGCTGGTCGTTACGCGTATCGAACGCGCCTCTGGCAAAGCCGAGCGCAGGCGCTGCGCGGCGCACTGATTGCCGTGGGCACGCTGCTCGTCAGAGCAGCCGCTCCATTTCTGCCGCGATGCGCAGCAGATGGCGGTCATGGCCGTTGCGGGCCACCAGCATCAACCCGGCCGGACGCGCCGTTCCAGGCATCGGCACAGAGATGGCGCAGAGATCGAACTGGTTGGCGACCTGGGTGTTGCGCAACAGCAGGCCTTCGGTCCGCTCGCGCAGCGCCGCGTCGCTAGCCATCAAGGCGATGGTCGGCGCCGCCACCGGCGTCGTCGGCAGGGCCAGCACATCGACCGCGGCCAGCCGCTCGTCCATCGCTGAGGCCAGCGCCTTGCGGCGCCGGATTGTCCGGATATAGACCGACGCGGGGATGGCCAGCGCGCGCGACAACGGCCCGCTGACATGCGGATCGACCGGCACGGAAGCGCCTGTCGCCAGCCAGTCGGCATGGACCTCGGCGCCTTCCATTGACGCGATCGTCGCGCGCCTGGTCGCCGCCCGCATCTCGGCGAGCAGGTCGTCGATCGACAGGTCCGCAACCCGCGCGCCGGCCCGCTCGACCTGGCCCAGGCATCTTTCGAACGCGGTCGCCACCTCGCTTTCGGTGTCCTCGAAAGGAACGCCGCGCGGGATACCGACACGAAGTCCGGCAAGTGGCAACGGCAGATGCAGCGGGGGCACCTCCTCAGCCGCCATCACCGCATCGGCGACGGCACAGGCGGCGACGCTCAGCGCCAGCGGTCCGATCGAATCCAGCGTCGCGGACAACGGATAGGCACCCGTCAGCGGCACCCGACGCGCCGTTGGCTTGAAACCGATGACGCCGTTCAGCGATGCCGGTATGCGCACCGAACCGCCGGTGTCGGAGCCGATGGCGATGTCACAGGTACCTTCGCCGACCGAGACGCCGGCGCCCGAGGACGAACCGCCCGGTATCAGGCTGGCGTCGGTGGCATTGCCGGGCGTGCCGTAATGCTGGTTGGTACCGATCGCGGTGAAGGCGAACTCGGTCATGTTGGTCTTGCCGAGGATGACCGCGCCCGCCTGGCGCAGCCGGCTGACGACGGCGGCGTCGCGCAAGGCGGGCGCGGCGGTCTTGAGCATCAGCGATCCGGCCGTGGTCGCCTCGCCGGCGACGTCGAACAGGTCCTTGATCGAGACGATCGTGCCGTCGAGCGGTCCGAGCGTCACGCCGGCCTTCCGCCGCGCATCGCTGGCGTCGGCGGCTGCTCGCGCTGCCTCCGGGTACAGTCGCACGAACACGCACTCGTCGCTCGCGCGGGTCGCGAGACGCGACAGCAGAATTTCGAGATGATCGCGGACTGATTGCATTTTCGGTGTCGGACTCCGCAAGGCTGCAGCGTCTTTAGAGCATGATCCCGAGAAGTGGGAACCGGTTTTCGGAAAGATCATGCTCCAACAATGAGTTGGATCAGGCATATTTGCACTGCCGGGCCGAAGGGGAGAAGGAACGATGCTCTACAAAGGCGGCTGCCACTGCGGCAAGGTGGCGTTCGAGGTCGAAGGCGAGCTCGGCGGGGCCGTGCGCTGCAACTGCTCGATCTGCGCCCGCAAGGCGGCATTGCTCTGGGCGGTGCCGCATCGGAACCTGCGGCTGCTCGCCTGGGGCGACGACCTCGGCCGTTACACCTTTGGCAAGGGCGCCATCGCCCATCGCTTCTGCCGCTTTTGCGGCATCCATCCCTTCGCCGAGGACGTCGGCGACGGCAGCGAACGCAGCGCCTATGTCAACATCAATTGCCTCGACGGGATCGACCTTGCCTCCGTCCAGATCTTCGACTTCGACGGTCGCTCGGCCTAGCGCAATTCTAGCGATACCCGGTCGCATCGGCCGGCTTGCCGGCATCCTGGACCTCCGGGACATAGCGCCAGGCATCCGGGCGCGAACCATCGAGATCGGTGAAGCCATAGACTTGCGCCAGCCCGCCGCTGGACAGCGACTGCCCGTTCCAGCGCGACCGCTCCGGATCCGCGGCCAGCGCCACGACGGCGCGGCCGACGAAGCGCGGCGTCTCCGAAATGACGAAATGCGGTACCTTGGCGGTCGCGTCGCGCCAGTTCGCCTCGCTGACGCCGAAGGCCTCCAGCATCATTTCGGAACGCAGCCAGCCGGGCGTCAGCGAGACCGACGTGGCGCCATGTGGCGCGAGGTCCTTGGCGTGCGCCCATGCCATGCGCGTCGCCGCCACCTTGGCGAGGTCGTAGAATGGCGACAGCCGGTAGTGGTCTGCATTGTATTCGGCCGTGCCGTCGGTGACTTCGACATGCAGCCCGCCCGGCCGCTCGATCATCAGCGGCAGCGCGTGGTGCGCGGTGATCAGATGCGTGTCGATGGCCAGGCGCAGCAGGCGCAAGCCGTTCTCGAGATCGTGGTCCCAGACCGGCTTGTTCCACTCGAACAGCTTCTCGCCGCCCCACAGATCGTTGACCAGGACATCGAGACGGCCCTGCTCGGCACGGATACGCTCGACCAGTTCGCGCACATCGTCAGCAATCAGATGATCGACCTGGACGGCAATGCCCTTGCCGCCTTGCGCCGTGACCAGCTCAGCCGTTTCCTCGATCGTCTCCGGACGGCCATAGTCCGACTGTTGCGTCCGCGTCGTGCGCCCGGTGACATAGACGGTGGCGCCGGCGGCGCCGAGCTCGACCGCGATGCCACGGCCGGCACCGCGCGTTGCGCCGGCGACAAGGGCGACCTTCCCTTCAAGCATCATCGAAACCTCCCGAACCAAAACACCACAACGAGGGCTGGCGCCTGCTGCGCTCCTAATTTATAAATGATCATTCGTTTATAAATGGATGTCAAGATGACCCGGCCGAAAACGCAACCCGACGAGCAGGTGCTGGAGGTCGCCTACCGGCTGATGCACGCCGAAGGCCCGGAGGCGCTGACCTTCGAGCGGCTGGCGCGGGCATGCGGCCTATCGGGGTCGACGCTGGTGCAGCGCTTCGGGAGCAAGGCGCAGCTGAAGCAACGCACGCTGCTTTATGCCTGGGATGGGCTCGACCGGAAAACCGAAGCGCTGTCCGCCTCGACGCCGAGGACCCCGGCCGGGGCCATCCGGTTGTTGGGTGGTCTATCCAGCGGCTATGGCGACATCGAATCCTATGCCGAAGGTTTGCTGGTGCTGCGCGAGGACCTGCGCGATCCCGTGCTGCGGGCACGTGGCGCCGCCTGGAAAGCGGCGCTAAGCAAGGTGCTCGCCGACTGTTTCGCCGGTATACCCGGCATGCCTCAGGACATCGGCCTGCTGATGGCGTCGCACTGGCAGGGCTCGCTGCTGTGGTGGAGCTTCGATCCCGAAATGGACCTGACCGCCTATGTCGAGCACAGCCTGGAGCGCTTCGTGGCGGCGATCACGGCGACATCGGCCCGGGCGGCTGCCGGGCCGATGTAGGATGATCGCGCGGGGGCTGGCTAGCCCGCGCGCTTCGGCCCCATCAGCACCGCCACCAGGGCCGCCAGCAGCGTTGCGATGCCGCAATAGGCGAAGGCGCTGGCGACGCCGGCATGGTCGACCAGCAGGCCGCCGAAGACGGCGCCGAGCGCGATCGCCACCTGGAACGTGGCGACCATCAGCCCGCCGGCGCTTTCGGCCTCGTCCGGCGCCGCGCGCACCAGCCAGGTCTGCAGCCCGACCGGCACCGCGCCGAAGGCGAAGCCCCAGGCGGCGACGGCGATCGCCGCCGTCACCGGCGAGGCGCCAAGGGTGAGCAGCACCAGCGCCGACACGGCAATCAGCAGCGGCGCCAGGGCGACCGCGGCCTTCAGGTTGCGCTCGGCCATGAAGCCGCCGGCGAAGTTGCCGAAGAAGCCGCCGATGCCGTAGCCGAGCAGCACCAGCGAGATCGTCTCGATCGGCAGCACCGGAACCACCTCGAGATACGGGCGCACATAGGTGAAGCCGGCAAAGTGACCCGAGGCGACCAGCAGCACGACCAGCAGCGCCGCCCTGATCATCGGCCGCTTCAAGACCTCCAGCAAGGTGCGCACGCTGGCCACGCCGGCCGGCGGCAGCCGCGGGATGGTGGCAAGCTGCACCAAGAGCGCCAGCGCGCCGACGACGGCCGCGATCATGAAGGCGGTGCGCCAGCCCCAGACATCGCCGACATAGGCGCCGACCGGCGCGGCGGTGACGGTGGCGACCGAAACGCCGGTGAGGATGATCGACATGGCGCGCGGCATCAGCCGCATCGGCACGAGCCTCAGCGCCATCGCCGCCGACATCGACCAGAAGCCGCCGAGCGCGACGCCGAGAACCACCCGGGCCAGAAGCAGCATGGTCAGCGAGGAAGCAAAGGCTGCGAGCAGATTGGAGACGATGAGCAGAACCGTCAGCATCCACATCACCAGCCGGCGGTCGAGCCGCTTGGTGACGATGGCCATGGTCGGCGCCGCGATCGCGCCGACCACCGCCGTCGCCGTCACCGCTTGCCCGGCCGCGCCCTCGCTGACGCCGAGGTCCTGCGCCAGCCGCGTCAGCAGGCTGGCCGGCAGGAATTCCGCAGTCACAAGGCCGAACACCCCGAGCGCCAGCGACACCACCGCGCCCCAAGCAGGCTCTGATCGTTCTTGAGAGTCGGCGCTGTCTAGAACAGCGGCGTCGATGACGCCCGTGGTGGGTTCGGTCATGGCTAAATCTCCGATCTGTTTGCGCGCCACTTAGGAAATGACCGGCTCGGCCTCCACCCGTTACATGCTTCGCGGGCGCGCTCTGCCAGTCCGACTTGTTTGCGGCGCAACATTTGGCTGACATGCAACATAGGAAGTGACGCGATGGAGTTTCCATGCTAGAAACGCCGAAATGAATTACAATTCGTCCAGAACCGCACTGCCGGCTTCCGGCGATCCTTTGACCGACATGCTACGCGGCCTCCGCCTCGACGGCGTCGACTATGGTCGCTGCGTGCTGGGGGAACCCTGGGCGGTGTCCTTTCCCGCGCAGAAGGCGGCGCGCTTCCACTTCATCGGCCAGCAAGGCTGCTGGCTGTTCTCGCCGGCGAAGGAATGGATCGAGCTGTCGGTCGGCGACGCGCTGCTGATCCCGCGCGGCGACGAGCACGTTCTGGCCAGCGCGCCGGGCGTGCCTGCCGTGCCGATCGGCCGCTACAGCATCGAGCCGGTTTGCGAGAACATCTACGACGTCTCCAATGGCTGCGATGGCTGCAAGACCCTGCTGTTCTGCGGCAGCATGCATTTCAATCTCGACGGCTCGCATCCGCTGCTCGACATGATGCCGGACCTGATGCAGGCACGTAAGCTGATGGCGAACGCTCCGGGCATCCAGCACCTGCTCGATGCGATGGCCGGCGAGGTGACGATGGACCGGGTCGGCTCCGGCGGCATCCTGGCGCGCCTTGCCGATGTGCTGGCCGCCACCATCATCCGCTCCTGGGTGGAGAACGGCTGCGGCGATGCCACCGGATGGATCGCCGCCGTCCGCAGTCCGGATGTCGGCAAGGTGCTGGCCGCCATCCACCTGCAGCCGGACCGCGACTGGACGGTCGAGGCGCTGGCGCGGATGATGGGAGCCTCGCGTTCCGCCTTCGCCCAGCGCTTCGCCACCGTGGTCGGCGAGACGCCGGCCAAATATGTGCTCAGCGTTCGCATGCACCAGGCGCGGCAATGGCTGGCCCGCGACGGCATGCGGGTTTCGGTGGCCGCGACAAGGCTGGGCTATGATTCCGAGGCGTCCTTCAGCCGCGCCTTCAAGCGCGTCATGGGCGTGGCGCCGAGCCATCTGCGCAACACCGGCGACGGCGACGACAGCCCGGTCGCCTGAACGCGGGTCGGTTCCTGTCGCCTGGAGGAATTGCCAAGTGTTTTGGACGCAGCGTCATTCCCTGCCGGCGGGGGCAGCTTAAGCTGGCCGGCGGAGGAACCCGCCATGGTCAATCACCCAGCCTTGCTTGCGCTCGCCGCGCTCACCGTCTTTCCGGGGCGGGCATTCGCCCTCGAAGACAGCTACCTGCCGGCGAGCAAGATCCCTTATGCTGTCGAGGCGCCTGACCAGCCGCAGCGCCTCGGCCCGCTATGGGGCGAGCGTGCAAAGGGCCCGGCGGGAACCTTGCTCAAAGTTCCCGGCAACTGGCGCGCGCCTGTTCACGCGCATACCGCGGACTATCGCGCCGTGGTCATTCAGGGGCTGTGGGCGCACTGGCAGATGGATGGCGGCGAGGCGACCAAGGTCGCGTTGCCGCCAGGGTCCTACTGGACCCAGAAGGCCAATGAGATGCACGACGATGCCTGCCTCTCGGACACGGAGTGCGTGATCCTGCTGATCAACGACACGCCGTACGAGACCTATCTGCCGAGGTAGGGCAAAGGGGCCCGCGCGCCTGCCTGCCCCGGTAGCTTGAAGGGACCGTCCGCCTAGCTGGCGTGCCGCAGACTCACGCCGCTGCCCTTGTCGAACATCACCACCTTGTCCGGATTCCAGGCAAAGCGCACAGGCTGTTCGATCTCGACGGCAGTCCTTGCCGGCACAGTGGCTCTCAGCATCGCGTCGCCGACTCTCAGCGTCACGATCTTTTCGACGCCGTGGTTCTCGACGTCGTGGACGCGTGCCTCGACCGGCGCGCCGCTCTCCAGATAGACGTCCTCCGGACGGATGCCGAAGACGAGCGGGCGACCGTCGACCGCATTGCCGGCTCCTCCCCCTGAAAGCGGCAGTTCGAAATTCATCGGCGCCATCACTGCCCGGTTGTCGACCAGCTTGCCGTCGATAAGGTTCATCGGCGGCGAGCCGACGAAGCTCGCCACATAGGTGTCGCGCGGATTGTTGTAGATCTCCTGCGGCGTGCCGGTCTGGACGATGCGGCCATGATTGAGCACGCCGACCTTGTCACCCATCGACATCGCCTCGATCTGGTCGTGGGTGACGAAGAGGAAGGTGGCGCCGAGCTGCATCTGCAGGTTCTTCAGTTCGGTGCGCAGCGCCTCGCGCAATTTGGCGTCGAGCGCCGACAGCGGCTCGTCCATCAGGAACACGCGCGGCTTGCGCACGATGGCCCGGCCGATCGAGACGCGCTGCATCTCGCCGCCTGACAGCCGGTCGGTCTTGCGGTCGAGCAGATGCTCGATGCGGAGCGTGCGGGCGGCGCGCGCGACGCGATCCTTGATCTCGGCGTCCGGCAGACGGCGGATCTTCGGCTTCAGCGGGAATTCAAGGTTCTCGCGCACCGTGTAGCGCGGGTAGAGCGAATATTGCTGCAGCACCAGCGCCACGTCGCGCTCGGCCGCCCCCAGTCGGCGACATCGACGCCGTCGATGAAGACCTGGCCTTCGGTCGGCTTCTCGAGCCCGGCAATCAGTCGCAGCGTCGTCGTCTTGCCGGCGCCGGTCTCGCCGAGCAGCACGAAGAACTCGCCGTCGGCGATTTCGAGGTCGAGGCCCGTCAGTGCGGTGTGATTGCCGAACGTCTTGGTGATGTTCTTGAGTTCGATATGGGCCATTACAGCCTTACTCCTAGCGACTTGCCGCTTGCCGTATCGAAGAAATGCGCCTGCTCCGGATCGATGCGGGCGTGGACCTTTTCGCCCGGTCCGGCGACGTAGCCGGCCTTGGTGCGGGCGCGCAGCATCTGGGAGCCGACCTTGAGATCGACGATGTCGAAGGAGCCAAGCGGTTCGATGATATGCGCCTCCACCGGCATGTAGCCCGGCGCAGCATCGCGCCGGACGAGCACGCCTTCCGGCCGGATACCCAGCGTCAGGCCGCCATTGGCTGCGTGGCCGTTGAGCTTCGACAAGAGCGCGCTCGGGAACTCGAAACCCGCGGGCGCATCGCCGACGGTGACCGAGGCGGCCGACGCCTTTTCGGAGACAGACGCTTCGGCGACGTTCATCACTGGACTGCCGACGAACTGGGCCACGAACAGGTTGGCGGGATGCGAATAGACCTCGTCCGGCGTGCCAACCTGCTGGATGAATCCTTCATGCATGATGACGATGCGGTCGGCCAGGCTCATCGCCTCGATCTGGTCGTGCGTGACGTAGATCGTGGTCGAACCCTGCTTGATGTGCAGCCGCTTGATCTCGGCCCGCATCTCCTCGCGCAGCTTGGCGTCGAGCGCGCCGATCGGTTCGTCCATCAGCATCGCCTTCGGGCGCCGCACCAGCGCCCGGCCGATCGCCACGCGCTGCATGTCGCCGCCGGATAGCGCCGACGGCCTCTTGCCGAGCAGGTCGGTGATCCGCAGAACCCGGGCGACCTCGCGAACCGACGTGTCGACCTCGCCGCTTCCCATGCGCGTTGCGCGCAACGGAAAGGCGATATTCTCGAACACCGTCATGTGCGGGTAGAGCGAAAACGACTGGAACACCATGGCGATGTCGCGGTCGGCAGCCTTGAGGTGCTGCACGGCCTTGCCGTCGATCAGGATGTCGCCCTGGTCGATCGTTTCGAGCCCCGCAATCGCACGCAGCGTCGTGGTCTTGCCGCAGCCCGACTGGCCAAGCAGCACGATAAACTCGTTGTCGGCGATGGCGAGGTTCAGATTGTGGATGACCTGAACGGCGCCGAAGAATTTCTCGATGCCGCGAAGTTCGATCTGCGTCACTGCCGTGCCCCCTCGTGCATCGCGGCGCCGGTTTCCTCCGGGCGCTCCGGCGCTATCTTTGACGTGATGTTGAAGCCGATCAGGCCGATCAGGATGATCGTCACGCCATAGGAATGCAGGCCGAGGCTCCATGGCTGGCAGAGCGCAATGATGCCCAGCACCATGAGAATCTGCGAGGCCGGCAACAGGTATTTCTGGTTGACCGCGCGAAAACTCATTTGCGGATCGCTCCGAAGGTGACGCCGCGAAGCAGGTGGTTGCGCAACAGGAAGGTGAAGATTGCGACCGGCAGCAGGAACAGGAAGGTGCCCGCGGCGATCGTGGTCCAGTCCGGCAGGCCCGAGCCAATCTGGCTGGGGATGAAGGGCGGCGCCGTCTGGGCGCGTCGGTTGGTCATGATCAGCGCAAAGGCGTACTCGTTCCAGGCTGTGATGAAGCAGAACACCGCGGTGGCAGCGATACCGGTCGCCGCTTCCGGCAGCACGATCTTGAAGAAGGCCTGCATGCGGGTGTAGCCGTCGACCAGCGCCGCCTCCTCGTATTCCTTCGGGATCTCGTCCATGAAGCCCTTCATCAGCCAGACTGAGAAGGACAGGTTGAAGGCGACGTAGAGGATGATCAGGCCGATATGCGAGTCGTTGAGGCCGACCATCCGGTACATCAGGAACATCGGGATCGCCACGACCACCGGCGGCAGCATGCGTGTTGACAGGATGAAGAAGAGAAGGTCCGCCTCGCCTGCGATCTTGAAGCGCGAGAAGCCGTAGGCGGTGAAGGTCCCCATGCCGACGGCGAGCACCGTGCTGATGACCGCCACGATCAGGCTGTTCATGAACCGGTTGGGATACTGCGAAAGCTGCACGTCCTTGCCAACCTTCAGCACCCGCTCGCCGCCGTCATAGATGCGCTTCTCCCACCAGGGCGCGGCCTCGTAGACTTGCGGGTCGACAGGCTTCTGCATCTGCACGCGCTTGGTGAACAGACGGATGAAGGGGGTGACTTCCGGCTGGAAAAGGACGGTGGGCGGCACGCTGACCGCCAACTCCTTCGGCTTGAACGCAGTGGAGGCGATCCAGTAGATCGGCGCGAGGAAGATCAGCGTCGCGATAAGCACCGCAACGATTGCCGCGCGGTTGAGGGCAATCTCGGAAGAAGTGCGGACGGCGGCCATCTCAGCGCTCCTTCACCTTGTTGAGGTACTTCACGTAGAGGTTGGTGATGGCCAGCACCATGATCAGCACGATGTAGGCCAGCGCGCAGGACTTGCCGGTATCCCATTGCTGGAACGCCTGCTTGTAGAGCCGGATCGCAATCAGTTCGGCGGTCGGCTGGGTCGTCATCGTGTAGGCGATGTCGAAGGTCTTGAAGGCTTCCATGGTGCGGAAGATCAGCGCGATCAAAAGAATCGGCGAGACCAGCGGCAAGGTGATGCGGGTGAAGGTGTACCACCAACCGGCGCGGTCGATCGCCGCGGCCTCGTAGAGGTGCTGCGGCACGGCCGACAGGCCGGCGAGCGAAAGCAGCATGACGAAGGGCGACCACATCCAGATATCGGTGATCGCGACGGCGTAGAGCGCGCTGTCGGGGTTGGACAGCCAGGCGAAGTCGCCCAGGCCGAAGACGTAGTTGATCGGGCCCCATGACGGGCTGTAGAGCAGTTGCCAGAACAGGCCGACGACAGCTGCCGACATCATCATCGGCAATAGCAGCAGCGTGGTGATGAGGCCCTTCATCGGAAAGCTGCGGTTGAGCAGCAGCGCGAGGCCGAAGCCAACGATCATCTGGCCGGCCACCGAAACGATGACGTATTTCGCCGTGATGATGAAATTCGACCAGATGTGATCGTCGCTAAGCAGCTCACGGTAATTCTGCAAGCCGACGAACTGCCAAGGCTCGCTCCGGTTCGCCGCGAAGTTCGTGAAGGAATAGCCCAGCGAATAGATCAGCGGGAAGATGTTGAAAACGATCAGGAACACCAGCGTCGGGATGATGAACAGGTTGCGGATGGTCAGATCCGACCAGCCGCGCGCTGCGGCCCTTGAGGCAGGATCGAGATGTGTGAGGGCTACCGAAGCCAACGAGCGTCTCCCTGAAACAGGAATGCCGGAGGGGAAACCCTCCTCCGGCATTCTGAATGTGATGCTTATTTGTAGCGATTGTACTTGGTGAACGTCGCCTTCCATTCGGCGGCGGTCTTGTCGAGCGCTTCCTGGGCGGTGCCTTTCCCGCCGACCACGAACGGATAGATGTTCTGGTTCAGCTGATCTAGCACCTCGGCGTATTCCGGCGTCGCCCAGAAGTCCTTGACCATGAACATCGTGTCATAGAACGCCTTGTTGTAAGGCGTAGCGTTCTGGAACGCTTCCGATTTCAGCACGGCCTGGCTGCAGGTGTAGCCGCCAAGGTCCGCCCACTTCTTCTGGGTCTCGTCCTTGATGAACCACTCCAGGAACTTCGTCGCCTCTTCCTGGTTCTTCGAGTACGAGACGATGGAAATTCCCTGGCCGCCGAGAGCGGCGAAGCGCTTGCCGTCCGGGCCGGCCGGATTGGCGAAGAAGCCGGTCACGTCGGCGTACGGGTTGGTGGCCTTGTTTACCAGCGGCGGGAAGAAGGCGAAGAAATTCATGCTCATCGCGGCGAGGCCGCCGGTGATCGCCTGGTTGTCTTCCACGAAGAAGGTCTTGCCCCAACCGGGAGGCGTGAACTTGTAGAGTTCCTTGTACATGTCGAGGCCGGCGGCGGCCTCTTTCGAATTGGTGATGCCGTCGACCTTGTAAGTTGCGTAGTCGCCGAGGTCGCCGCCATAGCTGAAGATAGCGCTTTCGACGCCCATCGCCATCGCGTCATAGGAATTGTCGGTGTAGATGGCGACGCCGTACCGCTTCTGGTCCGGACGGTGGAAGAACTCGGCGATGTCGCGCAGCTGCGCATAGGTCTTCGGCACGTCGAGGTCGTAGTTGTACTTCGCCTTGAAGGCTTCCTTCTCCTTCGGATCCTCGAACCAGTCCTTGCGATAGGACCAGCCGATCGCATCGCCTTCAAGCGGGATCGCCCAGTATTTTCCGGAACCGCCAGGGTATTCGGCATAATACTTTACAGTAGCGGGCGCCATCACATCGCCAAGCTTGTGCTTGTTGAAGAAGTCCGTCAGGTCGACATAGTGGCCTTGCGTCGAACCGGCACCAAGCCATTGCGAGTCGCCGACCACCATGTCGTAGGCGTCGCCATGCGCGTTGAACTCGGTAAAGGCCTTGGTCTGGAAATCTGGCCATGGCGTCGTCTGTACGGTGACCTTCACCCCGGTCTCGGCCGTGTAGTCGTTGACGAGTTCCTGCAGATAGTTTGCCGGATCCCATTCCGCCCAGAAGATGGTGAGTTCCTTGTCCTGCGCGTAAGAAGACGTTCCACAGGCGAGCACTAAGCCGATACCAGCAATGACGCTGGTCACTATCTTGCGCATAATGTTTCCTCCCTTGTGCGCATTCTACCGTGTCATGCGAGCCGGCGGCGAGGCCGGCCCTGGTAGTTCCTCCAGTGATGGCACTCTTCCGGTTTGGGCGCCTCCCCGCCCGGCGGAAAAATGGATCGCAGCCCTCACTTTCGATCCGCGTTGTCAGCCTTAATCTGGTATTACCAATTCTAAAGGGACGTCAAGCCCTTTCTTGAGCGATCAGGAACGGTCAGGCAAGCCATTTGCAGCGGTATCTGCCTGTTTTACCTTAATTTTCCTACTCCTTGATACGCGCGGGCCTTGTTTCGATCATCTCATCGGGACTATTATGCATAACTGACTTCGCGATCTGGTCCAACCAGATTTGTGTTATTTTGCGGTTGCCGCCGATGTGGCGTCGCCTTCCGATTCCGCCACGGCCGCCCGCACCAGCGCGCCCGCCGCCCACTGCGCGACCGCCATCATGCGACGACTGTCCAGGCCCCATATGTCCTTCAATACAATCAGCACCTCGACGCCGAACATCAGCGACAGCGCCTGCGCCAGACGCTTGAACTCGCGCGGCGGCAAACGGCCCTTGAGCGGCGCTAACGCATCCTTCAGGAGGTCGATGCGATGCCCGCGCGTGAAGGCCGGCTCATTGCCCAGCGTGCCTGCCTGGCGCCTGGCCCACTGATCCAGCGACAGTTTCAGCGCCGCCTTGAACGTCGCCTCGAAAGCCTCGATACGCGGCATCGCGGTGGCGTAGAGTTCGGCGACCCTGCGCTCCGGATCGTCCGACGCCGAGCGCCAGGTGAGGATAGGGCCGAGCCCCTCATCGACCACTGCCTGCACCAGTGCTGCCTGGCTCGGGAAATATCGATAGGCGGTTGCGCGCGACACTTCGGCCGCCTCGGCGACCTCGCTCACGGAAGGTGTGGCGCCGCCCTGCATCAGCCTGGTGGCCGTCTCCAGCATCAGCCGCCTGGTGCGGGCGCGCGCGCCACGCTCGGCCGCTCGGCCCTCACCGGTGTCGTCGTTCGGCGCGGCTTGTTGACGTGAGACATCCATGTCAATACGATACGCGCGTCTCAAAAAATTGCAATGGTCTTGGTGACCGGGCAACGAGTGGCGGCGGGCGGCGCCCAGACATGCCAGGGAACGGGGGAACGCGATGAAGCGCATCTACGTGGTGGGCACCGCCGACACCAAGGGCGAGGAGCTTGCCTTCCTGGCGGACGCGATCGCCGCCACCGGCGCTACCGTGACCCGCGTCGACGTCGGAACGCGCGCTACCACCGTGCCGGTCGATGTGTCAGCCGAAGAGGTAGCCGCCCATCACCCCGAGGGCCGCGACGCCGTGCTCGGCAACGACGACCGCGGCAGGTCGGTCGCAGCGATGGCCTTCGCCCTCGCCCGCTTCGTCCAGTCGCGCGGCGACATATCCGGCATGATCGGTATCGGCGGCGGCGGCGGCACCTCGATCGTCACATCGGCCATGCGCACACTGCCGCTCGGCCTGCCCAAGGTCATGGTCTCGACGCTCGCCTCCGGGGACACCGCACCCTATGTCGACGTCTCCGACATTGTCATGATGCCATCGGTGACCGACATGGCGGGCCTCAACCGCCTGTCGCGCATCGTGCTGCACAATGCCGCCCAGGCGATCTCGGGCATGGTGGGGAACCCGGCCCCATCCGCCGACGGCAAACCGTCGCTTGGGCTTACCATGTTCGGTGTCACCACCCCATGCGTGACGGCCATCGCCGACCATCTGCGCGCCAACTATGACTGCATGGTTTTCCACGCCACCGGCACCGGCGGCCGCACGATGGAGAAGCTCGCCGACTCGGGCTTGCTCGCCGGCATCATCGACATAACCACGACGGAGGTCTGCGACCTGCTGTTCGGCGGCGTGCTGCCGGCGACGCAGGATCGCTTCGGCGCCGCCGCTCGCACGAAACTTCCCTATGTCGGCTCGGCCGGCGCGCTCGACATGGTCAACTTCTGGGCGCCGCCGACCATTCCGGAGCATTATCGCGGACGCCTGCTCTACGAACACAATTCCAACGTGACGCTGATGCGCACGACGCCGGACGAATGCCGCAAGATCGGCGAATGGATCGGCGAAAAGCTGAGCCGCTGCGAGGGTCCGGTCCGCTTCCTTATCCCCGAAAAGGGCGTCTCGGCGCTCGACATCGACGGCGGCGCCTTCTTCGATCCGGAAGCGGATGCCGCGCTGTTCGAGGCCATCGAACGCACGATCCGTCCGACGGCAACACGCATCGTGACGCGCTTGCCGCTGCACATCAACGATCCCGAATTCGCCAGGGCCGCGACCGCGGCCTTCCTCGATATCGTCAAGAAGTGAGACCCGGACGCATGGCCGCAATTTCGCGCAAGACAATACTGGAGAAGTTCCGCAAGATGCTCGCCGATGGCGTGCCGATCGTCGGCGGCGGCGCCGGCACCGGCCTGTCGGCCAAGGCCGAGGAAGCCGGCGGCATCGACCTCATCATCATCTACAATTCCGGCCGCTACCGCATGGCCGGGCGCGGCTCGGCGGCCGGCCTGCTCGCCTATGGCAACGCCAACGAGATCGTCAAGGAGATGGCCTATGAGGTGCTGCCCGTGGTCAAGAAGACGCCGGTTCTGGCCGGCGTCAACGGTACCGATCCCTTCGTCATCATGCCGCTGTTCCTGGCCGAATTGAAGACGATGGGCTTTTCCGGTGTGCAGAACTTTCCCACCATCGGCCTGTTCGACGGCACCATGCGGCAGAGCTTCGAGGAAACCGGCATGGGTTTTGGGCTCGAGGTCGACATGATCGCCGAGGCGCACAAGCTCGACCTCCTGACCACGCCCTATGTCTTCAACCCCGACGAGGCGCGCGCCATGACAAAGGCCGGCGCCGACATCATTGTTGCCCATATGGGCGTGACGACCGGCGGCTCGATCGGCGCCACGTCGGCGAAGTCGCTCGACCACTGCGTGAAGGAGATCGACGCTATCGCCGACGCCGCGCGCTCGGTGCGCAAGGACGTCATCCTGCTTTGCCATGGCGGGCCGATCTCGATGCCGGACGATGCCCGCTACATCCTCGAGCGCTGCGAAGGGCTGCATGGCTTCTATGGCGCGAGCTCGATGGAACGGCTGCCGGCGGAGGCCGCAATCGCCAAACAGACGGCGGATTTCAAGGCGGTCGCGATCGGCCGCGGCAAGGCGACCATCAAGAAAAAGAAGGGATGAGACGATGACCGACAAGAGCAAGATGTTCGTGTATCCGAAGGACGTCAGCGCCTTTGGCTTCGACTGGGGCAGGCTGGCCCTGACGGTCGCGCCCGAAGTGAATGGTGCGGAGCGTTTTTCCGGCGGCGTCGTCGACCTGCCCTCCGGCAAGGGCCACACCCGCCACAACCATCCCGGCGCCGAAGAAATCATCTTCGTCATCTCCGGCCATGGCGAGCAGATGGTCGAGGACGAGGACGGCAATCCGGTGGTCGCGAAAGTCGGCCCCGGCTGCACAGTCTATGTGCCCGAGAGCCGCTTCCATTCGACGCTCAACACCGGCGACCAGCCGATGCAGCTCTTCGTCGTCTATTCGCCGGCCGGCCCGGAACTGGCGCTGCGCGACCTGCCGGATTTCAGGGTGCTGCCGGCAGGGGAGTGAACCTTCGAGGCTGGCGCCGCCCCTCATTGTCCTGCCGGACATTTCTCCCCGTAGAACGGGGAGAAAGACGCCTTCATCAACGATTTCGCAAATCGCCGAAGCTGCCTTCTTCTCCCCGTTCTACGGGGAGAAGGTGCCGGCAGGCGGATGAGGGGCGGCGCCGACTTTCGGCCTTATGAAATCCCGCCCCTGTTCCATCCCCTGGCCCGGTCGCCGAACATCGCGTAGCCATTATCCGTCACCGCGACAGTATCCTCCAACTTGATGAAGCCGCGTGTCGGGTGAAGCATGGTCGTCTCGACCGACAGCACCATGTTCTTTTCCAGCGGCTTCCCGGCATAGGTGCCTTCATAGGTGACCGGATGGTTGGTCATCAGGAAGGGCGCTTCATGCGTGATGAGCCCCATGCCGTGGGCGAAGAAATCCGTGTAAGGCGAGACCTTCGAGGCCTTCAGCACGCCCTCCGCATGGGCGATCATATCGCCACCGAGCGTGCCCGCCCTGACCTTCGAAAACGCCGCCTGCTGCACGACGTCCACCTCAGCCAGCAGATCCTCCAGCTCTGCGTCCGGCTCGCCGAGAATCCCCATGCGGCAGAGGTCGCCGATATAGCCGTGGTAGTTGCCGCCGGAATCGATCGACAACACCTCGCCCTGCTTCCACGCTTGCGGCGAGGCCGCGCGGTTGTGACTGGAGCCCAGGGTCAGCAGGCAATATTCGAAATGCGCGCCGCGATTGGTCTCCTCGCGCCTCAGCTGCTCGATGATCTCGGTCTTGGTCGTGCCTTCGCGCGCCCATTGGATGGTCGCCAGCATCGAATCGGTGATCAGCTCGGAGGCGACACGCAGCCTCTCGAGCTCGGCGTCGGTCTTGATGGCGCGCATGCGCTCCAGCATGCCGGTCGCATCGATCAGCTTCGCATCCGGCAGCGCCTTGCGAACCAGCGTGTAGGCATCCGACGGCAGGAAGGCCGGCTCGATGCCGATGCGCGCCTCGCCCTTGCCGATCTTCTGCACATGCTCAACGGCGAGATTGGCGGCATCCAGTGTGCCCCAGCAGGCGGCGTGCAAGGTCGGTGTCCAGAACGGGTTGTTCTGGTGCTCGGCGCCCTCCATACGGTTGCCGATATAGGCAGCGCGGTCTGGCCCACCCTTCTCGTAGACAACGATCGGCAGGTAGCGGCTGTGGCCGATCGCATCCATGGCGGCGAAGAAGATGAACTTGTAGCCGCCGAGCAGATATTGCGTGTTGTGCTTGGAGGTGGCGAGCAGCACGTCGATGCCGGCTTCCTCCATCAGCCCGTCCAGCCTGGCCTGGTCGAATGGAATGGCGACCGCATTCTTGCCCGGGGCGATGTTCATTTTTTCTCTCCCTGAATGTGCTGGCCGATCGGGCCGGCTCGCCGGCTGGTTTTGTGGCTGATCATTTGGCTGTCGGCTAAATCTGCATCACTTTGGCTACTCTGGTCCAGCCAGAAATCAGCTTCCGGCCGTCATCGATTGTCACAATGCCGCGTTCTCGCGCGTCAATAGCAACATCTGGTCCTACCAGATTGTTCGACTGAACCGCTTGCCTAACGACTGGTCCAGCGGACGGAAATTTCAAAGCCACGCCAGAATGCGCCAAATCCGTCTCTGGCGAAACCCTTGGCGAGGCTCATAATCGCTGCCGCAACGACGCTCGTGGACAAGCTGGCGTCAAGGGATTGGCGCCCGAGCGGGTGGCGCGGAGGACGGAGGTCGATCATGTCAGCTCTCACCATTTCCAGGCGCACCGTGCTTGCCGGCTCGGCGGCGCTGCTCGCCTCCACCGCGCTGCCGGTGATCGGCCGCGCGCAGACGCCGAAGAAGGGCGGCCGGCTGGTCGTAGCCGCCGACTCCGAGCCGCGCAACCTCAACCCGGCGATCGTCGCCTCCAACGGCGTTTTCTTCATTTCCAGCAAGGTGGTGGAAACGCTGGCCGAATCCTCCTTCGACGGCAAGGACGGGCTCCAGCCGCGCCTGGCACTTTCATGGGAAGGCGCCGCCGATGGCCTCTCGGTGACGTTCAAGCTGCGCGACGGCGTCAAGTGGCATGACGGCAAACCATTCACCTCCGCCGACGTCGCCTTCTCGGCGCTGCAGGTATGGAAGCCGCTGCAGAATCTCGGCCGCACAGTGTTCAAGGACCTGACGGCGGTCGAAACGCCGGACGAGTTGACCGCCATCTTCAAATTCGCCAAGCCGACGCCGTTCCAGCTGATCCGCAATGCCCTGCCGGCGCTTTCGAGCGTCGTGCCGAAGCATGTCTATGAGAGCGGCAAGATCGAGGAGAACCCGGCCAACAACGCGCCGGTCGGCACCGGCCCGTACAAATTCGCCGAATACAAGGCCGGCCAGTACTACCGGCTGGCGAAGAACGCCGACTATTGGGGCAAGGGCGAGCCCTATCTCGATGAGATCGTCTACCAGGTGCTGCCGGACCGCACGTCGGCGGCCGCGGCGCTCGAGGCGGAAGAAATCCAGCTCGCCGCCTTTTCCGCAGTGCCGCTCGCCGACCTCGACCGCATCTCCAAGGTGCCTGGCCTGAAGGTGATCACCAAGGGCTATGAAGGCCTGACCTACCAGCTCGTCGTCGAGATCAACCACCGCCGCAAGGAGCTGGCCGATCTGAAAGTGCGCCAGGCGATCGCGCATGCCATCGACAAGGACTTCGTCGTCAAGACGATCTTCCTCGGCTACGCCGCCACCGCGACCGGCCCGGTGCCGAAGAACGATCCGCAGTTCTACACCGCCGACGTGCCGACCTATGCATTCGACGTCGCCAAGGCCAATGCGCTTCTCGACGAGGCCGGCTACAAGAAAGGCCCCGACGGCAACCGCTTCTCGCTGAAGCTCCTGCCGGCGCCTTACTTCAACGAGACCAAGCAGTTCGGCGACTATCTGCGCCAGGCGCTCGCCGCCGTCGGTATCGACGCCGAACTGGTCAACAACGACTCTCCCGCCCACATCAAGGCCGTCTACACTGACCATGCCTTCGACCTCGCCGTCGGCCCGCCGGTGTTCCGCGGCGACCCGGCGATCTCGACCACCATTCTCGTACAGAGCGGCATCCCGGATGGCGTGCCCTTCTCCAACCAGGGCGGCTACAGGAACGTGGAACTGGATGCGCTGATCGCCAAGGCGTCGGAGACGCTCGATACCGCCGCCCGCACCGAGCTCTACAAGGAATTCCAGAAGAAGGTCGCGGCGGATCTCCCGCTGATCAACGTCGCAGAATGGAGCTTCATCAGCGTCGCCCGCGATACGGTCGGCAACATCGCCAACAACCCGCGCTGGGCGGTGTCGAACTGGGCGGACACTTATCTGGAATCGTGACACATTTGCGCGGATGAGAATTCGCGAAATTATCGTAGGCGTTGAGTTCTACGAGGGCCCCCTCTGTCCTGCCGGACATCTCCCCGGAGATCAGCAGCTTGTCTGTCTCGCCAATTCTGAAACGTTGAAGATTGGCGAAGGCAGAGGCGACAGCCAATCTCCCCCCTTGAGGGGGAGATGTCCGGCAGGACAGAGGGAGGTGCTCAGGCGCGGCATTTCTCATAACCAGCATATCGCCAACCCACCGAGGCGCGCATGACCCGCGCCCTCACCCTCATCCGCCGCCGTCTCCTCGGCAGCGTCTTCGTGCTGCTGATCGTCGTCATCGGCACCTTCCTCCTGCTCGAGGCAGCCCCCGGCGACGCGGTCGACGCCTATATCGTCTCGACCGGCGGCGATGCCGGCATGATCGAGGTGCTGCGCCATCGCTGGGGCCTGGACCAGTCGGAAATGACGCGGCTCGCCAACTATCTCTGGGCGCTGCTGCATCTCGACCTCGGCCAGTCCGTCACCTTCTCCAGGCCGATCCGTGACGTCATCCTCGAACGCTTGCCGACCACGCTTCTCCTGATGGGCAGCGCCACCGCGCTCTCCTTCGGCCTCGGTTCGGCGCTCGGCATCTATGCCGGCGCGCGGCCTGGCAGCTTTCGCGACCGTTTCCTGTCGATCGGCTCATTGGCGCTCTATGCCGTGCCGGGCTTCTGGCTCGGCCTGGTGCTGATCGTCATCTTCGCCGTCGACCTGCGCTGGCTGCCGATCGGCGGCATCGAGACCATCGCCTCCGGCAGGACCGGGCTGTCGCGGGCCGCCGACATTGCCGCCCATCTCGTGCTGCCGGTCGCCGCGCTCGGTTTCATCTATCTCGCGCTTTACCTGCGCATGACGCGCGCCGGCATGGCCGAGGCCTGGCGGCAGGACTTTGTCCTCGCCGCCCGCGCCAGGGGGCTGTCGCGGCGTCGCATCGTGCTCGCCCACGTCGCCCGCAACGCGCTCCTGCCGCTGGTCACTATGCTCGGCCTGCAGTCGGCGCAGATGCTCGGCGGCAGCGTCGTCATCGAAAGCGTCTTTGCCGTGCCCGGCCTCGGCCGGCTGGCGCAGGAGGCCGTCGCGGGACGTGACACGCCGCTGCTTCTCGGCATCATCCTGGTCAGCGCAGTGCTCGTCATCCTCATCAACCTCCTGGTTGACCTCGCCTACGCCCTGCTCGACCCCCGCGTCGGCGCCAGCGAGGCCGGCGCATGAGCCGGCTGCATCGCTTCTTCTGCACGCCGGAAGCGGTCGCCGGCGCCGTCATTTTTGCGACGCTCTTCGCCATGGCGCTTACCGCGCCGCTGCTCTTTCCCGGCGATCCGCAAGCCATTGCAGGTCCGGCATTGCTGTCGCCATTCCAAAACTGGTCGCTGCCGCTCGGCACCGATCGGCTCGGCCGCGACGTGCTGGCCGAGCTTTTCCACGGCGCCCGCACCTCGCTGGCCGTCGGTCTGGCGGCGGCCGCTGCCGCGCTGGTCATTGGCGCGGTGGTCGGCACGCTGGCCGGCTTTGCCGGCGGGCTGATCGACGAGGTGCTGATGCGCATTACCGATGCCTTCCAGACCGTGCCCGGCTTCCTGCTGGCCCTGGCCTTCGTCAGCATTGTCGGCCCTTCCCTCGGTGTGGTCGTTGCGGCCATCGCGCTTGGCGCCTGGACGGGACCGGCGCGCGTCGCGCGCGCCGAAGTGCTGTCGATCCGCGAACGCGACTATGTCGCCGGCGCCCGTGTCATCGGCATGCATCCGCTCGAGATCGCCTTTCGCGAAGTGCTCCCAAACGCGCTGCCGCCGGTGCTGGCACTGTCCTCGGTGATCGTCGCGGCGGCGATCCTGACGGAAGCCGCCCTGTCCTTTCTCGGCCTAGGCGACCCCAACCTCGTCACCTGGGGCGGCATGATCGCCGAAGGCCGTGCTGTTTTGCGCACCGCGCCTTTCCTGTCGATCATCCCCGGCATCGCGCTGGTGCTGACCGTGCTCGGCGTCTACCTCGCCGGCGAAGGCATCGTCGAGACGACAGCGGTGCGGAGAAGTCTGTCGTGACGGCGCTGCTTTCCATGCGCGACCTCACGGTCGCCTACCGCGGCAACGGCCGCGAGGTGCCGGCGCTGAAGGGTGTCAGCCTGGAGATCGAGGCCGGTGAGCGCCTAGCGATCATCGGCGAAAGCGGTTCGGGCAAGAGCACGCTGGCGCTGGCGATCGCTGGGTTGCTGCCAAGGTCTGCCAGGATTGACGGTGAGATCGAGTGGCAAATTCCGGAATCTCCATCGTCTCATTCCTTCGCGCCCCCCTCTGTCCTGCCGGACATCTCCCCCACAAGGGGGGAGATCAGACCCTCATATCCGCTTTCGCCAATCTCCGAGGCTGGAGAAGGAGAGTCGCCGGCGACGCTGCCAATCTCCCCCCAAGTGGGGGAGATGTCCGGCAGGACAGAGGGGGGCGCGACAGAACGCCAACCTCTCCCCGTTCGTGAGAAAACTGTCCTCCTCGGCCGTGACATCGGCTTCGTCTTCCAGGACCCCTCCTCGAGCCTCGACCCGGTCATGCCGGTCGGCAACCAGATCGCCGAGGTCGCACGCACCCATCTCAAACTCACCTGGGCGCAGGCTTTCGCCAAAGCCAAGACCCTGCTCGAACGCGTCCGCTTACCCGATCCGGACACGTCCATGCGCGCTTACCCGCACCAGCTATCCGGCGGCCAGAAGCAGCGCGTCGCGATCGCCGCGGCAATAGCCGCCGGTCCGAAACTGCTGATCGCCGACGAGGCGACCAGCGCGCTCGACACCATCGTGCAGGCCGAGATCGTGTCGCTCATCCGGCGGCTGGTGGCCGAGGACGGCATGACGCTGCTGTTCATCAACCACGACATCGCGCTCGCCGCCGAGCTTGCCGAGCGCATCGCTGTGTTCCGCCATGGCGAACTGCTCGAGCTCGGCACGACGGCGGAGATCGTCAACGCCCCGCGCCACGCCTATACGCGCGCGCTGCTCGACGCTCATCTCGGCCTCGATGCCGGACAGTTGCGGCAGACCGGAGCGCCGGCATGAGCCTGCTCACCGTCTCCGGTCTCACCAAGCACTATCGCCGCGGCGGCAGAACCGTCTCCGCCGTCGATGGCGTCTCCTTGGCGATCGGGCCCGGCGAGACGCTGGCGCTTGCCGGCCCGTCCGGCAGCGGCAAGTCGACCATCGCCCGGCTGGTGCTCAGGCTGATCGAGCCGGACGCCGGCACCATCCGGTTCGAGGGCGCAGACTTCCTCTCGCTGGGCGGAGCGGCCCTGCGCGCCAGGCGAGCGCGGCTGCAGATGGTGTTCCAGGATCCGCTCGCCGCCTTCAATCCGCGCGCCACGGTGGCGCGCGTGCTGGACGACCCCTTGCGTATCCACGGCATCGCCTCGCGCACCGAACGCCCGCGCCGCATCGCCGCCCTGCTGGAACGGGTTGGCCTTGGCGCCGATCTCGCGCCGCGCGCCATCCACGAGATCTCCGGCGGCCAGCGCCAGCGCGTCGCCATTGCCCGCGCCATCGCCACCAGACCGTCGCTGATCGTGCTCGATGAGGCCGTGTCGGCGCTCGACGTATCGGTGCGCGGTCAGATCCTGGACCTGCTGCTTGACCTGCAGCGCGAGGAACGGATCGCCTACCTTTTCATTTCGCACGATCTCGGCGTCGTCCGCGCCGTCGCCCACCGCCTCGTCATCCTCGATGCCGGACGGGTCGCCGAGAGCGGCGAGGCGCGGGCCGTCATCGGCAACCCGCAATCGGCGATCGGCAAGGCGCTTGTGGCGGCAACGCCGAAACTGAACAGGACCGCAACACCATGACCGACCCAGAAACCAGAGCCGAAAAACTGTCGCGCGAGCTCGATTCCGCTTTCCGCAACCGGGCCGATCTCTACCGCCTCTTCCTCGATGAACTGACCGCGGAACTCGGCGCCGAAAGGGCCGAGGCGGTCATGATCCGCACCATCGAGCAGCGCGGCAGGGAAGTCGCGGCCGCGGCTTTCGCTGATTTCGGACCCAACGACGCGCCGGCGATCGGCGAGGCGTTTCTGGCCGTCAGCCCCGATGGCGGCCGCATGTACCCGACCGATGTCGAGCGCGACGCGACCCACATCGCCTTCAAGGTAAGGCGCTGCCCGCTGAAGGACGCCTGGGTCGAGGCCGGCGTCGGCGAGGAGAAGCTCGCCACGCTCTGCCGCATCGCCGGCGCCTTCGACCGCGGCCTGTTCGAGGCGACCGGCGTGCGCTTCGAAAACGTCACCTGGACGCCGGGCCACGGTTCCGGCTGCTGCCACATCGCGCTTACCAACAGGGATGCCGGTTAGCCAGCTTACCGTCCTCCCGCGCGCTCAGTGCTTGATGCGGTCGCGCATCGCATACCACAGCATGCCGAGCACATAGAGCGGACCGCGCAGCGCCGTGCCGCCCGGGAACGGCAGCGGGCTAAGCGTCGAGAACAGGTCGAGCCGCGCGGAATCGCCGGTGATCGCCTCGGCCAGCAGTTTGCCGGACAGTGTCGACAGGATGACGCCCTTGCCGGAATAGCCATGCGCGAAATAGACCTCGCCATAGTGCCCGACATGCGGCAGGCGTGACGTCGTCACCGACACCAGCCCGCCCCAGGCATGGTCGATGCGGCAGCCCTTCAGTTGCGGGAAGGTCTGTTCCATGTGCGGCCGCACGAAGCCGGCGATGTCGGCCGGCGGCGACGGCGTGTAGCGTTCGCCGCCGCCGAACAACAGGCGCCCATCCGCCGACATCCGGTAGTAGTTAACCACGAAGCGCGTGTCCGACACCGCGACATTGGCCGGGATGACATTGCGCTTGCCCTCCAGCGGCTCGGTGGCGACGATGTAGTTGCCGACCGGCATGATGCGACTGTTGACGCGCGGCTCCAGTCCTTGCAGCAACGCGTCGCCGGCCAGCACGACATGTTTCGCCCGCACAGATCCCTTTGCCGTCGAGACCTTGATCGAAGGCTCCCGCTCCAGCCGCACGGCGACCGAATTCTCGTGGATGGTGACGCCGGCCGCGACCGCCGCGCGGGCAAGCCCCAGCGTGTAGTTCAGCGGATGCATATGGCCGCCGAGCGGCTCGTACATGGCGCCGTGATAGGGCGTGTCGACCTTGCCGCGCGCTTCCGCCGCCGACAGGATCTCGACGTCGCGGAAATTCATCACGCTGGCCAGGCACTCGGCCTCATCTTCAAGATCCTTGAGGTCGGAGCTGTTCACCGCGCCGACCAGATGGCCGCCGAGCCTGAGGTCGCAGTCGATGCCATTGCGCTCGATGATGTCGAGCACCAGCCCGCGCGCCTCGAAAGCGAGGTCGAACAGCGCCTTCGCCCGTTCCGGCCCGAAGGCCTTGACCAGGCCCTTGGCGCCCTTGCGCAGGCCTGGGATCATCTGGCCGCCATTGCGGCCCGATGCGCCCCAGCCGATCCTGCCGCCTTCGAGCAGCACAACCTTCAGCCCGCGTTGGGCGGCGTGGAGCGCCGCCGACAGTCCGGTGCAGCCGCCGCCGACGACCACAAGGTCGGCTTCGGCATCGTCGATGAGCGCCGGATGATCCGGCGCCGGATGGGCGGTGGCGACATAGTAGGATTTGCCGATACCGAGACCGGAATTGAAACCCGTCGAACTGGAAACCATGGTCACACCTTGAGCAAAAGGTGGTCGCGTTCCCAGGACGTCACCACGCTCTGGAACAGGTCGAGCTCGACGCTCTTGACGCGCAGATAGGTCTGGAAGAAATCCTCGCCGAGCAGCGCCCGCACGGGAGCGCAGGCGGTGAAGCGGTCGAGCGCCTCCTCCATGGTCTTCGGCAGCGTGCTCTTGATCTTGTAGGCATTGCCAGACGCTTCCGCCGAGCGCGCGATCTTCTCCTCCACGCCGAGATAGCCCGCGAGCAGCGAGCCGGCGATCGCCAGATAGGGATTGGCGTCGGCTCCCGGCAGCCGGTTCTCCACCCGCCGCGCGGCGCGGCCGCCGGCCGGCACGCGCAGGCCGCAGGAGCGGTTGTCGTGCGACCATTCGATATTGGCCGGCGCGCTGTGGTTAGGACGAATGCGCCGGTACGAATTCACGTTCGGCGCAAACAGCGGCATGATTTCCGGAACATATCTCTGCAAGCCGCCGATGAAGTGGCCGAACATCGCGGTGTCGGCATCGTCGCCGCCGGCAAACAGCGTGTTGCCAGCCTCGTCGACAATGGACATGTGCAGATGCATCGAGGAGCCGGCCTGCGCCGCGATCGGCTTGGCCATGAAGGTGGCGTGCATGCCGCTCGCCTGAGCCGCCTGCCTGGTCAGGCGCTTGAACAACAGCACCTTGTCGGCCAGCGCCAGCGCATCGCCGTGCAGGAAGTTGATCTCCAATTGCGCCGTGCCCGACTCATGGATCAGCGTATCGAGCGGCAACCCCGCGGCCGCCGCATGCGCGTAGATGCGCTGGATCACCGGCTCGAACTCCTCCAGCGCCGCCATGTCATAAGGATGCTGCACGCTTTCGGCGCGGCCGTTGCGCCCGGCCGGGGCGGTCAGCGGCTGGTCCGGATCGGGATTTGGCGCGGTGAGATAGAATTCGAGCTCCGGCGCCACCACCGCCCGCCAGCCGCGCTGGCGATAGAGATCGAGCACCGCCCGCAAGACGTGACGCGGCGAGGCCATCCATGGACGGTCGTCCATGTGGAAGGCATCGGCAAAGACATAGGCCTTGCCGGGCCCGCCGCCGGGCGCCAGGCAAAGTGTCGAGACATCCGGCACCATGCGCATGTCCGGGTCCGAATAGGCGAAGCCTTCGTCGATCGAGCCGGAATAGCGGCCGTCAATGCTGACCAGGAAGGCGCTGCTCGGCAGATAGAGCGCGCGGTCTTCCAGCGCCTTCAGGAACTTCGCCGCCGGCAGCGCCTTGCCGCGCAGCACGCCGTTCATGTCGGGCACCAGGCATTCGACTTCGCTGATCGCGTGCGCGGCCAGCCAGCTTTTCGGGTCGTTGGCGCCGCTCGTCGGCGGCAGGGTCGTCAGGTGGTTTTCAGGCATTTGGTCACATCCGTATCAAAGAGAGGATCGCTTCGGCGGCCACATCCGTTCCGGGCTTCAGCGCCATCTGCGCTGCATTGTCCTTCAGGCGGGCGCGCATCGCATCGTCGGCCAACAGGCCGAGGATCGCTCGCTCCAGTACTCCTTCGGTCCAGCCATCACGGCCGATATGGTTGCCGACGCCGGTCTCCTCGGCGCGCCGCGCATTGTCGTGTCCGTCCCAGCAATAGGGCATGATCAGCGACGGCACGCCGAAGCGCAGCGCCTCGCAAAAACTATTGTTGCCGCCGTGATGGATGAAGAGATCCGATTTCGCCACCACCGAGGGCTGCGGGAACCAGGCGCCGAGATAGACATTGTCCGGCACCGCGCGATAGGCGTCGCGCAGGCCGCCGACATTGACGATGAAGCGGGCGGGCAGCCTGTCGAACACCGCCAGCATGCGCTGGATCAGCCCGACATCCATGGCACCAAGGCTGCCGAAGCTGAGATAGACCAGTGGCCCGCTGTTGCGCGGAAAGACCGGCACCTCGAACGGCCCCTCGGAGCGGACGCAGCCCTCAAGATAGGTGAAGCGCACGGGGTCGAGCGGCGCCGCGCGTTCGCGGCGCACGATGGCCGGTGTCAGCAGCAGGTTGAGATCGGGCGAAGTCTCCAGGAACAGGCCCTTCGGCAGCGGCGCGAGACCTGCATTGGCGCGCAGCCGGTTGAACCGCTCATGCGCCGGGGCGACCGCCGCGAGGTAGCGCGCCTCGAAGGCGGCGCGCCCAGGGTCGTCGGCGGCAAGGCCGGAAAGATAGGGCGGCACCTTGGCGTCGGGCAATTCCGTCTCGGCGCATGAGACGACGCGCACCCACGGGCAGCCGGCGCCGGCGATCGCCGGAAACATGATGACATTGTCGAGGACGACGGCGTCGGGCTTCAGCCGCGCCAGCAATTGCCTGAGCGGCGCCTCGGCGTGGGCCGCCGTGTCGACGATTGCCTGCCATGTCGGCGCGACATAGGTTTCGAGCTGGTCGAGCGGGCTCAGCCGGAAATGCGGCAGGTGGCGGCGCACGAAGGCCTGCCAGTAGCTCTGCCGCTCGCTGTCGCTCAGCGGATCGTCGGTCGGCAGCTGGTATTCCTGAAAGCCGTAATCGGCGAAGACGCCGGAAAAGCCGGCATGGCAGATGAAGACCGGCCGGGCGCCCCTGGCTCGCAAGGCCTGCGCGATGCCGACGCAATTGAGCGCCGCGCCGAAGCTCGCTTCGGGAAACAGCGCGATGGTCGGGCTGGCTTTGCGCGTCACGATGTCCTCGGTCAATCCGGCCGGCTGATCATGCCGAACAGCGCCGGCGCGCCGCGGCTCGCCGCCCGCGGCCGCTGGCTGCGCGACAGCCTCAGATGCACACGCAGCAGATCAGCGGCAACCTCATACTGCCGGCTTTCCAGATGGTCGAGTATGGTGAGGTGCTCGCGCAGCGACTGCTTGAGCCGGAACACGTTGACGCCCGCATAGATGCCAGGCAGCCGGCGCAACCGGAGATGATCGGACAGCGCGTCGGTGACGAACCGGTTGGCCGAGCCGTCGGCGATCATGCCGTGGAACTCGATGTCCAGCCGTTGGAATTCCCTGGTGTCGAAGGCCGCATCGGGCTGCGCCATCAGCGCCTCCATGCCCTGGCGCAGCGCCGCCGCCCGCGCGCCGTCGAGGCTGAAGCCCGGCGTCAATATGGCGGCGGGCTCCAGCAACAGCCGGAAGTCGTAGCTCTCGCCCTGCGCCTCGGGATCGTCGGGCGCCCGGCGAAACAGCCAGGATTGGCCCGGCGCGCGGTCGACGAGATTCTCTTCCGTCAGTCTCTGAAGCGCTTTTAGTACCGTCTTGCGTTCAGCATCGTAGCGCCGCATCAGCCCGCTGACGGTCACCGTCTGGTCCAGCCGCCGCGCCGAGCGGTCGCGCAGGATCGCCTCGGCCAGTTCGTCTTCCTCCGTATTCGGCAATTCGGCGGCGACAGCCCCTTGCGCCGCGAGGTCGATGGCAAGGCGGTAGCCTGTGGCGGCTTCCCAGCGCACCACGCCCTGTTCGGTGAGCAGGCGCAGCGCCGCCCGCACCGGAGTCCGCGAAACGCTGCAGAGCGAGGCGATCTGTTGCTCGGGAAGGTGCGCGCCGGGCGCGAAGCCGCGCTGCCTGGCAACGTCCAGGATGCGCTGCGCAAGATCGAGATGGTTGGTGCGAGGTCGCCTGGCTGCCGCTTGCATGACTTGTTCTCGTGGATCGGTGCGACCCCGGTTTGGCCGATCGTCCCCGCCGAGGCAATCGGCCAGATTCCGGAGCCGCCCGCCAAATTATGGATTGACGTACTTTTTTCTGCAATAGTACTGTCACTGCAATCGGCAACAAAAGACCGGGGAACAGGATCGAGCCCGTGGCGGGAACCGCGAATGCCGGTCTGCCAATGAATTTGACCATCAACCGTAATGGGAGACTGCCATGACCACCGCCCTGCAGCACCGTTCGTTCAGAACGTCTTCAATCGCGCTCGGCTTCGCTCTGACGCTTTCGGCGCCGGCGGCCGCCGCCGACCTCGTCATCTCCAACTGGGACGGCTATATGGCGCCCGACGCCATGGCCGCCTTCAAGACCGCGACCGGTGTTGCCGGCGAGGTCGTGGTCCACGCCACCAATGAGGAGATCATGGGCAAGCTCGTCGCCTCCGGCGGCAAGGGCTATGACGTGGTCTTCGTCTCCTCGCCCTTCGCCGAGGTGCTGAACAAGCTCGGCCTGACCGAGCCGATCGACCATGCCCAGGTCCCCAACCTCGCCAATCTCTATCCGGAAGCGACCAAGCTGCCGCACGATGTCGGCAACGCCTTCTCGGTGCCCTACACCTGGGGCACGACCGGCCTCTGCTATCGTTCGGACCTGATCAAGACGGCGCCGACAAGCTGGAGCGACCTGCTCGCGCCTTCCGACGATCTCAAGGGCAAGACCACCATGCTGGCCACCGACCGCTGGCTGCTGGCCGCGGGCCAGCTCGACAAGGGTTTCTCCGTCAACGAGACCGACCCGGCCAAGATGGCCGAGGTCAAGGACCTGCTGATCTCGGCCAAGAAGACCCTCCTCGCCTATGACGACACCACCTTCTATTCGAAGCTGGTGTCCGGCGAGGCGCTGCTGGTGCAGGCCTGGGACGGCTGGTGCAACTACGGCATCGCCGAGAAGCCCGAGATCAAATACGTCATTCCGAAGGAAGGCTCGGACCTCTGGGTCGACACGATGGTGGTGATGAAGGCTTCCGAGCACAAGGACGCCGCCTTCAAGTTCATCAACTTCATGCTCGACGCCAAGAACCACGCCTGGGCGGCGCAGAACATCGACTACAAGGTGCCGAACAAGCCGGCGATGGAGAGCCTGCCGGCCGACTTCCTGGCCAAGTTCCCCAACATGGCGATGCCGGTGGCCGACCTCGTCAAGTTCGAGCAGTTGCGCGACGTCGGCGACGCCCAGCGCGACTACTCCAAGATCGTTAGCGAGATCAAGGCCGCGCAGTAGGCGCTTGCAGCCCAGAGACAATGGCCGATGGCGGGCTGCCGCCGTCGGCCGCTGAGCGGTATCGAAAATTGTCCCAGACCAGACTTCGCTCCAACCTGCTGATGGCGCCGGCTTTGGCCTGGCTGACCGCGCTCATGGTCGTGCCATGCGCGCTGGTGCTTGCGCTCGCCTTCTTCCGGCGCGGCATCTATGGCGGGATCGAATACACTTTCACGCTGGAGAATTTCGGCCAGGTCCTCGACCCGCTCTATGCCGGCATCTTCCTCAACTCGGCGCGCATCGCCGGCGCCGCGACACTGATCGCGGTCATCATCGGCTACGCCGCTGCCTATGCGATTGCCGCGGCGCCACGCCGGCTGCAGCCGGTATTTCTGTTCTTCGCCGTGCTGCCGTTCTGGTCGAACTATCTGATCCGCACCTATGCCTGGATCGTGCTCCTCAACCGCGAGGGCCTCGTCACCCAGTTGCTGCGCTGGATGGGCTACACGGGCGAGCCGCCGTCGATGCTCTACACCGAGGGCGCCGTCATCGCCGGCCTGGTCTACAACTACCTGCCCTTCGTCATCCTCGCCTGTTACGCGCCGCTGTCGCGGCTCAATCCGGAACTCGCCGAGGCTTCGCGCGACCTCGGCGCCTCGGCGCTGACCACCTTTCGCCGCGTCATCCTGCCCCTGACGGTGCCCGGCATCGCCGCCGGCGCGGTCTTCGTCTTCGTGCTGTCGATCGGCAATTTCGTCACCCCCGCTCTGCTCGGCGGCGGCCGCTTCCAGATGATCGGCAACCTGGTCTACGACCAGTTCCTGACCGCCAATGACTGGCCGTTTGGCGCCGCCCTCGCCATGGCGCTGATCGCCATCATGCTCGCGGTCCTGATGGCGCAGGCCCTGCTTGCCGACCGCGCCGCCGGCCGAGCCAAGGAAGCTGAGGGAGGTGCCGATGGCTGAGCGCTCCCTTGCTTCCTTCTCCCCGTTCACGGGGAGAAGGTGCCCCGAAGGGCGGATGAGGGGCGGCGCCAGCCTTTGCGACGCTCAGCGTTGCCCCTCATCTGCCTGCCAACATCTTCTCCCCGTGAATGGGGAGAAGGAGGCTGTACGACCGCTCGCCTCCTGACCATCGGAGGGCAGCCATGACTTCGTCGCCTGCCCGCACCCTCGGCTTGCGGACGATCCTCGTCCTGGTCTTCGCCTTCCTCTACATCCCGATCGCCGTCCTGGTGGCGCTCTCCTTCAACGCCGGCGGGCTGCCGACGGCATGGTCGGGCTTCTCGCTGAAATGGTACGCTTCGCTCGCCGGCAATGCGGCGATCCTGCAGGCTGCCCTCAACACGCTGATCGTGGCGCTGGTCTCGACCGCCATCGCCACGCTGCTCGGCACGCTGCTGGCGATCGGCATCGAGATGCGCCGGCAATACGGAAAGGGTCTGGAAGCACTGATCTTCGCGCCGATGATCATTCCAGACATCGTGCTCGCCATCGCGCTGCTGTCGTTCTTCTCGCTGCTCGATGTCACCATGGGCCTACACACCATCGTCCTCGCCCATGTCGTCTTCAACCTTGCCTTCGTCTGCTCGGTAGTGCGCGCGCGGCTGAAGAGCTTCGACTGGTCGATCGTCGAGGCCTCCGCCGATCTCGGCGCCTCCGCGCTCACCACCTTCCGGCGGGTGACGCTGCCGGTCATCCTGCCGGCGGTCGTCGCCGGCGCGCTGCTCGCCTTCACGCTCTCGGTGGACGAGTTCATCATCGCCTTCTTCACCGCCGGCGCCGGCCGCGCCTCGACCACGCTGCCGATGCAGATCTATTCGATGATCCGCTTCGGCATCACGCCGGAGATCAACGCGCTGGCGACCATCGTCATGGCGGTTTCGATCACCGCGCTGACCCTTTCGCAGCGGCTCAATCGTGGGGTTATCGGCCAATGAGCGAACCGCGCACGCTGCTTCGGATCGATCGCGTGTCGAAGAATTTCGGCCGCGTGAGAGCCGTCGACGGCATTTCGCTCGACATCCGCGAGAACGAATTCTTCGCCCTGCTCGGCCCCTCCGGCTGCGGCAAGACCACGCTGTTGCGCATGCTGGCCGGCTTCGAGACGCCGAGCGACGGCCAGATCCTGCTCGACGGGCGCGATATCGCCCGCACGCCGCCCAACAAGCGGCCGGTCAATCTGATGTTCCAGTCCTACGCGCTGTTTCCGCATATGAGCGTCAGGGCCAATGTCTCCTATGGGCTCGAAATGGAGCGCCTACCGGCGGCCGAAATCCGCAGCCGTGTCGACGCCATCCTGGCGACCACCGAGCTGGTGCCCTTCGCCGATCGCAAGCCTGAGCAATTGTCGGGCGGCCAGAAGCAGCGCGTCGCGCTCGCCCGGGCCTTGGTCAAGCGGCCGCGCCTGCTGTTGCTCGACGAGCCGCTCGGCGCGCTCGACAAAAAGCTGCGCGGCGCCATGCAGCTCGAATTGAAGCGCCTGCAGCACGAGGTCGGCATCACCTTCGTCATCGTCACCCACGACCAGGAGGAATCGCTGGTCATGGCCGACCGCATGGCGGTGCTGAAGGATGGCAGGCTGTTGCAATGCGATACGCCGCACGCGATCTACGAACATCCTTCCGACCGCTTCGTCGCCGACTTTATCGGCGTGATGAATTTTGTTCCCGGTCGTGCTGACGGCAACGGCGTCCAGGCGACGAATGGCACGAAGATCACCGGTAAGGTTTCGGCGACACTTTCGTCGGGCGCCTCGGCTGTCGCCGCTGTGCGGCCCGAACGTATCCGGCTGTTTCCGTCGCCCGACACCGCCAACCGCGTTGCCGGCACGGTCGAGGCGCTCGCCTATCAGGGTCTCGACCTGCAGGTGCATGTCCGCACCACTCTTTCGCAAAAGCCGTTCCTGGTGCGCGTCACCGCCGATGCCGCCGACCGCCGGCCGGTTGCCGCCGGCGACCGGATCGAGCTCGGCTGGGACGCCGCCGATGTCAGAATTTTCGCAGATTGATGGAGATTGAAACCATGGCGCAGAAGACCATCGCGTTTTTCCCGGAAGCGGCCTTCGGGCCGGCGCTCAATTCCGTCGGCATCGCCCAGGCGGTCGAGGCGCGCGGCCACAGGGCGGTGTTCCTGTCCGACCCCGGATTTGTCGACGTCTACAAGGGCTACGGCTTCGAGGCGCACCCGGTGAACCTCTCCGAGCCGATGCCGCCGGAGCAGATGGCCAAGTTCTGGGAGGACTTCATCAACGGCCACATCCCGAATTTCCGCAAGTCGCCCTACGACCAGGTCGACAACTACGTGAAGGACTGCTGGACGGCGATCGTCGATAGCGCCAAATGGGCACAGAAGGATCTGGCCGGGGTGCTCGCGAAGATCAAGCCCGACGTCATCTCGGTCGACAACGTCATCCTGTTTCCCGCTATCAAGCAGTATGGCAAGCCCTGGGTGCGGGTCATCTCCTGCTCGGAAAACGAGATCGAGGACGAGGACATCCCGCCGCATCTTTCCGGCTGCGCCGAGGACGACCACGCCGGCCACAAGCGCTACCGCGACCATTTCAACGCGGTGATCAAGCCGATCCATGACGACTTCAACGCCTTCCTCGCCGCCAATGGCGAGGCGCCCTATCCGATCGGCCAGTTCTTCGAGGCCTCGCCCTACCTCAACCTGCTGCTCTATCCGCAGGCGGCGAAGTTCAACCGCCGGCATCCGCTCGACCCGGCGAAATTCCAGTATCTCGAGGGCTGCGTGCGGCAGGAGAAGCCCTACGCAATACCGACCTTTGCGAAGAACAATGACGGGCCGCTGCTCTACGTCTCCTTCGGCAGCCTGGGGGCCGGCGACGTCGACCTCCTGAAGCGCATCATCGCGGCGCTCGGCAAGACGCGCTACCGGGCGCTGGTCAATGTCGGCGGCTACAAGGACCAGTACACCGACGTGCCCGGCAACGTCATTGTCGACAGCTGGTTCCCGCAACCTTCGGTGATCCCGCAGGTCGATGCGGTGATCCACCATGGCGGCAACAACTCCTTCACCGAGTGCCTCTATTTCGGCAAGCCGGCGATCATCATGCCCTATGTCTGGGACGGTCACGACAATGCCACCCGCGTCGGCGAGATCGGCTGCGGCTTCGGCATGCCGCGCTATGACTGGAGCGATGCCGAGCTGATCGCGAAGATCGAGGCCTGCCTCACCGATCCGGCGATCAAGGCCAAGCTCGCCAGGGCATCGGCGCAGATGCAGTCGCAGAACGGCCCCGAGAAGGCTGCCGGGCTGCTGGAGCAGCTGCTGTGACCTCCTCCGCGCCGCACCTCCACCAGGCCTCGACCCGCGCCGATCTCGTCGACTGGGGCGCGCAGCCTGACGCGCTGGAGGGCGCTTCGCACTCGACCGGCAGGCTGGTGCACAAGGGGTCCGAACAACCAGCCGGAATCTGGCATCTGGGTCTGCACGCCTGGACGCTGGCGGCTCAAGATCCCGCGCGACGAGCTCTGCCACTTCGTCTCAGGTCGCGCCACCTACAAATCCGACGACAGCGAGGTGATAGAGGTGACAGCCGGGACGGTGGTGCTGTTCCCGGCCGGCTGGAGCGGCGAATGCACCGTGCATAAGACCATGCGCAACATCTACATGCTGGCGTAACCGAGGAACTCGACATGCCGACACCGCACTGGCCAAAGGCCTCGACCGTGCAACTGGACGACTGGGGTGCCGGCGCCGACCCTATCGCCGGCTCGCCGCGTGCGTCGGGCAAGGTCCTGTTCCAGCACGCGGACGGATCGAGCGAATGCGGGCTTTGGTCGTGCACGCCCGGCACGCGCCACATCACCTTCGCGGTTGACGAATTCTGCCATTTCCTGTCGGGGCGCGGCACCTACATCCACGAGAATGGCGAGACGATCCCGGTCGAGGCCGGGACACTGGTCTTCTTCCCAGCCGGCTGGACCGGCACTTCTAAAATCACAGAAACGCTGACCAAGGCCTTCATGTGCCGGTAAGCACGCAACGAAATCCAGGATAAAATCGATGACCACGCCGACCATGCAATCGCCGCTCGCCATCACCGACCTCGTCGACTGGGGCGTCATCCCGACCATGATCGAGGGACAGTCCCACACCTCTGGCAAGCTCCTCTACAAGGGGCCGGAAGGCCGCTCGGAATGCGGGCTCTGGATCTGCACGCCGGGCAAATGGCACTGCCACGTCACCCGCGACGAGTTCTGCCACTTCCTCGAGGGACGCTGCACCTATGTGCATGAATCCGGCGAGGTGATCGAGATCGAACCCGACACGGCGGCGTTCTTCCCGCAGGACTGGAAGGGCGTCTGCACCGTGCATGAGACGATCAAGAAGGTCTACATGATCCGCTGAGCGGACCGGGAGGATCATTCCATGCAGTTCTCGCCCGACCGTCCGGTATACTTCGTCAATCCGGACTACCGGCCGACGACCGGTGCGCAAAAGCCGGTGATCGATCCGGCGACGCTCGAAACGGTGGGCACCATCGCCGCCGCCAGCGATGGTGAGATCGACGCCGCGTTGACCACCGCGACCGCAGCGCAGGCGGCATGGAAAAAACTCGACGCCAAGAGCCGCGCCAAACATTTGCACGCGGTGGCCAATGCCATCGAGGCGGCGGACTTCACCCGCTGCGCCGAGCTGATGGTGCGCGAGATGGGCAAGCCCTATCCGGAAGCGATTGGCGAGATCGCCAATTGCGCACCGATCTTCCGCTACTATGCCGAGATGGCGCGCGACGAGGCCGGCAAGGTCGCCGGCATGACGCAGGCGGGTTCCTTCCAGTACGCGCGCTACGAGCCCTACGGCGTCTCCGTCCACATCATGCCCTATAACTTCCCGATCCTGCTGATGTGCTGGACGGTGGCCGCCTCGCTCGCCGCCGGCAATGCCTGCGTCATCAAGCCTGCCGAGGCGACGACATTGTCGACGCTCGACTACATGACGGTGTTCCGTTCACTGCCCGAAGGCCTCGTCTCCTGCCTGCCCGGCGGCGCTGCGACGGCGCAGGCGCTGATCGGGTCCGACCGCACCCATACCGTCGCCTTCACCGGCTCGGTTGCCGCCGGCAAGGCCGTCGCGGTGGCGTGCGCCGAGCGCATGAAGCCTTGCGTCATCGAGGCCGGCGGCAGCGATCCGCTGATCATCTCGCAACACGCCCCACTCGACGTCGCGGCGGCCGGCTCCGTCACCGCCGCCTTCCACCTCACCGGCCAGGTCTGCACCTCGGCCGAGCGCTTCTTCGTCGTCGATGCCGTGCACGACCGCTTCGTCGATCTCTTCGCCGCAAAGACCCGCGCACTGAGGATCGGTAACGGCCTGGACAGGACCGAGATCGGCCCGCTGGTCAGCGAAGCCGCACGGGCCAAGGTGATGCGTCTGGTCGACGACGCGGTTCGCAACGGCGCGAAGGCGGTGACCGGCGGGTGCATTCCGCCGGCGCACAACACCGGCTGGTTCTACGAGCCGACGATCCTCACCGGCGTCACCCCGGACATGGCGATCGTGCGCGAGGAGTGTTTCGGGCCGGTCGCCGCCATCTGTCGCGTGAAGGATTTCGACGAGGCGATCAGGCTCGCCAACGATAGTCCCTTCGGCCTCGGCGCCTCGGTGTTCACCACCGACCTCGCCGAAGCGCACGAGGCGGCCGAGCGGCTCGAGGCCGGCATGGTCTGGGTCAACAATCCGCTGATCGACAACGACGCGCTGCCTTTCGGCGGCTGGAAGGCTTCCGGCCTCGGCCGCGAGCTCGGCCGCCAGGGGCTCGACGCCTTCCGCCGCTCGAAGATGGTGATCATCGACCACAAGCCCGAGATCCAGGGCTGGTGGTACCCTTACCCGGACAGCTGGTTTCGCGACACCGGTGGCCGCAAGCACGTGTAAGGCGAGCCGGGGGACGCCCTGGCTCAGCCGATGCTTTCGCCACCGTCGACCACCAGCGCCTGTCCGGTCATGAAGGAGGAGCGGTCGGAGACGAGGAACAGGATCGCTTCGGCGATCTCGTCGGCGCTTGCCCAGCGCCCCATCGGGATCTTGGTCCGGACATAGTTTTCGATCGCGTCGCGCCCGCCCATCTGGGCGATGAACGGCTCGTTGAACGGCGTGTCGACCCAGCCCGGGCAAAGCGCGTTGATGCGGACATTGTAGCGGGCGTAGTCGAGCGACATCTGCCTGGTCATCGCCACCACGGCATGTTTCGACGTCGCATAGGCGATCATCTCGCGGTCGTAGAAGACCCCGAATTCGAGGCGGTGTTGAGGATGACGCCGCCGCCCTGCGCGATCATCGCCGGCATCACGATCTTGGCGCCAACGAACTGCGCCCGCACATTGATCCGCCACGACGCATCCATGCCGTCGACGCCAACTTCGGTGAGCGTGCCGCCGACCTGGATGCCGGCATGGTTGTGCAATATGTCGATCCGCCCATGCCTGCCGAGCGTGCCGACGATGAGCGCCTCGACCGCGGTGTCGTTGCCGACGTCGGTCGTGACCGCTTCGGCGCGGCCGCCGGCTTCGCGGATGTCGGAGGCAACGGCCTCGCCGGCGGCCCGATCGCGGTCGGCGATCACCACTGTCGCCCCTTCCCTGCCCATGATCATGGCGCCGGCGCGCCCGATGCCGGACCCGGCTCCGGTCACCACGGCGATGCGGTCTTTCAGGATCATGATCGGTCTTTCACTGTTTTCTTCGGCGCAGCTGCCACTGGGCAAGCACCACGAGCAGCACCGAGGCGACGAGCACGATGGTCGCGACGGCGTTGATTTCCGGCGTCACGCCGCGGCGGATCGAGGCGAAGACATAGATCGGCAGCGTCGTCTGCGCGCCGGCGACGAAGAAGGCGATGATGAAGTCGTCGAACGAAAAGGTGAATGCGAGCAGGAAGCCGGCGATCACCGCCGGCATGATCTGCGGCAGCACAATCGAGCGGAACGTCGTCAGCGGCGTGGCGTAGAGATCGCTCGACGCCTCGACCAGGTTGCGGTCGAGACTGCCAAGGCGCGTGCCGACGATCATCGCCACCAGCGCCATCGAGAACAGGCCATGCGCGGCGATGATCGAGCCGTAGCCGAGTGCCAGGCGCGGCGGCTGGTCGCCCGGCCACAATTCGGCGACGAACGGATTGACGACGCCGAACAGCTGCACGAGCGCGACCAGCGTCGAGATGCCGATGACGACGCCCGGAACGACGATTGCCGCGCCCAGCAGCCCATCGAAGACCGCTCGTGTCCGCGCCCCGACGCGCTGCAGGCCGAGCGCGGCGGCGGTGCCGGCGACCGCCGCCAAAAGCGCGCTGGTGGTGGCGATGAACAAGCTGTTCTTCAGCGCCTCGACCAGGAACGGGTTGGACAGCGTCTTGCCGTACCATTGCGTCGAGAAGCCGGTGAACTCGCTGGCATGGTGGCCGGCGTTGAAGGAGAACAGCACCACCAGCGCGATCGGCAGGTAGAGGAAGGCAAAGACGGCAACGACGAAGGCGCGCATCAGATCAGGTCCACCCGGCGCGCGCCCGACAGCCGGGCCGAGATGCGGTTGGCGGCAATCAGCACCACCACCGAGACCAGCACCAGCGTGATGGCGATGGCCGAACCGAACGGCCAGTTGCGCGACTGCAGGAACAGGTCGACCAGCGCGTTGCCGATAAAGAACACCTTGCCGCCGCCGAGCAGCGTCGGGATCAGATATTCGCCGAGCAGGAGGATCATCACCAGCGAGAAGCCGGTCATCACGCCCGGCAGCGAAAGCCGGAGCGTGACACCGAGGAAGGTCGACAGCGGCGTCGCGCCGAGATCGGCAGAGGCTTCCAGCAGCCTGCGGTCGAGCCGCTCCAGGCTGACATAGATCGGCAGGATCATCAGCGGCAGATAGCCGTAGACGATGCCGAGCAGCACCGCGCCCGGCGTGTTGATCAGCCTGACGTCCTCGATGCCGACATCGGCGAGCAGGGCCGGAATGCCGCGGCCACCCAGCACATACATCCAGGCATAGGTGCGCATCAAAAGGCTGGTCCAGAACGGGATGACGACGAGCGCCAGCAGGATCAGCCGCCAGCGCTCCGGCGCGCGCAGCGCCAGATAGTAGGCGACCGGATAGGCGACGAGCAGGCAGGCGAAGGCGCCGACCGGCGCCAGTACCATCGTGTTCCAGAACGCGGTCGCCCGCGCCGGCAGGTTGGCGTATTGCGCAAGCGTGAAAGCTGCCTGGTAGCCTCCCTCGGGCGCCCGCTCGCCGACGCTGAAGATGGCGATGGCGACGAACGGCAGGACCAGGAATACCACCAGCCACAGCGTCGCCGGCGCGAGCAGCAGCGCGGTCGTAAGATTTTTGCGAAGGAGGGTGCCGCGCATCGAAAAAGCCGCTTCGGTGCCGGCGGGCAATTGCCCGCCGGTCGCGTTGCCTGGATCGGGTTTGTGGCCGGTTCCGCTCAAGCCGACTTGAAGCGCGCCATCAGCTCGGCGCGCCCCGGATCGGTGAGCGTCGCGGCGGCGCCGAACTCCAGCGGCTTCAACAGGTCCGCCGCCGGGTAGAGGATCGGATTGTCCATCACCTCCTTCGGCAGCAGCGCGTTGACGCGCGCATCGATCGAGGGCGCGCCATTGGCCAAGTGCTCCTTCACCGCGACCTTCGGGTTCATCAGGTAGTTGAGCAGCGCGTAGCCGGCCGGCTTGTTCGGCGCGTCCTTCGGGATGGCGTAGAAGTCGGTCCAGATCTCGCCGCCTTCCTTGCCGAGCACATAGGCGATCTCCGGGATGTCGCGATGGAGTTGCGCCCCGTCATTGGTCCAGCACATCGTCATCCAGGCATCGCCGGCGCGCATCGACGGCTGATAGTCGCTCGACACCGCGAACAGATGCGGCTTGACCTTGAGCAGCAGTTCCTCGGCCTTGGCGAGCTCGTCCGGCTTCAGCGAGTTGAAGGAATAGCCGTAATATTTCAGCGCATTGCCGATCGTGGTGAGCTGATAGTCATGCACCATGGTGCGGCCGTCGCCTTCCGCCATGGCTGTGTCCCAGAACTCCTTCCAGCTCGTCATCGGCTTGGTCAGCTTCTTGGTGTTGATCGCGATGCCGGTGGTGCCCCAGTTCTTCGGCACGGCGTAGATCGTCCCGTCGATCGTGCCTTCCGAGGTAAAGCGCGGATCCTCCTGCGAACCGTCGAAATTGCCGAGCTTGGCCATGTCGAGCGCTTCGATGATGTCGAGCTTCTTGTAGGTCGAGATCGTGTAGTTGGTCGGCACGAACAGGCTCCAGCCCGAGCCGCCGGCCTGCAGCTTGGCCAGCATCTCCTCGTTCGAGCCGAAGACGTTGACCTCGACGGCAACGCCGGTCTCGGCCTTGAAGCTCTCGAACGTCGCGGGGTCGTGATAGTTCGGCCAGGTGGCGATCGACATGCGGTCGCCGAGGTTTTCGGCGGCGTAGGCCGGCGTCGGCATGATGCCGAGCTCGCGCGCCATCACCGCGGTGGCGACGCCAAGGCCGGTGAGGCCGAGGAATTCGCGCCGGCCGATCGAGCCGCGCTTCAGGCGCATCAGTTGGTCGACGAATTTCTCGGGGCTTATCGGCAGTCCGTCACGATAGGATTTCGACATGGTGGTTTTCCCTCTGGTTGGTCCCGTTGTTCTTGGGTTGCGGAAACGCCAGCGGCGCCCCGGCGGCAAAGCCGATGGCGACGGGTTCGCCCGGCTTGAAGAGGTTGTCGCGGCCAATCTGGTGATCGGCCTTGGCGAGCAGTGATCCGATACCCTGGACCTCGATGGCGTATTCTGCGGTCGCGCCCAGGAAGATGCGGTTGCGCACGATGCCCTTCAGGCTGCCGTTTCCGGCCAAGCCGAGGCTGAGCGTTTCGGGCCGCAGCGACACCGACACCCGCTCGCCCCGGCTGAGCGGCGCCCGCTTGCGCGCCGCGATCACCGTGCCGTCGGCCAGCGCGACATCGACGAGGTCGCCCGACAGGCCCGCCACCGTGCCGCTCAACAGATTGGTCTTGCCGACGAAATCGGCGACGAAGAGGTCGGCCGGCTCGTCGTAGATCTCGTTCGGCTGTCCGAGCTGGACGATGCGGCCGCCATTCATGACACAGACGAGGTCGCTCATCGACAGCGCTTCCTCCTGGTCGTGCGTGACCAGCACGAAGGTGATGCCGATCTCGCGCTGCAGGTTCTGCAGCTCGATCTGCATGTCGGTGCGCAGCTTCTTGTCGAGCGCCGCCAGCGGCTCGTCGAGCAGAAGCACCGCTGGCTTGTTGACCAGCGCGCGGGCCAGCGCGACACGCTGCTGCTGGCCGCCGGAAAGCTCGTGGATCTTGCGGCGGCCATAGCCGGCGAGCCGCACCATGGCCAGCGCCTCGCCGGCCCTCAAGGAGATCTCGCGCGACGACAGCCTGGGCCTCGCCTGGCGCAGCCCGTAGGCGATGTTGTCCTCGACATCGAGATGCGGAAACAGCGCGTATTGCTGGAACACCATGTTGACCGGCCGCCGGTAGGGCGGCGTGCCTGCCATGTCGCGGCCGCGGATCAGCACCTGGCCTTCGCTCGGCTGCTCGAAGCCGCCGATCATGCGCAGGCAGGTCGTCTTGCCGCATCCGGACGGCCCGAGCAAAGCGACAAAGGCGGAGGGCGGGATCGCAAGGTCAATGCCGCTGACCGCGATGACCGCGCCGTAGCGTTTGGTGACCGCGCGAAACTCGATATCGGGCGCTGCAGTCAAAGGCGGGCTCCAGGGCGAGTTGATTTCGAAACGCTACCAGAGCCAATGCCGGCTAGTATATACCTCGCCGGTGGTATATTTAGCCTATTTTATCATTTAAAGGGGTATGAATTGGCCGTTTCCCGCAGCGATGACTACAACGGGCTCGGCGCCGTCATCGCCGCGACGCGCGAAGCTGGCAGCGATCATTTCGGCCGCGCCATCGTCGGCTGGCTGCGCGGCCATGTCAGCTTCGATCATTGCGTCATCTTCGGCTATAGGGGCGCCGCGCGCCCGCCGCTGCTGTTCGAGACCTTCTCGCCGGCCGAGAGCCACGTCTTCGTCGCGCTCTATCAGGACGGCCCCTACCTGCTCGACCCGTTCCACCATGCGGCGGTCGAGCGCAAGGAAGGCTTCTGGCGCATGCGCGAACTGGCGCCGGACCGCTTCTATGCCAGCGAGTATTACCGCTCCTACTACAGCCAGACCAAGCTCGCCGAGGAGGTCGGCTTCTTCGTCCCGCTGCCGGGCAAGGACGCGCTGGTGCTGTCGCTGATGCGGCTGCGCGCCTCGGGTTCGTTCGGCACCGCCGACGCCAGGCTGCTGCGCGACATGGCCCCGGCGGTGATCGGCCTGGTCAGGCTGCGCTGGCCGAACCTGCCGGCCGACGAGCCGGCGACGACACCGCGCGGCGAGGCGGCGGCTGTTCCTAGCGAATTCGACCGCGCGCATATCTGGAAGAGCCTGTCGCTCACCTCGCGCGAAAAGCAGGTCGTCGACCTGGTGCTTCAGGGCCACTCGACGGAATCGATCGCGCGGGCGCTCAGGATCGTGCCGGGAACCGTCAAGGTCCACCGCCGCAACATCTACCGCAAGCTCAAGATCAAGTCGCAGGCCGGCCTCTTCGCGCGCTTCGTCGAGATCATTGACGCGCAGATCGGCTGAGCGCGGAGGTCATCGGCTCGACGGCCGCGAACACTGCGCTCGCCTCGCTGACGATCGAGACATGATCCCTGGCGGCCTTGCCCGCCGCCGCGCCGTCGCCGCGCATGATCGCGGTGACGATCAAATCGTGTTCCTGCCAGGATTTGGCCAGCCGGCCGGGCAGCATGAACTGCGCCCGCCGGAACGGCGCCAGCCGGCTGCGCGTCGTCACGGTCAGGTCCTGGATATGCGCGTTGTGGGCGCCACGATAAAGCCGGCTGTGGAACTCGGTGTTGAAATACTCGTAGTCCTCCTCGGCGCCGAGCTGCACCAGGCGCGCCGAGGCCTGATGTTCCATCTCGAGCGCTCGGCGCTCGCCACCGGTCATGCGCTCGGCCGAGAAGCGCGCGCAGATCGCTTCCAGCTCGGCCATGCTTTCGAACATCGAGGCGAGATGCTCCTGCGTCACCACGGCGACGATGGCGCCGCGGTTGGGCCGCCTCTCGACCAGCCCCATGGCGCTCAGATGGCCGAGCGCCTCGCGGACGGGCGTGCGCGAAACGTCGAAGCGGGCGGCTAGCGAGACCTCGTCGAGCCTTTCGCCGGGGCGCAGATAGCCGGTGACGATGCGGTCCGCGATCGCCCTCACCATCTGATCCACGGTCGTGCCCGACCTGACCAAGCTGCGCTTTGCCGACACGTCTCCTCCGTCCAGTTTGTTGCAGGCAGACCCGCGAGGTGGACGGCTCCCGGGCTGAATTTCGACTCAAGGCTGCACCTGTATGCCTAGATTTTAACCTCAATGTCAAACTGGTCATTTATCAGGCAAAAAGTGCATGCACTTGCCTTGCGTTTATGCAGAGCCTCTAAACCCACACATTGATTTTATTGCGAAAAAGCAAGCTTTGAAACTGGCACAGTGATTGCATGCACTTTTCCAGTGGATAGCAACCGGCCCGGAGATCGGGTCCAAAAAGGGGAGCATTCGATATGACCGCGAGATTCAAACTTAGCCGCCGCGATCTGCTCAGGACCTCCGCCGCCGGAGCGGCGCTCGGTCTGGCCTCGGCAGCCTTTCCGATCCGCAGGGCGTTCGCCGCGTCGGCGACCGTCGGCTTCATCTATGTCGGCCCGAAGGACGACTACGGCTACAACCAGGCGCATGCAGAGGGCGCGGCGACGCTGAAGAGCATCGAGGGCATTTCCGTCGTCGAGGAAGAGAACGTTCCCGAGACGGTCGACGTCCAGAAGACGATGGAATCGATGATCAACCTCGACGGCGCCTCGCTGATCTTCCCGACCTCCTTCGGCTATTTCGATCCGCATATGCTCGCCATGTGCGCGAAGTTCCCCGACGTGCAGTTCCGCCATTGCGGCGGGATGTGGAACAAGGACAAGCACCCGATGAACGCCGGTTCCTATTTCGGCTATATCGGCATGGGCCAGTATCTGAACGGCGTCGTCGCCGGTCACGCCTCCAAATCGAAGAAGCTCGGCTTCGTCGCCGCCAAGCCGATCCCGCAGGTCCTGCTCAACATCAATTCCTTCCTGCTCGGCGCCCGTTCGGTCGATCCGGCGATCACCTGCCAGGTGATCTTCACCGGCGAATGGTCGCTGGCGGTCAAGGAGGCCGAGGCCACCAACGCGCTGGTCGACCAGGGCGCCGACGTCATCACCTGCCATGTCGACAGCCCGAAGGTGGTGGTCGAGACGGCCGCCGGCCGCGGCGCCTTCGTCTGCGGCTATCACGCCAACCAGAGCCCGCTGGCACCGGAGAAATACCTGACCGGAGCGGAATGGAACTGGGCCAAGGTCTACAAGATGTTCGTCGATGACCTCATCGCCGGCACGCCGCTGCCCAATTTCACCCGCGGCGGCCTGGCCGACGGCTTCGTCAAGATGAGCCCGCTCGGGCCCGCCGTGAACGAAGTGGCCCGCAAGCAGTTCGACGGCACGCTAGCCGACATGATGAAGGGCGGCTTCTCCGTCATCAAGGGCCCGCTGAAGAGCAACAAGGGCGTCGTCGTCGCCACTGGAGGCCAGGCCTTCGCCGAGACCGCCATCGAGCTTGAAAGCATGGACTATCTCGTCGAGGGCGTCGTCGGCTCGACCGCCTGAGCCGACTAAGGGAGTCGGGACGATGACGGACACGGTGAGCAGCGCGGACATGCCGGCCATTCTCGGTGCCAAGGGATATCGGGCGGCGCTCGAATGGACCGCCAGGCGAGCTGAGGCGTTTGTCATTCCGCTCGCGGCGCTGGTCGTCGGCATGGTGCTGTTCAGCCTGTTCGTGGCGCTGGTCGGCAAGTCGCCGGTCCAGCTATACGAGACCATGTGGCGGGGCGGCTTTGGGTCCTGGTTCTCGATCCAGAACTCGCTGTCGCGCGGCGCTCCGCTTCTGCTCGCGGCGCTCTGCGTGGCGCTGCCCGCGCGCCTTGGGCTGGTCGTCATCGGCGGCGAGGGCGCGATCGTGCTCGGCGGCGTCGCCGCCGCCGCCATTGGTGTGGTGCTGAATGGCGCGCCATCCTTTCTCGTCATCCTCCTCATGGGCGTGGGGGGCGTGGCCGCCGGCGGCATCTGGATTGGTGCCGTCGGCGCGCTCCGCCATTACCGCGCCGTCAACGAGACCATCTCCAGCCTGCTGATGGCCTACATCGCCATCGCGCTGATGAATTACCTGGTTGAAGGCCCGCTGCGCGATCCGGCCTCGCTCAACAAGCCCTCGACCCAGCCGCTCGCCGACATCTACCGCATCGGCAACATCCTGGGCATGGAGGTGCATTGGGGCCTCGTCGTCGGCATCCTCGCCTGCGTGCTCTCCTGGCTGCTGATCGAGAAGACCCGCTGGGGCTTCGCCGCTCGCATCGCCGGCGGCAATGTCAGGGCGGCGCAGGTGCAGGGCCTTGCCGTCGGCCCGCTGATCGTCGGCTTCACCGCGCTTGCCGGCGGCTTCGCCGGGCTTGCCGGAATGCTGGAGGTCGCCGCCGTGCAAGGCAGCGCCAACGGCTCGCTCGCCGCCGGCTACGGCTATACCGGCATCCTCGTTGCTTTCCTTGCCCGCCACAATCCGCTCGCCATCATCCCGGTCGCCATCCTGCTCGGCGGCATCGACGCCTCCGGCGGCCTGATCCAGCGCCGCATGGACCTACCCGATGCGACCGTGCTTGTGCTGCAGGGCATGCTCTTCATCGTCATCCTGTTCAGCGAGACCCTCTACGGCCGCTTCAAGCCCTTCAACCCGGACCTCTGGCAGGGGCCTGATGTCCTGAAGGGGAGCGCCTGATGGAAACGACCGACATCGGCCTCTGGGGCGTGCCGCTCGCCATACTGGGCGGCGCCATCCGCGTCTCCACCCCCTTCATCTTCGTGTCGCTCGGCGAAGCCATCACCGAGCGCTCCGGCCGCATCAATCTCGGCCTCGAGGGCACGCTGGTGTTCGGCGCCATGAGCGCCTACGCGGTCGCCGTGATGACCGGCTCGCCATGGCTCGGCCTTTTTGCGGCGGCAATCGCCGGCCTCTGCTTCGGTCTCTTCCATGGCTGGATCTGCAAATTCCCGAAGGTCAACGACATCGCCATCGGCATCGCCCTGATGCTGTTCGGCTCTGGGCTAGCCTTCTTCTTCGGCAAGCCGTTCATCCAGCCCTCGGCGCCGGACCTGCCAGCGATCCCGTTCGGTGCCTGGTCGAACATCCCGCAGGTGCAGGCGGCGCTCAACGTCAACGTGCTGTTCCTGATCGGAGCAGCGCTTGCCGTCTTCCTCTGGTGGGCCTTCCGCAACACCCGTGTCGGCCTGATCGTGCGCGTGGTCGGCGACAGCGCCGATGCCGCGCGCGCCATGGGCCTCAACCCGAACACGGTGCGTCTGCTCGCCACTGGCGTCGGCGGCGCGCTGGCCGGCATCGGCGGCGCCTACCTGTCGCTCTACTATCCCGGCAGCTGGACGGAGCGCATCTCGTCGGGCCAGGGGCTGATGGCGGTGGCGCTGGTCATCTTCGCGCGCTGGAACCCGCTCGGCTGCTTCGCCGCCGCGCTGCTGTTCGGCGGCGCCGGCGCCCTCGGTCCTGCGCTGCAGTCGGTGGGCGTGACGCAAGGCTACTACCTGTTCTACGCCGCGCCCTACATCCTCACCCTCATCATCATGATCGCCACCTCGTCGCCGAGCCGCACGCTCGCCGGCGCGCCGGGCGAACTGTCGATCACCAAGTGACCCTCCCAGGAACCGCTCGCGAGACCGGAGTTTTGCCATGAACGCCAGAGCCGAGATCACCCAGCGCTACATCGACGCCGATCCCTATCCCTGGCCCTACAATGGCGATCTGGGGCCGGACAACACGGCGCTGATCATCATCGACATGCAGACCGATTTCTGCGGACCGGGGGGCTATGTCGACCATATGGGCTATGACCTGTCGCTGGTCAGGGCGCCGATCGAGCCTATCAAGTCGGTGCTCTCCGCCATGCGGGCCAAGGGTTACACCATCATCCACACGCGCGAGGGCCATCGCCCCGACCTTGCCGACCTTCCCGCCAACAAGCGCTGGCGCTCGCGCCGCATCAATGCCGGCATCGGCGACCCCGGCCCTTGCGGGCGCATCCTGGTGCGCGGCGAGCCGGGCTGGGACATCATCCCCGACCTCTATCCGGCCGAGGGCGAGCCGATCATCGACAAGCCCGGCAAGGGTTCGTTCTGCGCCACCGACCTCGAACTGATCCTCAACCAGCGCGGCATCGCAAACATCGTGCTCACCGGCATCACCACCGATGTCTGCGTGCACACCACCATGCGCGAGGCCAACGATCGCGGCTTCGAATGCGTGATGCTGGAGGACTGCTGCGGGGCGACCGACTACGGCAACCATCTGGCGGCGATCAAGATGATCAAGATGCAGGGCGGCGTCTTCGGCGCGGTGTCGAATTCCGCCGCGCTCGTCGCCCAATTGCCGTGAGGGACCGGCGATGAGCGGAACTCCCCATCGCAAGGCGATCGGCGTCGAGACCATCGGCATGACCATGCGCTTCGGCGCCTTCACGGCGCTCGACGACGTCTCGATCAAGGTGCTGGCCGGCTCCTTCCACGCCCTGCTCGGCGAGAACGGCGCCGGCAAGTCGACGCTGGTCAAATGCATGATGGGTTTCTACCACCCAACGTCGGGCGACATGCTGGTCGACGGACGCGAGGTGACGATCGCCAGCCCCAGGGATGCCTCGGCGCTCGGTCTCGGCATGGTCTACCAGCATTTCACGCTCGTCCCGTCGCTGACCGGCGCCGAGAACCTGGTCATCTCGCGCGAGAAGGTGCCCGGTGTCATCGACTGGCGCAAGGAGCGCGGCGCGCTTGCCCAATTCATGGAGCGCATGCCCTTCAAGCTGCCGCTCGACGTCAAGGTGGCCGAGCTCGCCGCCGGCGAGAAACAGAAGCTTGAGATCATCAAGCAGCTCTACCTCGGCCGCAATTTCCTGGTCCTGGACGAGCCGACATCCGTGCTTACCCCGGGCGAGGCGCAGGAAGTGCTTGGCCTGGTGCGCGGCATGACCATGGCCGGCGATCTCACCGTGCTGATGATCTCCCACAAATTCCATGAGGTCACGGCATTCGCCGACGACATCACGGTGCTGCGCAAGGGCAGGCTCACCGGGACCAGCAAGGTCGCCGACCTTTCTCACCGAGAGATGGCGGCGATGATGATCGGCGACCAGCCGATCGCCGCCCTGGACAGCCGCGTCGAGCCTAAGCCGGACGCCGAGATTGTGCTCAAGGTGAAGGCACTGAGGGCGCCCGACCGCACCGGCCACAAATCGATCGACATCGCGGATCTCGGCGTTCGCTCCGGGGAGATCGTCGGCATCGCAGGCATCTCCGGCAACGGCCAGAAGGAATTTCTCGAAGTGCTGGCCGGGCAGCGCCCGCGCAATGGCGGCGAGGTGATGGTGCGCGGCTCCGCCTATGCGGCGACGCGGGCAGAGGCGCGCGCCCTCAACGTGCGGCTGATCCCGGAGGAACCGCTCAAGAATGCCTGCGCGCCGAGGATGACAGTCGCCGAGAACATCGCCTTCCGCACCTTCGACGTGGACGGCAACGGCAAGCCGGTGAGCTGGATCAGCGCCGGCGCCATCAAATCCTTCAGCGCCCGGCTGGTCGAGCAGTTCAAGGTCAAGACGGCTTCGCTCTCCTCACCCATCGCCTCGCTGTCGGGCGGCAACGTGCAGCGCGCGGTGCTCGCCCGCGAGCTCACCGGCGAGGTCGACCTGCTGATCGTCTCCAACCCGTGCTTCGGCCTCGACTTCTCCGCCGTCGCCGAAATCCGCGCCCGCATCATGAAGGCGCGCAATGCGGGGGCAGCGGTGCTGCTGATGTCGGAAGACCTCGATGAACTCCTGGAACTCTCCGACCGCATCCTCGTGATGTCCGACGGCGCGCTCGTCTACGAGACGCCGATCGCGCAGGCGAGCGTGCAGACGATCGGCGAGCACATGGCGGGGCATCACTGATGGCGGAAATCGCAGCACAGCCCTTCGCCTTCGCCTTCAAGCCCGAGGCGACGGCGCTCATTGTCATCGACATGCAGCGCGACTTCGCCGAGCCGGGCGGCTTCGGCGCCAGCCTCGGCAACGACGTCAGCCGGATCACCGCGATCGTTCCCACGGTGAAGCGGCTGATCGAAGGCTTTCGCGCCGCCGGCCTGCCGGTGATCCACACCATGGAGTGCCATCGGCCCGACCTGTCGGACCTGCCGCCCGCCAAGCGGGACCGCGGCAACGCGTCGATCCGCATCGGCGATGTCGGTCCGATGGGGCGCGTGCTGATCGCCGGCGAACCGGGCACCGCGATCCTCGACGAGCTCGCGCCCCTGCCCGGCGAGATCGTCATCGAGAAGCCCGGCAAGGGCGCCTTCTACGCGACCGGCCTCGGCGAAGACCTGAAGCGGATCGGCGCCCGGCAACTCATCTTTGCCGGCGTGACGACCGAGGTCTGCGTGCAGACGACGATGCGCGAGGCCAACGACCGCGGCTACGAGTGCCTCGTCGCCGAGGACGCGACGGAAAGCTACTTTCCCGAATTCAAGGCGGCCGCCCTGGCGATGATCCGGGCGCAGGGCGCGATCGTCGGCTGGACGGCGACGACCGATCAGGTTCTCGAGGGAATTGCGAATGCCTAACCTTGCCTTTGCCGGCCTGCTCGACGGCGGCTGGCGCGACCTGGTGTTCGAGCCTTTCCGCGACGGCATCGGCGTGCACTGGCTGCTCAAGGGCGGTCCGGTCGAACCGTCGGTCGCGGTGCTCAAATACCAGCCGGGCGCCGGCGTGCCGCGCCACCGTCATGTCGGGCTGGAAACCATCGTCGTGCTGGAAGGCACGCAGAGCGACGAGAACGGCGACTATCCGGCAGGCAGCGTGATCCTCAATCCGGTCGGCACCGAGCATTCGGTGTGGACGAAGGACGGCTGCGTCGTGCTGATCCAGTGGGATTTGCCGGTGACCATTCTGGGGGACACGAGATGAGCGACATCCATTTCGACATCGGCAGCCTGCACGCGGCCTACCAAAGCGGCATCGGCATCGCCGATGTGATCGATACGGTGCTGGCCCGCATCGAAGCCGCTGGCGACCCCGGCATCTTCATCCACCTTGCGACGAGAGCCGAGATGCTGGCCGCGGCCGACGCGCTCGGGCCGTTCGACCCCGTGGCCAGGCCGCTCTGGGGCATCCCCTTCGCCGTCAAGGACAATATCGACGTCGCCGGCATGCCGACCACGGCCGCCTGCGCCGAATATGCCTACACGCCCGCAAGGGACGCCGCCGTGGTGGCGAGGCTCAGGGCCGCGGGCGCCCTGGTCGTCGGCAAGACCAATCTCGACCAGTTCGCCACCGGTCTGGTCGGCGTGCGCACGCCGTGGCCGATCCCGAGGAATGCGATCGATCCGAAACTGGTGCCCGGCGGCTCCTCCTCCGGCTCGGCCGTGGCGACGGCGCGCGGCATCGTCTCCTTCGCGCTTGGCACCGATACCGCCGGCTCGGGTCGCGTTCCGGCCGGCCTCAACAGCGTCGTCGGGCTGAAGCCGAGCGTCGGCGCGCTGTCGACGGCTGGCGTCGTGCCAGCCTGCCGGACGCTCGACTGCGTCTCGGTCTTCGCGCTGACCGTCGACGACGCCTATGCGGTATTCTCCGTCGCCGCCGCGCGCGACGCGGCCGATCCCTATTCGCGTGACATCGCCGTCCAATCGCTCGCGGCGCGCCCGCCGGCGCTGAGCGTCGGTATCCCGGCAAAAGCCGACCTGAAATTCTTCGGCGATGCGGCAATGCAGGCTGGTTTCGAGGCGTCGCTGGCCTTGCTGTCGCGGCTCGGCTGCCGCCTGGTCGAGATCCCGTTCGGCGACTTCTACGCCACCGCCGATCTTCTCTACGAGGGCGCCTGGGTGGCGGAACGCTATGCCGCGATCCGCGACTTCTTCGAGGTGAACGAAGCGGCCCTCCATCCCGTGACGCGCAAGATTATCGGCGGCGCCAGAAACCTATCGGCCGCCGACGCCTTCCGCGGGTTCTATGCCCTGCAGGCTTATAAGGCGCGGCTCGCCCCGGTCATCGCCTCCGTCGACCTGTTCTGCCTGCCGACGGCGCCAATCCACTACACGCTCGATGCCGTGCTTGCCGATCCGATCGCCACCAACAGCCGGTTGGGCACCTACACCAATTTCGTCAATCTGCTCGACATGTGCGGAATCGCCGTGCCGACCGGCACACGCGCCGACGGCCTGCCGATGAGCGTGACCCTGTTGGCCGCGGCAGGAAAGGATGGCCTCCTCGCGTCGGTCGCGCGCGACCTTCATTCAGCCAGCGATCTCACCCTCGGCGCGACCGGATGGCGGCAGCCAAGTGCTCAGCCCGCCGCCGCGCCCGCCGAGGACAGCATCGAACTGGTGGTGGTCGGCGCGCACCTCTCGGGAATGCCGCTCAATGGCCAGTTGAAGAATGCCGGAGCGCGTTTCTGCCGGGCGACGCGGACGAGCCCTTCCTACAAGCTCTATGAGCTTGCCGGCCAAATCCCACCCAAGCCCGGGCTGGTCCGGGTCGGCAGCGGCGGCGCGGCTATCGAGGTGGAGGTCTGGCGGCTTTGCGCCGATGCCTTCGGCCGTTTCGTCGCCGCTATCCCGCCGCCGCTCGGAATCGGCACCATCGAGCTCGACGACGGCACATCGGCGAAAGGGTTCCTTGCCGAAACCGCCGGCCTGCTGGCGGCGACGGATATCTCGGCCTATGGCGGCTGGCGCAATTTTGTCGCCAGGGCCCACGAGGCGCGCCGGCAACCGGAAAGCGTTCCCTCCAGATGAACGAGGGCCCCGCCGCCCGCCCGGCTTAGGGCCTCTGGAGGTTGCGCCTCAGGCCAATTCGAACCGCTCCACCGCGCGCATGATGCCGCGCAGTTCGGCGAGGCCTTTCAGCCGCCCGATCAGCGAGTAGCCGGGATTGATCCTGGTCTTGCCGATGTCGTCGGCAAGCAGGTGGCCATGGTCGGGGCGCATCGGGATACGCCAGTCGGACCGGCCTGCCATGCGCCGGCGCGCCTCTTCCTTCATCAGCGCCAGTATGACCGCCGCCATGTCGGTCGAGCCTTCCAGGTGCTCGGCCTCGTAGAAGGAGCCGTCCGCCTCGCGCGTCACGTTGCGCAGATGCGCGAAATGGATTCTTGAGGCGAATTCCCCGATCATCGCGACCAGATCGTTGTCGGCGCGCACGCCGTAGGAGCCGGTGCAGAAGGTCAGGCCGTTGGCCGGGCTGTCGACCGTCTCCAGGATGAAGCGCGCGTCGGCGGCGGTGGAGACGACCCGCGGCAGCCCGAACAGCGAGAAGGGCGGATCGTCCGGGTGGATGCACATGCGCGCCCCGACCTCCTCGGCGACCGGGATGATCTCGCTCAGGAACCAGGCAAGGTTGGCGCGCAGTTCCGCCGGGCCGATGGCGTCGTAGTCGGCGAGCGCGTCGCGCATCGTGTCGCGATTGTACTTGCGCTCGGTGGCCGGCAGGCCGGCGATCAGGTTGCGCTCGACCTTTTCGATCTGCTCGTCGCTCAGGGATTTCAGCCGCGCTTCCGCCTCCTTGAGACGCGCCGGGCTGTAGCTTGCCTCGGCATTCTTGCGCTTCAGCACGAAGACATCGTAGGCGGCGAAGTCGATCGCGTCGAAGCGCAAGGCATAGCCGGTGGTCGGCAGCCGGTACATGAGATCGGTGCGCGTCCAGTCGACCACCGGCATGAAATTGTAGCAGATGGTGGAAATGCCGGCCTTGGCCAGCGCCCGGATCGTGTCCTTGTACCAGCCGGCGTAACGCTGCCGTTCCGCCGCGCCGATCTTGATCGAGTTATGGACGGGAATGCTTTCCACCACCGACCAGGTCAGCCCGGCCGCCTCGATGATGCGCTTGCGCTCGAGGATAGTATCCAGGGGCCAGGCGCTGCCGTCATAGATGTTGTGCAGTGCCGTTACGATGCCGGTCGCTCCGGCCTGCTTGATATGGTCGAGCGTGACCGGATCGTCAGGGCCGTACCAGCGCCAGCATTGTTCCATGACACCCTCTTTTGTGATTCCGGCGGGACCTTATTGTCGGCCGCGACAGGGAGTCAAATCGGGCAGCCGCCGCCCGACGGGATACGCGTTCTTGTCGCCTGTCATCCTGCGCATTATGAGGATCGGCTACGGCGCCGCGCCTGCAAATCCCGGCGACAATCACGGAGTTTCGGCAATGAAGGATTTCGACGGCAAGATCGCCCTGGTGACTGGGACGACCGGGATCGGCCTGGCGAGCGCCAGGCGCCTCGCGGCGGGCGGAGCGGCGATCGTCGCGCTCGGTATCGACGAGAGCGCCAATGCGGCGATGCAGGACGAATTCGACCGCAACGGCGCCGCCGCGCTGGTGGCGACTGTCGATGTATCCGTGCCGGACCAGGTCGCCCAGGCGATCGCCGCCGGTGTCGGCCGCTTCGGCGGTCTGGACGTCATCGTCAATTCCGCCGCGGTGCATCCCTATGGCACCGCGACCAGCACCGACTTCGAGACCTGGAACCGGGCGATGTCCGTCAATGTCGGTTCCATCTACCTCACCGCCCACTACGGCATCCCCGAGATGATCAGGCGCGGCGGCGGCGCCATCGTCAACGTCGCCTCGGTGCAGGGCACTGCCTGCCAGCAGAATGTCGCCGCCTACGCCACCACCAAGGGCGCCATCCACACGCTGACGCGCTCGCTGGCGCTCGACTATGCCCGCCAGGGCATTCGCGTGAACTCGGTCAGCCCGGGTTCGATCCGCACGCCGATCCTCGAAAGGGCCGCGCGCGGCGACGACCCGAACGCCGATATAGAAGCAGCCTTCAAGCGCTTTGGCGAGGCGCATCCGCTCGGCCGCATCGGCGAGCCGGAGGAAGTGGCTGAACTCATCGCCTTCCTGTGCTCCTCCAAGGCGAGCTTCTGCACCGGCGCCGACTACAGGATCGATGGCGGCCTCCTGGCCGGCATTGGAGTAGGTTAGGGGGCATCGCTGGCAACGGGCCGGATGGCCGCCAAAGCCCGCACTTGCGGCGGCGCGCTGTAACCGTCTATCGTGGTTCCAAAGCCGCTCGCAACACATCCGGGCCGCCGACAGAGCCGACCGGGCAGATTTCAGGACGAGTGAAGCAACGCATCGCCAATGGCCGACAAATCGCAATTCGGGCTGACCGCTGTCGATACCGTTCCGTTGCATGAGAAAGTCTATCTGGAGCTCGTGCGGGCTCTGATGTCGGGCCAGTTGCAGCCCGGCCAGAAGCTGACCTCGCGCAAGCTCGCGAAGGAGCTCGGCACCAGCGACATGCCGGTGCGCAGCGCCTTCACCCGGCTGCAGGCCTTGAGGGCACTGAGCCCGATGCCGAACGGCAGCGTCGAGGTGCCGCTGATCTCGGCCGAACGCTTCTCGCAATTGACCGCCGTGCGCACCATCCTGGAAGGTACGGCCACCGAGCTCGCCACGAAACGCATCAACGGCAACAATCTGCGCGCCATCCGCCGCCATTGCACCGAGCTCACCCAGGCCGCGCGCGGCGGAAACATCGACGACTATCTGCGCAAGAACCACGACTTCAAATTCTCGATCTACCGCCACTGCGGCAACGAGCAGATGATCTTCCTGATCGAGACGGTGTGGATGCAGGTCGGTCCGTTCCTGAGGAACCTGGCGATCGGCTTCGAGGACGGCCTCGCCGGCATTCTCGGCATCGACTATCACGAGGAAGTCGTCGCGGCGATCGAGGCGCAGGACGGCGAACGGGCCCGCGCGGCCATCGTGCGCGACATCGACGAGGGTGCGACACATATCCTCGGCCAGGTGAAATTCCCGGACCTGCGCCACTAGGCAGACTGCAGGGCCCATTCGAGCACAAGCCGAAGGCGCCAAATCACGGCTTGGCTTTCCCGCGTCATCCAGCTATGTTGCGATCGCAGATCGCACAATACGGACCTGAAATGCCCCCCGATATCCCAGCTAGCAAATTGAAAAAATGAAGGAAAATTGCCTGGAAGCATCCATGGCGACCTTTCATGAACTCACAAGCTGAAAAATGGATATCGTAGCCGCGATGGCTACAGAAAGAACCAAGGGGCTGGAAATTGAGCGATGCAATTGCGGACGTTTTGAACTGGCTTGAAAGCAGGGAGGACATCCAGAGCCTGAGGGCCGCGGTGTGCGATCTGAACGGGATCATGCGCGGCAAGCGCATTCCCGTCGAGCAGGCGCGTAAGGCGCTCGAAGGCAAGCTGCGCATGCCCTACTCGCTGATCGGGCTCGACATCTGGGGCGAGGATATCGAAGGCAATGCGCAGGTCTTCTCGACCGGCGACGCCGACGGGCTTTGCCAGTGGACCGGGCGCGGCATCCTGCCCGTCAACTGGACGGCGCATCCGACAGCGCTTCTGCCGCTGTGGCTCGCCGATGAAAACGGCGCGCCCTATCTCGGCGACCCGCGCCGCGCGCTCGCCCGCATTCTCGACCGCTACGCCGCGCTCGGCCTGACCCCGGTCACCGCGACCGAGCTCGAATTCTACCTCGTCGACCCCACGTCGCAGCGCCCCGTCGGTCCGGTTTCACCGATCACTGGCCGGCGCCTCGATTCCGATGCCGCGCTCTCGATCGACGAGATCGACGATTTCGAGGCCTTCATCCATGACGTCTACGAGGCCTGCCGCATGCAAGGCATTCCCGTCGACACCGCGATCGCCGAGAACGGCGTCGGCCAGTTCGAGATCAACCTCAACCATGTGCCGGACGCCTTGCGCGCCGCCGACGACGCCGTTCTGTTCAAGCGCACCGTCAAGGGCATCGCCCGCAAGCACGGCTTTGCCGCCTGTTTCATGGCCAAGCCTTATGGGGAGCGCGCCGGCAACGGCTTCCATGTCCATTTCAGCGTCATCGATAAGGACGGCCGCAACATTTTCGACGACGGCAGCGACCAGGGCTCCGACACCATGCGTCATGCAGTCGGCGGGCTGCTTGCGGCGATGGCGGAGAGCACGCTGGTGTTCGCCCCGCACTTCAATTCCTATCGCCGGCTGCGGCCGCGCTCCTACGCGCCGACCGCGGTTGCCTGGGGCTACGAGAACCGCATGGTGGCGATCCGCATTCCCGGCGGGCCCTCCGCGGCGCGCCGCATCGAGCATCGCGTTTCCGGCGCCGACGCCAATCCCTACCTGGTGCTGGCGGCAATCCTGGGCGCGGCGCTGATCGGCATCGAGAAAGAACTGTCGCCCGGCGAACCGACCGGCGGCGAGGGACAAGGGCTCACGCTGGCGAAGCTGCCGCCGGACTGGGCCTCGGCCATCGCCAGCTTCGAAGGCGGGCCACTGGTGGCGGAGATCTTCCCGGCCACGCTGCGCCAGTCCTTCGTCGCCTGCAAGCGCCAGGAACTGAACACCTTCGCGCTCAACGTCAGCGACTTCGAGATCGAGACTTACCTGGAGAGCGTCTAGAGCATTTCCGGGAAACGGTTCGGCGGCGATTGTCATCAGCAGGTGGACGCTCAAGCGACGGTTGGCTCTTGCCAATCGCGCCCCCTGGCAGCAATCTCAGCTCAACAGCCGCGCATGGGAGTGAGTGTCGGCGTGAGGGGATTTTGCCATGACCCGCGATCAGATGCTCGCTCACCTCCGATCCGCTGACGCCGTTGCCCGCGACACGGCCGCGCATGGCCATCATCCGTTCGGTGCGGTGCTGGTCGGCCCGGACGACCGCGTGCTGATGCGGCAGGGCAATCTCGACACGGTGCGCCATGCCGAGACCGAACTCGCCCGGCGCGCAGCGACCGCCTACCGGCCAGAGTTTCTCTGGACCTGCACGTTGGTCACGACGGGCGAGCCCTGCGCAATGTGCACAGGCACGCTCTACTGGGCGAATATCGGCCGGCTGGTCTACGGCTTCGAGGAGACCGACCTCCTGGCGCTCACCGGGGATCACCCGGAGAATCCGACGATGAGTCTTTCTTCGCGCACCGTACTCGGCTCCGGCCAGAAAAAGATCGAGGTCTTTGGCCCTTTCCCCGAAATCGCGGACGAGTTGCTCACACCACATCGCGATTTCTGGAATCGCTAACAAGCACCACGCCATGCGACGGTCCTCCCTGGACGATCGTCGCTCCGAATTCCCATTTGCTTTCCGCTGATACCGTTCGGCGGCAGGCTACGCGGCAACGCCTTTGTTTTCGATGGAGCGAGCTATCGTCTGGAGCCAAATACCGGTTCATCGTGATCAGACGCTTGCCGGCCTCTCGACAAGGTCAGTGACGAGGCGATTGAGGTCATCTTAGCTTAGCCTAACGAATGTCTACAAGTTTGATAGACATTTGAGTCGGAGCAAGTCATACTGCCCTTCCAGTGCCTGGCCTTTTCGCATTCGTGTTCGAATGATCAGGAGATGACGATGACGCAGACATTTCTGGAGATCGTTCCAGATCCCATCACCATCAGGCCGGTGCAATAGACCAATCAATTCACCAAGGGCGCGGGGGCGTTGACAGCATGGATTGCTGCCGCGATCGAGGAGGAAACCGATGACCACACGCCTGCTGCCCGCCCTGCACGAGGGCCATGCCCCAATCCAGTTGCATGGCGCCTTCGACGAGGCTCTGGAAGCCTACCAGGCCTGGACTCCGGGCACGGACGAGCCGCAAGTCGAGTTCGAAGGCCGTATGATCCCGATCAGCTCGGTCTTCGGTCGCATGCGGACCTGCACCGACATCCTGCCTTGGCGCATCGAGGCCGATGTCCTGGACACCGTCGGCGGCATGTTGCCCGCCGGCGGCGAAAGGTCGATCACCTACGCCGATGCCGCGCTCGTCCTTCGCGCCCTGTGCGTGGATCGCCTTCGCGACGACGACGGCGTCCGCGTTGCAGTGAGATGAGGTCATTGCGCGTCACCTGAGGCCGTCCAAACCTGACGCCTTGGCTGCACGCACCTGCAAGAGGCAGAAAGCGGGACCGGTCGTACCGGTCCCGCTGGTCTGCGTGTCATGAAGCAAGATACGCGGCACGTTCGATCGCGATCATCCGAACGGGCCGGCGGTGATAGAATCTCAAGCCGGCATTGCCACAGCGCTCGGCACGGGCGTCAGCGTGCCGCCCAGGCCAGCCCGCGGCGCAGGATGGTCCGCATCTGCGGTACCTCGAACTCCTTGGCCACATGCCCCAACGACGAGTAGAACACCCGACCCTCGCCGTGTCGGCGCTTCCAGACCACCGGCATGACGACGCCGTCGATCCACGGCGCGTGCGCGCCGGTGAAGGTGGTGGTCGCCAGCACCTCGTTCGAGGGGTCGACATGCATGTAGTACTGCTCGGAGCGGTAGCGGAAATCGTCGATGCCGCTCATGATCGGATCGTCGCGGCGGGCGATGTCGACCCGGTAGTCGATGATGTTGCCGGGATGGGCGACCCACTGGCCGCCGCACATGAACTGGTAGTCAGTCGATTCGCGAAAGGCGTCGCCCATGCCGCCATGATAGCCGCCAAGGCCGACGCCGCCCGCGATTGCGGTGGTGAGGTTGGACTCCTCGGCCTTGGTAAGCTTGGACATGGTGTAGATCGGCACGATCAGGCTGAGATCGGCGATTGCGGGATCGGCGAATGCCGCGGTCGAGGTCTCGACGCGAACGGCAAATCCCTCTTCCTCGAGCATAGTCTTGACGGCGCGCGCGCCGAGTTCCGGCTCATGGCCCTCCCAGCCGCCCCATACGATCAGTGCCTGCCGCATCTTCCGCTCCTTATGCTTAGCCGCGCGGCCGGACCTGCGGCATCGCGACGCCGCCGACCATCGCTGCAAAGTTCTGCCGAGTCGAGCTGAAAGACCGTAGGGTGACAAACGAAAACGGCCCGCGCGAGGCGGGCCGTTTTGTATTTGGTTGCGGGGACAGGATTTGAACCTGTGACCTTCAGGTTATGAGCCTGACGAGCTACCGGGCTGCTCCACCCCGCGTCAACTACGAGCAAGCGTTAGCTTGCGTCCTTAGAGGTAAGTTTGAGCTTACCGGAATCAAGAGGCCTGCCAAATGAAAGGGCCGCTTGCGCGGCCCGGGATCCCGTTTGGCGGGCCTATCGTAATGAGAAGATGAACGTGCGTTTGGCAGACCTGGCAGCGACCTACTCTCCCGCGTCTTGAGACGAAGTACCATCAGCGCTGGAGCGTTTCACGGCCGAGTTCGGAATGGGATCGGGTGCAGCCGCTCCGCCATAACCACCAGGTCGGCGAAACGCACGTTGTTCGAGAAGCTGTTTTTTGTGCCTTGGATGTTCATTTGGCCTGGCACCTTTCGAAGCGAAGCTTCGCAAGGCCGACCGGCCGTCGGCGCCGATGCGCCGCACCCACGTAGCGCCGCCCGAAGGGCGGAACAAGCGTGAGTGAGAACAAAGATGGATATTAGGAATGAGAACGATCAAGCCGATCGAACTATTAGTACCGGTAAGCTTCAAGCGTTGCCGCTCTTCCACACCCGGCCTATCAACGTGGTCGTCTTCCACGGTTCTCAGGGAATACTCGTTTCAAGGTGGGTTTCCCGCTTAGATGCCTTCAGCGGTTATCCCGTCCGGATATAGCTACCCTGCTATGCGGCTGGCGCCACAACAGGTCCACCAGAGATCCGTCCATCCCGGTCCTCTCGTACTAGGGACAGATCCTTTCAATATTCCTACACCCACGGCAGATAGGGACCGAACTGTCTCACGACGTTCTGAACCCAACTCACGTACCGCTTTAAATGGCGAACAGCCATACCCTTGGGACCTGCTCCAGCCCCAGGATGCGATGAGTCGACATCGAGGTGCCAAACAACCCCGTCGATATGGACTCTTGGGGGTCATCAGCCTGTTATCCCCGGCGTACCTTTTATCCGTTGAGCGATGGCCCTTCCACGCGGGACCACCGGATCACTATGACCGACTTTCGTCTCTGCTCGACTTGTCAGTCTCGCAGTCAGGCAGGCTTATGCCATTGCACTCAGCGAACGATTTCCGACCGTTCTGAGCCCACCATCGCGCGCCTCCGTTACTCTTTAGGAGGCGACCGCCCCAGTCAAACTACCCACCATACATTGTCCCGGACCCGGATAACGGGCCGCGGTTAGACATCCATAGAGATAAGGGTGGTATTTCAAGGGTGGCTCCACCAAGGCTGGCGCCCTGGCTTCAAAGCCTACCACCTATCCTACACATGCCACTACGAATGCCAATGTAAAGCTATAGTAAAGGTGCACGGGGTCTTTCCGTCTAACCGCAGGAACCCCGCATCTTCACGGGGAATTCAATTTCACTGAGTCTATGCTGGAGACAGCGGGGAAGTCGTTACGCCATTCGTGCAGGTCGGAACTTACCCGACAAGGAATTTCGCTACCTTAGGACCGTTATAGTTACGGCCGCCGTTTACTGGGGCTTCGATTCAGAGCTTGCACCCCTCCTCTTAACCTTCCAGCACCGGGCAGGCGTCAGACCCTATACGTCGCCTTGCGGCTTCGCAGAGCCCTGTGTTTTTGATAAACAGTCGCTACCCCCTGGTCTGTGCCACCCTCCTCTGCTTGCGCAGAAAAGGGTCACGCTTCTTCCGAAGTTACGCGTGCAATTTGCCGAGTTCCTTCAGCATAGTTCTCTCAAGCGCCTTGGTATACTCTACCAGACCACCAGTGTCGGTTTCGGGTACGGTCTATAAGGAGGAGCTATTTCCTGGAACCGCTCCGCTGCCCAACCAATCCGATAAGGTTGAACAACTTGTGCAATCCGTCACTACCTCCAGGCCCACGAATATTAACGTGGTTCCCATCGACTACGCGTTTCCGCCTCGTCTTAGGGGCCGGCTAACCCTGCTCAGATTAACTTTAAGCAGGAACCCTTGGTCTTTCGGCGGGGGAGTCTCTCACTCCCCTTACGTTACTCATGTCAGCATTCGCACTTCTGATACCTCCACCGCCCTCACGGGTACGGCTTCATCAGCTTACAGAACGCTCCGCTACCGCTCGTGATTGCTCACGAACCCTAAGCTTCGGTGTATGGCTTTAGCCCCGTTACATTTTCGGCGCAAAGACCCTTATTTAGACCAGTGAGCTGTTACGCTTTCTTTAAATGATGGCTGCTTCTAAGCCAACATCCTGGTTGTTTTGGGATCCTCACATCCTTTCCCACTTAGCCATAACTTGGGGACCTTAGCTGTAGGTCAGGGTTGTTTCCCTTTTCACGACGGACGTTAGCACCCGCCGTGTGTCTGCCGACTAGTACTCCCAGGTATTCGGAGTTTGGTTAGGTTTGGTAATCCGGTGAGGACCCCTAGCCCATCCAGTGCTCTACCCCCTGGGGTATTCGGTCGACGCTCTACCTAAATAGATTTCGCGGAGAACCAGCTATTTCCGAGTTTGATTGGCCTTTCACCCCTAGCCACAAGTCATCCCGAACTATTGCAACAGTTATGGGTTCGGTCCTCCAGTAAGTGTTACCTTACCTTCAACCTGCTCATGGCTAGATCACTCGGTTTCGGGTCTAATGCGACGAACTGAACGCCCTGTTCAGACTCGCTTTCGCTGCGCCTACACCTATCGGTTTAAGCTTGCTCGTCACACTAAGTCGCTGACCCATTATACAAAAGGTACGTGGTCACCCTTGCGGGCTCCCACTGTTTGTAGGCAATCGGTTTCAGGTACTCTTTCACTCCCCTTGTCGGGGTGCTTTTCACCTTTCCCTCACGGTACTAGTTCGCTATCGGTCATGCACGAGTACTTAGGCTTGGAAGGTGGTCCTCCCAATTTCAGACAGGATTTCACGTGTCCCGCCTTACTCGAGGACGATTGATCGCATTACGCGTACGGGGCTGTCACCCGCTATGGCCCAA